>JAIEOM010000103.1 GCA_019750455.1 Sphingomonadales bacterium | reverse complement strand
CAGAAGGGATGATGCTCGGGCCGGCGCGGTTTGCGGCAGATCGGGCAGGGTTTCGAAGAGGTCGTCATGCGCCCAGAAGCTGGGCATTGGCGGCTTCGATGGCAAGGCCGGGATCGGTCACAATCCGCACTTCGCGCCCCGTCCGGCGCGCGAGCTCGTCCAGCCACGGTTGCTTGAGCTTGGCGCCGAGCGCGGGATGCACGCGAAGTTCGAGGATCCGCCCGGTGCCCTCCTCCGCCGCCAGTTCGCCCCGGCGCAGGGCTATGCGCGCGGCCATGCCAAGGCGCGCCGTGGCGAATCGGTGCAGCAGCGAGGGCCCGGTCAGCCGCGCGACGATCTGGACAAAGCCGAAGCCGTTCATCGCGGTGCGCTCGTGCGGGAAGACCGCGAGCGCATTCTCCAACGCAGCATCGACCGCGCGGCGATCCTCCTTGGTCTGCAAGGTCGGAAAGTCGATCCCGATATTGCCGCCGAGGTCAAACCACGCCAGCGCCTGCGCAATCGCGGGCACCGCGGCGAGCGCCACCTCGCGGGGCGCGCCGATCCCGTCGATGTCGATGACGGTCAGGGCCGGGGTTACGCTGACGAGAATCTCGCCATTCGGAAAGGCGATGCTGCCCGATGAGGCCGCGTGCCACACGTCGTCCCACAAGCCTGCGGGGAAACGCCGGACGACGCGCCCCTCGGGCCAGCCCGAAGCAGGGGAGGGCATATCAGCCCCCGCCACCCGTGCCTGCGCGCGCTTCAACCGCCCCCGCTCGGCCAGCGCGGCGCGGGTGATGACAAGGTCGAGGCTCTGGCCTTCGGTAATCTGGGGGGGCAGGTGATCGACCAGCGCCTCGGTGCCGCCCTCAAGCAGCGCGACGCCGCGGCGGGTGCCCTTCAATTTCGCGGTGAGCCTGCCGGAGGTGCGCGACCCTGCGGCAAGTTCCCCTGGCCACAGGATCTTCGCGGCAAGCACACGCTCGCCCTCGACCAGCAGGGCGCGGGCTTCGCCGATCCCCTCTTCGATCAGCCAATCAGCCAATCGCAAACCCCGCCGCCTTGAGCAGCGCGCGCGTGTGATAGAGCGGCAGGCCCATCACGCCCGAATGGCTGCCCCTGATCCAGGCGATCAGGCCTTCCGCTGCACCCTGAATGGCATAGCCGCCCGCCTTGCCGCGCCACTCGCCGCCCGCGAGATAGGCGGCGATTTCCTCGGAAGAGAGGCGCTTGAAGCACACCACAGTCTCGTCCAGCCGCTCGCGCAGGGTCCCGTCAGGCGCGCGCAGCACCACGCTGGAGAGCACCTGATGCCGACGCCCGCTCATCAGTTCAAGGCAGGCGCGCGCTTCGGCTTCGGTTTCAGTCTTGGGGAGGATCCGCCTCCCCACCGCAACAACCGTATCGCCAGACAGCACGAAGCCCGAAGCTTCCACGGCACAGGCCTTCTCGCGCCCCATGCGTAGTGCATAGGCGCGGGGAAGTTCGCCTTTCAGCGGCGTTTCATCGATGTCGGCAGGCACCACGGCATCAGGCCCGAGACCCAGCCGCGCGAGCAATTCGCGCCGCCGGGGCGAGGCCGAGGCCAGTGTCAGATGAAGAGAGCCCATGTCGCGGGCCCGTGGCGCTTATTGCGGGCCGGGGCCGCCGCGACCCGGCATGAAGCGGTAGGTGATGCGGGCCTTGGTCAGGTCATAGGGGGTGAGCTCGCACAGCACCTCGTCACCCACCAGCACGCGGATGCGGTTCTTGCGCATCTTGCCCGCGGTGTGGCCGAGAACTTCATGGCCGTTTTCAAGCTCCACCCGGAACATCGCATTGGGCAGCAGTTCAACCACGCGCCCGCGCATTTCGAGGAGTTCTTCCTTGGCCATGTATTCCCTTTGGTTTCCGTTGCGGCGCACAATACGCCCGTCGATTGCTGGCCGCGCTTTAGCGATGCGGGAACCAAAAGGGAAGGCTCGTGCGTTAGGCCCATGATCGGCGAGGAATTCCGCCGGTCCGGACGGGAGAGCCAAAGGCATTCCCGGGCCGGTTCTGCGCGTAACCCACTGCCTCCAGAGAGCGGTAATAGCCGCCCTGAAGACCTGTACTGCAACTGAAGGGACATGATGAACCTCTCCCCGCTCTCCCGTGCCGGCCTGCGTGCCGGCACTTGCGCTTTCGCCCTCGGCATAGCCGTGCCGCTGGCTGCCGGTGTGACCGACGCGGCCGTTGTGCCCGCTGTCGCCAGTGCCACCCAGCCGCAAGTCGAAGCACCCGCCCAGCCTGCCGAGGAAGAGCCCGAGAGCGCCAGCGACACCGGTTCGGTCGGGAACGAGATCATCGTGCGGTCCGGCCGGATCCGCGGGCAGCTGTTTGTCGATCAGGCCCCGCTGCTCCAGCTGGACGAGACCGCCATCGCCGCGGAGGGTGTGACCTCGATCACCGATCTCATCGCCCAGATCAGCGCCCGCACGGGTTCGGCCCGCGGGCGCGGCGGCGGCGGGCCGGTGATCCTCGTCAACGGCATCCGCATCGGCTCCTTCCGCGAGTTCGCCAACTATCCGCCCGAGGCGCTCGCCCGGGTCGAGGTGTTTCCCGAAGAAGTCGCCCAGCGGTTCGGCTTTCCGCCCGATCGCCGGGTCATCAACCTGATCCTCAAGGACAATTATTCGAACCGTCAGGCCGATCTCGAATTCGAGATGCCCTCGCGCGGGGGCTATTCGCGCAACGAACAGCAGCTGGGCATCCTCAAGATCGCCAATGGCGGGCGGATCAACGCCAATATCCAGGTCGAGGATACCAACATCCTCACCGAGGCCGAGCGTGACGTGCCGCAGACGCCGGGTTCGGTCTCGCTGGTCGCGGGCGATCCGGCGCAGGCGGAATTCCGCAGCCTGCTCGCCGATACCTTCGGGCTGGATGCCAATGTTTCGTGGGCCAAGGCCTTCATCGAAAGCGGCACTTCAGTCAGCGCCAATATCAACTACGCGCGCAACGAAAGCCGCAGCCTTGATGGCCTGAACACGGTCGTGCTGACTGCGCCGGGCGGGGCGAGCGCGGTGCGCACCTTCGGGGGCGAGACCCCGCTGGCGCGGCGCACGTCGAGCGACACGGTCTCGGCGGCGGGATCGATCAACCAGTCGATCAATGCCTTCCGCCTCACGACCACCTTCGATGGCGCCTTCAGCGAGACCGAGACCGAGATCGACCGGAGGCTCCGGCCCGAGCAGCTTCAGGTGTTCCGCGATGCCGCCGCAGCGGGGACGCTGGCGATCACCGGCCCGCTGCCGACCGACACCGCCAACGGCTTCGACACCGCGCTGCGCCGGACGATCACTACCGAAACCCAGACAACGCTCGAAGGCCCGATCGCCACGCTGCCCGCAGGCGACGTGCTGGCGACCTTCGACCTCGGCTTCGACTGGCGGCAGATCGAGAGCAGCGACACGCGCTCGGCCACCGCTGCCCAGCTGACCCGCCGCCGCCTGTCGACCGGCACCAACCTCGTCGTGCCGCTGACCAGCACACGCGACGAATTCCTCGATGCACTCGGTGATTTCACGCTCAACCTTCAGGTCGGGCTCGAAGACCTCAGCGATGCGGGCACGCTCGGGGACTGGAACGCGGGCATCACGTGGAAGCCGGTCGACGGGCTCGATCTGTCGGCGACCTATATCTGGCGCGAAGTCGCGCCCTCCTTGTCGGCGCTGGGCGATCCGCAGGTGACCAATCTCAACGTCCCCGTGTTCGACTTCGTGCGCGGCGAGACGGTGCTGGCGGAGGTGCTGACCGGCGGCAATCCGTCGCTCCCGCCCGAAACCCAGCGCGACTGGAAGTTTTCGGCCAACTGGGAACTGCCGTTCTGGGAGAATTCGCGCTTCCAGGTCGATTACATCCGCAACCGTTCGGACAATGTGGTGGGCGGCTTTCCGCAGATCACCGCCGCGACCGAGGCCGCTTTCCCGGGCCGCGTGACGCGCGATGCCAATGGCCGGGTGGTGCGGGTTGACCGGCGCGCGGTAAGCTTTGCCGAGACGCGGGCAGACCGCATCCAGTTCACCCTCTCCACCAACGGCAGCATCGGCGCACCTCCGGGCGGCGGCGGCTTCGGTGGGCCGGGCGGCGGTGGCGGCGGTCGTCCCGCTGGCGCGGGCGGTCCGCCTGCCGCGGCAGCGCCCCAGCAGCCTGCACCGCCGACCACGGGCCCAGCGGCCGCACCGCAGCCGGGCGCGGCGCGCGGTGGCTTCGGCTTCGGCGGCGGCGCTGCGCCTTCGCCCGAACAGCGCGAACAGTTCATGGCTTTCCGCGCGCGGCTATGCGCCGATGACGGGCAGGCTTTCCTCGAAAAGCTTGTTGTCGCGATCGACAGCGGGGCGGATATCTCGGCCGAGTATCCCGGCATCGATCCCGCCCGTCTTGCCCCGATGCTGGCGCGCCTGCGCGGCGCGGACGGCAAGGTGGATCCGGCCCGGCTGGCGGGTTTCCGCACGCGCATCTGCGCGATCGATCCGGCGATGATGGGCGGCGCTCCGGGCGCTCCCGGCGCTCCCGGCGCTCCGGGCCAAGGGGGCATGCCGCCGCAGATCGCCGCCTTCCGCGAGCGTGCCTGCGGCCCCGAGGGCGAGGCCGCGATCCGCGCCCTCATCGGCAAAATCGAGCGCGGCGAGGATGTCTCGGCCGAGCTGCCGGGTGTTGATCCCGCCTTCATCAAGATGGCGCTTGATCGTTCGCGCCTGCCTGACGGCACCTTCCCGCCGGAAGCCATCGCGCAGTTCCAGCAACGGTTCTGCGCCGCTGCGCCCCCCGCCGGTGCTGGTGGCGCTCCGGCAGGTGCTGGCGGCCCGCCCGCTGGTGGTCCCGCTTTCAACCCGCTTGCGGGCGGGCGGCAGATGCAGGGCTGGCGCTACTTCGCGAACCTGACCCACACGATCGAGCTGGCCAACGAGATCCTGATCGCCCCCGGCCTCCAGCCGCTCGACCAGCTCGACGGGCAGGCGACCGGCGCCTTCGGCCAGCCGCGCCATTCGAGCAGGCTCGAAGCGGGGCTGTTCGGCAAGGGCATGGGCTTCCGCCTGTCGGGCATCTACACTGGCAAGACCCGCCTCGACGGGACAGTCGGCACCAGCGATCTGTTCTTCGATGACATCGTCACCTTCAACCTGCGCGTCTTCGCCAATGTCGGTGAGATCGCGGGCAAGAACGAGGGCTTCCTCAAGGACTTCCGCGTGAGCCTGGTCGCCGACAACCTGTTCGATGCGCAGCGCAAGGTGCGAGATGGCAATGGGGTGACGCCGATCAACTACAACCCCTTCGTGATCGACCCGCTTGGGCTGTATCTGGGGATCGATCTCAGAAAGCTGTTCTAGGGCAAGGACTGGGCGAGCGCCTCGGCGCAGGCATGGCCGCTCGCCCACGCCCATTGGAAGTTGTAGCCGCCCAGCCAGCCGGTCACATCCACCGCCTCGCCAATGGCATAGAGACCGGGGACCTTGGCGGCCTCCATCGTGCGGCTGGAGAGCTCCGCCGTGGCAATCCCCCCGGCTGTGACTTCGGCCTTGGCATAGCCCTCGGTGCCGTTCGGGGCGAAGCGCCAGTCGGCGAGCTTTGCCTGTGCGGCGCGCAGGTCCTTGTCGGACAGGTTGCCGAGTTCGCGCTCCAGCCCCAGCCGGTCGGCCAGCGCATCGGCGAGGCGATCGGGCAGGCGCTCGCGCAGCAGGGTGCGCAAGGATGCGCGGGGACGGTCACGCTTGGCTTCGAGCAGCCAGTCGGTTGACGCGTCGGGCAGGAAGGTGATCCCGACCTGGTCGCCGTGCCGCCAATAGGACGAGATTTGCAGGATCGCCGGGCCGGAGAGCCCCTTGTGGGTGAACAGCGCGGCCTCGGCAAATTCCGCCTTCCCGGCCCGCGCCCGCACCGGCGCCGCCACGCCGGAAAGTTCCCGAAACAGCGCGTCCTCCCCGCCCAGCGTCAGCGGGACGAGGGCAGGGCGGGGCTCGACCACCTTGAGCCCGAACTGACGCGCCAGCCGATATGCAAAGTCGCTCGCGCCCATCTTGGGTATGGAAGGCCCGCCGGTGGCAATCACCAGCGCAAGCGCCTGCCAAGTGCGGCCATCGGCGGCGGTGACGGTGAACATCCCGTCCTCGCCCCGCGTGACCTCGGCAATTTCCACCCCGCAGGTGAGGGTGACCTTGTCCGGAGGGCATTCGTCGAGCAACATCGCCACGATCTGCCTGGCCGAGCCATCGCAGAACAATTGCCCCAGCGTCTTTTCGTGCCACGCGATCCCGTGCCGCTCGACCAGCGCGATGAAGTCAGCGGGCGTGTAACGGGCCAGCGCGCTCTTGGCGAAATGGGGATTGGCCGAGTGGTAATTGCCCGGCCCCGCGCCGAGATTGGTGAAATTGCACCGCCCCCCGCCCGAGATGAGGATCTTCTTCCCCGGCGCCTCGGCCTTTTCCAGCAGCGCCACGCTGAGGCCTCGCTGTCCCGCCTCGCCGGCGCAGAACAATCCGGCTGCGCCCGCGCCGAGGATGATGACGTCATGCTGGTCCATTGAGGCGCGGATAGGCGCGCTTGCGGCAATTGCCAATCGCGCCCTTCCACCCCTATCTGGCGGGCATGGCCCGAACCCCCGCCGGCACCCCCCACGACCCCCGCGGTGCGGAGCGCTTCAACGAGGAGCGCGCCGCCTATACTGTTGCGTCCGCGCAGCCCGATCTGGAAGGCGGGGTGCAGGCGATCCGCGAGACGGTGAAGGTCTTGAAGCCCGTCCCCGGCGTCTACCGCATGCTCGATGCGCGGGGCGAGGTTCTGTATGTGGGCAAGGCTCGCAGCCTCAAGGCACGGGTGGCGAATTACACCCAGATCGCCCAGCTTTCGGGGCGGCTCCAGCGGATGGTCAGCCAGACCCGAAGCATGGAGATCATTACCACCAATTCCGAGGCCGAGGCGCTGCTGCTCGAAGCGCAACTGATCAAGCGGTTCCGCCCGCCGTTCAACGTGCTGCTGCGCGACGACAAGAGCTTCCCTTTCATCTTGCTGCGCGCCGATCACGCCTACCCGCGCATCCAGAAGCACCGGGGCGCGCGGCGGGCAAAGGGCAATTACTACGGGCCTTTCGCCAGTGCGGGCAGCGTCAACACGACGCTCAACGCGCTGCAAAAGCTGTTCCTGCTGCGCAGCTGCACCGACAGCTTCTTCAACAACCGCGACCGGCCGTGCCTGCTCTACCAGATCAAGCGCTGCTCCGCGCCCTGCGTCGGCCGGATCGACGAGCCGGGCTATGACGCGCTCGTGCGGCAGGCGAAGGATTTCCTCTCGGGCAAATCTGGCGCGGTACAGGCCGATCTGGAACGGCAGATGGCCGATGCCGCGCAGAACCTCGATTTCGAGACCGCCGCGATGCTGCGTGACCGGCTGCGGGCGGCGACCTTCATCCAGGGCTCGCAGGCGATCAACGCGCAAGGGCTGGGCGATGCCGATGTCTTCGCGCTGGCGGCGAAGAACGGGCACATGAGCGTCCAGTCCTTCTTCATCCGCGGCGGGCAGAACTGGGGTCACCGCGCGCTCTTCCCGCGCCATACGGCGGACGTGGACGAGGCGCAGGTGCTCGCCGACGTGATGCTGCAATTCTACGAGGAAGTGCCGCCCCCGCCGACGATTCTGGTGGACCGCGAACTGCCCGAGGCCGAGCTGATCGAGGCGGCGCTCTCCGAAGTCGCGGGCCGCAAGGTGCGCCTCTCGGTGCCCGAACGCGGCGACCGGCGCAAGCTGATGGCGCAGGCCCAGCGCAACGCGGTTGAGGCGCTCGATCGGCGGCTAGCCGAGACCGGCACCAAGGCGAAGCTCAACCGCGAGCTGGCCGAGTTTCTCGAGCTCGACGCGCCCCCGCAGCGGATCGAGGTCTATGACAACAGCCATATCCATGGCACCAAGGCGGTCGGCGCGATGGTGGTTGCGGGGCCGGAAGGCTTCGAGAAGAACCAGTATCGCAAGTTCAATATCCGCGAGGCGCAATCGAATGACGATTTCGCGATGATGCGCGAGGTGATGACGCGGCGGTTCCGCAACTTTGCTGAAGGGGAGGAGAACCCGGAGGTCAAGGCGGGCGGCCATGAAACCACGCTCCCCGACCTGATCCTGATCGACGGCGGCAAGGGGCAGCTGTCCAGCGTGATGCGGGTGCTGGAGGAGATCGGGATTGCTGACGAGATGGCCGTGATCGGCGTCGCCAAGGGGCCGCATCACGGGCGCGAGGGGCGCGAGGTGTTCCACTTCCCCGATGGGCGCGAGAAGATGCTGCCTGTGAACTCGCCGCTGCTGTTCCATCTTCAGAACTTGCGTGACGAGGTGCACCGCTATGTCATCGGCGCGCATCGGGCGAAGCGTTCGAAGGCGATCACGGCAAGCCCATTGGACGAGATCCCCGGCATCGGTCCGGCGAGAAAGCGCGCGCTGCTGCTGCATTTCGGCACCGCGAGCAAGGTGCGGGCCGCTGCACTGGAAGATTTGCAACGCGCCCCCGGCGTGAGCGCGACGGTCGCGCGCAAGGTTTACGATTTCTACCACGCTGGCGGGTAAAAGGGGCTGCATGACGCAGTTCGCCTTCTCGCTTGTTGCCCTGTTCGGCGTGCCGGCGATGATTGTCGCGCTGATCTTTCTCGCCCACCGCCTGACCCCGAACAAGATTTGGTACAGTCGGCCAGTGCAGGCCGTGGCGGTGCTCGCTTTCCTGTCGTGCATTGGCCTGCCGGTCCTGCTCGTCAACCTCGACAGCCAAGGCGATTACTTCGACGACGAGACCGCGCTGGTCAGCGGAGCTTTCGGATTGCCGGAAGACGTGGCGGTCGGCCGGCAAGGCGACAAGACCCTGCGGCTCGGCGATTGCTGGCGCAATGCGGTGAACTGGCGATCCGAGGTGACCTTCCCCGACGCTGCCGCTTTCGACCGGTGGCACGCGAGCGGCGCCCATCGGCAGGCGATCCTTGCGCAGGTCGCGGACTATTTCGGCCAGCCGCCCGAACGCATCAGCATCGCGCCCGGTGCGCTCGACCTCGCCCCGCGCGACCCCCGCCATGTGCTGTCAGACGAGCGGGGTTCCTACCAGCGCAACACCCGTATCCTGCGGTTCTATCAGCCGTTCGTATGCACCGCGATCGACCGGGCGGCGAATGGCTCGATCTCGTTGCGCCGCTGCGATCCGATTGCCGATGAAGGGGACAGCGGCACGGCAGGGCAGGTGATCCTCGTCCCGGATCCGAAGAAACGCCAAGCCGAGGGCCTGATCTACTACGCGCAGGGCCCCGCAACCTGCACCAATCCGGTGCGCCGCGCATTGAACAACGCGCTGGGCCTGCCACATCCAAAGGGCGGGGAGCCCAACACGCAAATGGCCAGCGTTCTTCCCATCTTGTAGACTGGCTGCGGTGACCGGTGATTGCCGCCGCAGCCTGCGCCTGGCTTACTGCCCGTCGAGCGCCTTGCTCACTAGCACGTTGACCGAAACGCGGCGGTTCTGCGCACGACCGGCGGCGGTGGTGTTGTCAGCAGCCGGATCGGCGGTCGCCATGCCGGTCGGGGTCAGCATGCGATAGGGCTTCCACTTGCAGACCTGCTGGAGGTGGTTGACCACCGCAGCTGCACGCTTTTCCGACAAGGTCTGGTTGAACTCCTGCGAGCCGGTGGTGTCGGTGTAGCCGAGGACCAGCATCAGCGAATTCTCGTTCTGGTTGGCCTGCTGCGCGGCGGCGCACAGCTCGTTCTTGGCCATCGGGGAAAGCGCCCACTTGCCGGTGTCGAAATAGACGTTGGTGGTGCTCTTGAGGTTGTACTTGTCGATATCGCCCAAGCGGCCGCGCAGCGCCTCGGTGGCGGCGGCGTTGGCCTGGATGGCCGCGCCCTGTTCGCCGAACTGCTGCTGGGTGCCGGCGCGGATCATTGCCGCGATCTGGCGGTCATCGCTGGTGAAACGGACCTCGTTGGCGACCAGCCGCTCGCCATAGCGCGAGGTCTTCACGGTGACGGCGAGCCCGTTGATCAGCGCGCTCTGGTCGAGCGTCTTGTTGCCGATGCCAAGGAAACCGCCGCGGGTGCGGATCTCGGTTTCCGGATGCAGGGCGACGGCCTGCACTGAACCGTCATCGGCCGTGATCTGGAGCCGCTGGTCCTTGCGCGCGGAAATGATCCCGTTGATGCGCGGACCTTCTTCCATTTCGGCGAGCGGGGGGAGGGAGCCGTAAACGGTGGTCAGCACCTCGCCCTGATCCTGCGGCATCTGGGCCGGCATGGTCTGGGCTGCGAGGCCGGTGGCCGAAACGGCACCGGCGAGGGCGATCAGCGCGAGGCTGCGGGGGGCGCGAAAAGTGGTCGTCACGGTGGTCATGCTCCTGCGTTGCGGGCCCGCGATCCCGGGTGGGCCCTTCAAGGGGGGTAGTGCGCGACGTGTGGGTGTTGGGCTTTACCTTGCAGCCGGATGAACGCCAATGCCCCCCACCGCCCGGTAGCAGGCAATCGGGGCAGCGGATGCGACGAGTTGAAGATGCTGACCGCGCTGGCGGGGCGCTATTCGCTCGCTTGGCTCGCGATCCAGCGGTCGATCTTGGCTTCTAGCACGGTCAGCGGCAGGCCTCCGGTATCGAGCACCTGTTCATGGAACGCGCGGATGTCGAACTGCTTGCCAAGTCGCGTTTCGGCGCGCTTGCGCAGCTCCTGGATCTTCAGCGCGCCGATCTTGTAGGCCAGCGCCTGTCCGGGGATGGCAATATAACGGTCCACCTCGGCGACCACATCGGTGCGGGTCATGCCGGAGTTTTCCAGCATATAAGCGATCGCCTGATCGCGGCTCCATCCCTTGGCATGGATGCCGGTGTCCACCACCAGCCGCATCGCCCGCAGCTGTTCGTCCTGCAAGGTGCCGTATCGGTTCCACGGGTCCTTGTAGAAGCCCATCTCGTGACCGAGGGTCTCGGCATAGAGCGCCCAGCCTTCGACAAAGGCGGTGGTGCCGCCGAAGCGCATGAACGGGGGCAGGGCCGCGTTTTCCTGCGCGAGGCTGACCTGAAAGTGATGCCCGGGCGCGCCTTCGTGGAGGTAAAGCGTCACGATCCCCGGCGTCAGGCGGCTCGGCAGATCATAGGCGTTGAAGTAGAACACCCCCGGCCGGCTGCCGTCGGGCGTGCCGGATTCGTAGGAGCCGCCCGCCTCGAACTGTTCGGTCGCCGGATCGTAGGGCCGGATTTCCAGCGGCGATTTGGGGAGCGTCGCGAAATAGGTGCGTATCTTCGCGTCGACCTCGCGCCCTACCTTGTAATAGGCCTGCGTCAGCGCCTCGCGGCTCTTGGGTTTGAACTTCGGATCGGTCCGCACGTAATCGAAGAACTGGCCCAGCGTCCCCTTGAAGCCCACCTCGCGCTTGAGCTGTTCCATCTCAGCCTTGATGCGCGCGACCTCGCCCAAGCCGAGCTGGTGGATCTCCTCGGGTTCGAGATCGAGCGTGGTCGATTCCCGCGCGAGATAGGCATAGAGCTGCGCGCCGCCCTCCATCTGGGAAAGGCCGATGCTGTCGCGCGCAGCGGGGAGGTATTCGTCGCGCAGGAAATCGCGAAGC
This sequence comes from Sphingomonadales bacterium, assembly GCA_019750455.1. Classification (GTDB taxonomy): domain Bacteria; phylum Pseudomonadota; class Alphaproteobacteria; order Sphingomonadales; family Sphingomonadaceae; genus Erythrobacter. The sequence goes on along the minus strand of JAIEOM010000103.1, from coordinate 23,649 downwards.
CGCGCGGTCGCCGCGTAAAGCTCGGCAGTCTTGGCTTCGTAGGCCTTGGTCAGCCGGGCCTTGTCCTCGTCAGGGATGCCTTCCGGGAAATCCTGCACCGGCCCCATGAAGGGCGATTGCGCGAGCGGCGTGGAAAGCTGCGTATCGAGCTGGGTGACCATGATGCCCACGGTCAGCTTCGTTTCCAGCAGTCCGCGCGCCTTACCCTGCCGGAATCGGCCGATGGCGCGGTCCAGATAGGCGATGTAATCATCGTGGCGCGCCAGATTATCCTCGTAATGGGCGAGGGTCCGGAACGGTGCGATACCCTTGCCGCTGGCGAGGCTGGGGTAATAATTATGCATCCCGAAGAAGTGGTTGAGCGGGCGTGCCGCGTTGATTGGGCGCAGCGCATCGCTCATCCCCTCGAGCGCGGTTTGCTGCGTGTAGCGGAACACATCAAAGGCAAGCTTGTCGGTCTCGGACAGCTTGGTGCGGTCGATCTGGGCCAGCAGCGCGAGATTGAGGCGGGTGTCAGTCCGGCTCGCGAGGAAATCCGCATCGGTCAGCAGATCGCCCAGCCGGTCGATCCGTTCGTCATCGCCGCGGTAGAGGCCGTTCAACGGATTCAGCGCCTGTTCGCGCCGGTCGGCATCCTCGAACAGGTCGAACAGCTTGTGGTGCTCTGCCGCCTCGGGGGTCTTGGCGACCGCGGTGTGCGGCGTTTGCGCAAGTGCGGGCACGGGGCCAGCGAGGCAGATGACCGCGACCGAAGCGGCAAGAGCGAGGCGGAATGTCATGGCAGGTCCCTGAAAAAGCATATCAAGCTGCGCTAGGCGGCGGGCCGCCATCGCGCAACCGCCCGCATGGACCAGCACCGCACGCGCTTCGACCGGCGTCAGGCGGCAGCGAAGGCTTTCGCGCGGAACGCCGCATCGGCGCGCAGTTGATCATGCTCTACCCATACCGAATGGGTGCCCGAACAGATCTTGTGCGGCAGGGCGAGGCGACAGATCGGGCCTTTGGTGATGTCAGAAGCATCGAGGATCGCGCATTCGGAGGTGCCGGTGTTTTCGTCGATCAGGAAGGTGACCAAGTAGCCATCGTCCTCGTTGGTCGCCCCCGTCCGGGGTATCATCGGGCTTTCGCTGGCGTAGACGCCTTCGGGCAGGCGGTAGACCTGCTCCTCGCCCGTCTCGGTGTCGTGGCGGACATAGCCGTTGAACAGGAACCATCCGGGCCGGGTGGTGGTCGACCAGACGTAGCGGCTCTTGTGCATCGCGAACTTGGGATTGATCATCCCGAATTCGACGATCCGCTCCGACAATCGCTCCTCGCGGGTCTCGCCGGTTGTGATGTTGAAGCGCCAGCGGTGGAGGCGGCTCTGAAAGGAGTGTTCGTCCACATAGGCCATCATGTGGCTGTATCGGCCCATTTCCTCGAGCGGATCGGGCATGGGCTTGGCTTGATGATAGCCTTCCAGAATCACCTCGTCGCCTTCCTCCCACGCATTGGTCCAATGGAGCACATAGGTCGGCGCGGCCTCGAACCAGCGGATGTCCTGCGGCTGGCCGTAACGCGGGATCAGGGCAAAGCGGGTCGGCACGCCTTCGTGCAGCCGCGCGGCGTGAATGTTCCGCCCGAGCAGCTCCTCGTCCCAGTAGAGCGGCATATCGTTGAGGATCGACCAGTTGGGCGTGATCGCCATGTCGTGCGGCAGGCGCGGGCCGGGCAGGGGGATGGGCACATAGTGCACCAGCGCCCCCGCCCGGTCGACGACGCCGTAATGCATGAAGGGGGCGTGCTTGGAGTAGTTGAAGAACATCATCTCGCCCGTCCCCTCGTCAACCTTGGGGTGGGCCGAGATGCCATCGAGCGGCACCCACGGCGCCTTGCCGCGGCTGGCGAGGGTGACGGGATCGAGCATCCACGCCTCGCCGCATTGGTAGAGCGTCGCATAGGCCGTGCCGGCGTGGACGATGATGTCGGTGGAGCCGGTATCTTTCAGCCCGCCATGCGCGCCGAAGCCGGGGCGCACCGATGTGCCCCAAGGGTCCATCAGCCCGCCCCACAGACTGCGGCCTGCGATCTGTTCCGCCTCGAAGCAATGGGTGCGCACGAAGCGATTGCGATAGCTCGCCTTGCCGCCCGAGATGTTGACCTGATGGATCATCGCGTCGCCATCGAAGGGGTGATGGCGGCCGAGCGGCTGGTGAACCTGGTTCTCGGTGTTGCGAAGATAGATGCCGTCGATATCGGCAGGGATTGCGCCTTCGATCACGCGGAGTTCGGGGACGTCCACCTCTTCGTGCAGCGGTGTCCACGGCCCGGTGAGATAGGGGTGGTTCGAAGGCTCCAGCGAGGTTTTCACTGGCGGGTGGCGCGTGATCTGCATGTCTCTCTCCCTGCCGCCAGAATGAGCGCACGTCTTATGTCTGGCAAGGTGCTATAAGCCGTCCACGCTGACCGCCCGGAAAATTGATCCCGGTCAAAGCCAGTCGCGACGTTCGGGGCGATCATTCTCACCATCAATGGGAGACACGCCATGAAATCCATCCTTCTGCACATCGATCACGACAAGGCCATGCAGGCCCGTCTTCAGGTCGCGCTTGATATGGCGCGCGCCACCAACGGGCACATCACCTGCCTTCAGGCGGTCAGCTACGAGGTGTTCATGCCGGGTGATTTCTACGGCTCGGCCATCGCTGCCGCGCTGCCGGTGATCCGCGAGAACGCCGAAAACCTGCGCAAGACCATCGAGACCGCGATGGAGCATGAAGGCGTGCCCTTCGACTGGCGCTTCGAATACGGCATCGCCAGCCAGCGCCTGATCGAGGCTTCGCCGCTGGCGGATATCGTGATCCTTGGGCCAGCCGAGACCGGGACCGACGGGCGCGGTCCATCCGCGCTGGTTGGCGACGTCGTGACGCGCGCTCCGGTGCCGGTGCTGGTGGTGCCCGAGGGCATGAGCAGCTTCGATGTCGGCGCGCCGATGCTGGTCGCATGGAACGGATCGGCCGAGGCGGCGCACGCCTTGCGCGCGGCGGTGCCGCTGCTGGCCTGTTCGTGTCAGGTGACGCTTGCCTGCGTGACCGAAGATCCGGCCAAACCCGGCTTCGACCTGCCTTCGACCGAGGGTGCGAAATACCTCGCCCGTCACGGCATCACGAGCGAGATCGTCGAAATCCCGCGCGGCGAGGCGAAGATCGCCGACACGCTGTTCTCGGCGGCGCAGATGCGGGAATGCTCGCTGCTGGTGATGGGCGCCTATGGCCACTCGCGGCTGACGGAACTGGTGCTGGGCGGCGTGACGCGCCACATGCTGAGCGAGCCGGCGATGCCAGTTCTCCTCGCTCACTAATTCGTCATTGCGAGGAGCCGTAGGCGGCGCGGCAATCGATGGACCGGCGGCAGGTCAAGTTGCACCGTCTGTTGATGGATTGCTTCGCCTGCGGCTCGCAATGACGATGGAGAGGTCTACCCCTTGACCCTCTTCCGCATCATCCCCTCCTGCGCGACGCTCGCGACCAGTTCGCCCGCGAGGTTGAAGATGCGCCCGCGGTTGAAGCCGCGCCCGCCGCCGCTCCATGGCGCGTCGGTGGCGTAGAGCAGCCATTCGTCCGCCCGCGCATCGCGGTGGAACCACAGGGCATGGTCAAGGCTCGCACCCACCAGTTCGCCACGCATCCAGCTGAGGCCGTGCGGCAGCGCGCTGGTTCCGAGCAGGGTGTAGTCGCTCGCATAGGTGATGATCGCGCGGTGGAGTTCGGGCGTGTCAGCCTCTCCGGTGATGGGGCCGCAGACCTTGAACCAGGTGTGGGCACGCGGCTCCCTCGGTTCGCTGCTCATCCAGTGCAGGCGGTCGATGGTGCGCATCTCGATCGGGCGCGGGCGCAGCATCATGCGGCGCTGCTGGTCGTTCATGCGATCGCCCCACTGTTCCGCCAGTTCGCGGCGCAGCTCCATGTCGGGGCGCAGATCATCGGGCCGGGCGACTTCGGGCATCGGCGAATCGATATGTTCGAGGCCTTCTTCGGGCAGCTGAAAGCTGGCGGTGAGGTTGAGGATCGGGACCGCGATCCCCTCCTCGTTCTCCTGCGCGGCGACGACCCTACGGTTGGCGAAGCTGCGCCCGTCGAAATCACGCTCGATGCGGTACTGGATCGGTGCGCCCTCGCGTCCACCGCGCAGGAAATAGGCGTGGAGCGAATGGGCGCTCTTGCCGTCGGGCACGGTTGCCTGCGCGGCCTGGAGCGCCTGCGCCAGCACCTGACCGCCGAACACGCGTCCGATCCCGTCCTGCTGCGGCGGCCCGGCATAGATGTCGGCGGCGCGTTTCTCGACCGTCAGGAGCCGGACGAGACCGGCGACGAGTTCTGCATTGGTGGGCGTGTCACTCATAGCACGCGGCAATGCGTGCGGTTTACGCGCCCGTCAATCCCAGCTTCCGCATCACGCGGAAGGCATAGGCCTTGGCATAGTTTTGGTGTGGGAAGCGGCCCGGAGCCTTCGGCGCGAACCCGCGCTCGCGCAGGATGGCGTTGAAGATCCGCGCGTCGCTCTCACGGTAACTCCACTCGCTGCGCCAGGTGATCGACAGCGAGACCGAGGGGGCAGGGCCGTTCTTCACGAAGTGCGGGGCCATCACCGGCACGAATAGCGCTTCGCCGGGGCCGAGCGGGAATTCCGTGCCGTGGGGCAGCATTGCATCGTCCCACTTCAATTCGCGCGGGCCGCCCGAATGATAGGTCTCGTGCGCCTCGTCGGGCACGAAACGGGTGTCGCCCGCGGGGAACTGCGTCATCACCTTGGTGCCGCGGATCTGGAGCAGGATGTTGTGCTCGGGATCGAAGTGGTAGGGCGTGACCGAATTGGGGCTGGAAACGAAGATGAACCCCTGCGGGGTCAGCATCGCGCCGGTCGCGGCTTCGATCTCGGGGCGGATTTCTTCCAGCAGGCCCATCAGCAGCGCCTCGTAGGCGGGGACCTGTTCGATGTTCTTGAGCACCGCCCAGCTTTCCGCCTCGGCCACTTTCCGGATCGTCTCGGCGATGGTCATGCCGTTCGATCCGGGCTTGCCGTCCACCCCGATCGGCAGATCGCCGCGGTTGTATTCAACCGAGCTGATCGGCAGCCGCTCGGCCAACTGCGCCAGTGCCTCGATCTCGAGCAGCGGGTGGCTGGTGAGGCTGTGCGCAAGGATATGCGGCTTTTCGGGATAGTGGCCTGCGAACTTCGCGCGCGCGGGTGCGGCGAAGACGGGCTGCGACACGGCATCGGCAAAGCGGGCGGGGGCGTTCATTTCGTGCTCCTCGGTCGGGTCTCGTAAGCCATCAGCAGGCGGAATGCGGCGCGGCGGGCCATGCCGCCGATGGCGATGTTGCGGCTGACCATGCGGCGCTTGTCCCGCCACAAGCGTTCGATCATCGGGTGGCCTTCCACCGCGCAGCTATCGGCCCATTGAACACCGGGTCGTTCCAGCAGCGCGAGGTTTTCCAGTTGCAGCAGCATCCCGGGCGAAAAGCGGGCGTAAGCCTCGTCGAAGGCGGTCTTGTAGCTGTAGGCACCCGGCGGCGTAATGAAATTGACCAGCATTGCGATGGCGCGGCCATCCAGCCGCAGCGCCAGCCGCTCAAGCTTGCCGTCGGCTGCCGCACCCGCGAGCGATTCTGCGAAGAGCCCACGGGTTTCCGGGGCGCAGGCGAGGGCGGAGCCGGCCTCGCCCTTCCATCCGGCCGCTTCCAGGGCGAGGAATTCGGCTGTCCATTCAGCGAGCCCCGCATCATCCGTCAGCCGCTCGAAGGCCAGCGCGCCTTCCTCGGCCAAGCGGTTGTGCTGACGGCGCAGTTCCTTGCGCTTCTTGGCACTCATCGCCGCTTCGAGATAGGTTGCGGCAGACCTTTCGCCCCTCAGTAGCGCGCGGTGTTCCTCTGTGACGCTGTAGTGCGCCCGCCCGCGTGCGGCGAGCACGCGGTCGAGCGCGGCGTTGACCGGGCCTTCGGCGGGCAGCAGCGGAAAGTGCAAGAGCAGCGCGCGGCGGGCGCTACGGTCAAAATGGGCGAGCAGGGCCTGCCAGAAGGCGTCCTCTTGCCCCGCAGCGATCAGCGGCACTCCGCAGAAGGCATTGGGGTGGAGCCAGCCCCGTGCGTGGGTGACAGCGTGGCCGTAATACCCGGCATTGCGGACCACCGGCAGCAGCCCGGCCAGCCGCCCCTGATGGAACCACGCCTTGGTGACCACCCGCTCCGCCGTCTCCCACTGGCGCAGCGAGGGGAGGAGATACCATGGTTCGAAGAACGGATTGGGTTCGGCAGCGCGCGCCGCCAGTCGTTCCCAGCCGGTGATGAGCGCGGGGTCTTCAAGATCGGCACGGGTCAGCAGGCGCAGCTCGCCCTTCGCGTCATCGCCCGGCGCCTTGCGAGTGCCGAAGCTTTCCGCGCGCGCCATCTCCATCGACGTTAACCCTGCCTTACCGCACGTATCTGCACATTCCTGAAGGTTGATGGCACAGGGCGATTAACAAAGCCTCAGCGCACAAGGGGGCTGTCCGAAGCGGGGACACGGCAGCGGACAAAGATAAACCCCGCCGGGATCGCTCCCGGCGGGGTTGGGAATATCACTGAGGTTGCGGGTTACGCCGCCCCGTGCGCCAGCGCCGCCAGCAGCAGCAGCGCGACGATGTTGGTGATCTTGATCATCGGGTTGACGGCAGGCCCGGCGGTGTCCTTGTAGGGATCGCCGACCGTATCGCCCGTCACCGCGGCCTTGTGAGCTTCCGAGCCCTTGCCGCCGTGATTGCCGTCCTCGATGTACTTCTTGGCGTTGTCCCACGCCCCGCCGCCTGCGGTCATCGAGAGCGCGACGAACAGCCCGCCCACGATCACGCCCAGCAGCAGCGCGCCCAGCGCCGCAAAGCCGTTGTCCTGTCCGGCGATGGCGGTGATGACGAAGTACACCACCACCGGCGCCAGCACTGGCAGCAGCGAGGGGATGATCATCTCCTTGATCGCCGCCTTGGTGACGAGGTCCACGGTGCGGGCATAGTCGGGCTTGGACGTGCCCTCCATGATCCCCGGGTTCTCGCGGAACTGGTTGCGCACATCCACGACCACATCACCCGCCGCACGTCCCACCGCTGTCATGCCCATCGCCCCGAACAGATAGGGCAACAATGCGCCAAGCAGCAGGCCGACGATCACGAAGGGGTTTTCCAGGCTGAAATCCACGTTCGCATCGGGGAAGAAAGTCCGAAGGTCGGTGGTGTAGGCCGCAAACAGCACCAGCGCGCCGAGGCCCGCCGAACCGATCGCATAGCCCTTGGTCACAGCCTTGGTGGTGTTGCCCACCGCGTCGAGCAGGTCGGTCTTCTCGCGCACGCTGTCGTCCAGACCCGACATCTCGGCGATGCCCCCGGCGTTGTCGGTGACAGGGCCATAGGCGTCGAGCGCCACGACCATGCCCGCCAGCGCCAGCATCGCGGTCGCCGCATAGGCGATCCCCATGAGGCCAGCGAGGCCATAGGCGATGATGATGCCGGCAACGATCACCAGCGTCGGCAGCGCGGTCGCCTCAAGGCTGATCGCGAGGCCCTGGATCACGTTGGTGCCGTGGCCCGTTTCCGAAGCCTTGGCGATCGAGCGCACCGGGCGGTACTTGGTGCCGGTGTAGTACTCTGTGATCCAGATGATGAGGCCGGTGATGGCGAGGCCCAGCAGGGCGCAGAAGAACAGGCTCATTCCCGAGAAGCCCAGCGTGTGGGTGATCTCGGTGATGATCTCGCCGGTCTTCGGATCGATCGTCTCGACCGTGGTGCTCGGCGGGGCGTAGATTTCCCGCTTCATGTCACCCAGCGCATAGGTCATCACGCCGTAGATCGCCGGGATCGAGGTCAGCGCGGTGACGATGAAGCCCTTGTACATGGCTCCCATCACATTGGTCCCGCCGCCGAGGCGCACGAAATAGGTGCCGAGGATCGAAGTGACGATGCACACGCCCCCGATCAACAGCGGCAGCGCCATCATCGGCAGCAGCAGATCGCCCAGATCGGTGAGCAGCAGCGCGGTCAGCACCATGGTCGCGCCGACGGTGACGACGTAGGTCTCGAACAGGTCGGCGGCCATGCCTGCGCAGTCGCCGACGTTGTCGCCCACGTTGTCCGCGATCACGGCAGGGTTGCGCGGATCATCCTCCGGGATGCCAGCCTCGACCTTGCCGACAAGGTCAGCGCCCACGTCTGCCGCCTTGGTGAAGATGCCCCCACCCAGGCGCGCGAAGATCGAGATCAGCGAGGCGCCGAAGGCAAGACCGACGAGACCGTCGATCACCTGGCGGCTCGATGCCGTCAGGCCCATCGGCCCGACCATCGCGTAGAAGAACACGGCAATCGCCAGCAGCGCGAGGCCGGCCACCAGCATGCCGGTGATGGCGCCCGCGCGGAAGGCGAGGGTGAGACCGGCCTGAAGGCCCTCCGATGCCGCCTGCGCTGTGCGCACGTTGGAGCGGACCGAGATGTTCATCCCGATATAGCCCGCAACGCCCGACAGCACGGCGCCGGTGACAAACCCGATCACCGCCGTGGTGCCGAGCGCGAAAGCGACAATCGCGGCGACAACCACGCCGACGATCGCAATGGTGGTGTATTGACGGTTGAGGTAGGCCTGAGCGCCTTCCTGAATGGCGGCGGCAATTTCCTGCATCCGCGCGTTGCCCGGGCTTGCGCCCAGCACTTGGGAGCTGGTGACGATGCCATAGATGATGGCAAGCAGCCCCAGCCCAATCGAAATGAGCAATAGATTCACGAGCAATCCCCTCTCGTTATTTTTTACCTTCCGTGAAGAAGGCACGCGCCTCGTTTGATCCCTTGGGCGCAGGGGCGACAGTCTTAGGGGCAAAGCGAAGGCTGGCAAGTCTCCGAAGGAGCGCCAGTCCCCGTTTTGTGCCGGTTTCAGCAGTTTTGTGAGGAGGCCCGGAGCGCGGCCCGGCGCTTCATCCGTGGCGGTAGCCGAGGCTTGCGGGATCGCGGAGCGGGGTGTCGCCCAGCAGCAGCGGCGCACTATCGCGGGCCGTTACGGTGCCGATGCGGTGCGCGGTTGCGGGCAGGGCGGCGGTTGGCGGCAGGGTGAAGAGCAGCTCGTAATCGTCGCCCCAGCGGATGCAGTCCGCGATGCGGGCGGGGTCGGCGACGGGGATCGCTTCGCTCTCGAGCGCGAGGGTCACTCCGCTGGCTTCGGCCATGCGGAAGGCATCAAGCAGGAGGCCGTCGGAAACATCCATCATTGCAGTGACATAGGGGGCAAGCGCCTGTCCTTCTGCAAGGCGGGGGACGGGGCGGTGGAAGGCATCGCTGTGCGCGGCGTGACCTTCGAAGCCGAGCATTGCGCGGCCGACCGGGCCGGTCAGATACACGGCATCGCCCGGCTGCGCCCCGCCGCGCGAGGGCACCGGGGTGCAGGTCGCCCGTCCGATCGCCGTCAGGCCGAGGGTGCGCGCACCTGCTGCGGCAATCGTGTCACCGCCCAGCAGCGGGGTGCCGAAAGCCGCCAAAGCCTCTTCCAACCCCTTGATAAACCGGTCATCATCACGCCCCAGCGTGTGCCCGAGCAAGACCCCGACAGGCTCCGCACCTTTGGACGCCAGATCGGAGAGGTTGGAAGTGACCAGCTTCCACGCCACATCGGCCATGTCGGCATCGGCGCGGAAGTGGGTGCCTTCGGCCATCATGTCGTGGGTGATGACCAGCACCTCCCCGCCGATTGCCAGCACCGCGCAGTCATCCGCCAGCCCGCGCGCGGCGGGGTGGAGGGGGAGCGCGCGCAGGGCAGCGATGAATTCGGGCTCGTTCATGGCCGGACGTGCCTAGCCAATCGCCACCGGCTTGTCGAAGTCTCGATGTTTCACGTGAAACCCTACCGCTGGGCCCACCCTGAGGGGGTCTAAGGGGGGTCTAGAGGGGGTCTAAGGGGGGTGTGACGCGCCCAAACCGCCCGCAAAGGCGGGTCAGCCCCGTGCCTCTTTGGCCACGGCATCCAGAATGCCGTTCACGAACTTGGCCTGCCCGTCATCGAAGAACGCCTTGGCGACTTCGACATATTCGTTGATCGCCACCGCCGCCGGCACATCATTGCGCGCCAGCAGTTCATACGTCCCGGCGCGCAGCACCTGGAGCATCGCCTTGTCGAGCCGCGCGAGGCTCCATCCGCTGGCGAGCTTGCCCGCCACCAGCGCGTCGATCTCGTCCTTGCGGGCGTCCACGCCGCGCACCACGTCATCGAAGAACGGCACTTCGGCATCGGCATATTCGGCCTCGTCGAAGGCATCCTCGTCGATGGTGCGGCCCAGCCGGTGCTGGTGGAATTCATCGAGCAGCCGGGCGAGCGAAGTGCCCTCCATGTGCTGCTGGTAAAGCGCCTGCACGGCGGCGAGACGCGCGGCCGAACGGGCCTGGGATCGGGCAGGCTGGTTCATCGGATTCTCAATTCCACGGATTTGGCATGGGCCGGCAGCCCCTCGGCATGGGCGAGGGTGGCAGCCGCTGGGCCGACCGCGGCGAAGGATGCCGCATCGAGCCCGAGGAAACTGGTGCGCTTCATGAAATCGAGCACCGAAAGCCCGCTGGAGAAGCGCGCGCGGCGGCCGGTGGGAAGCACGTGGTTGGGGCCGGCGACGTAATCGCCGACCGCCTCGGGCGTCATGCGGCCAAGGAAGATGCTGCCCGCATGGCGGATCGCCTTCAGGTAAGGCTCGGGATCGTCGACCGCAATCTCGACATGTTCGGCGGCGAGGCGGTTGGCCAGCGCCGGGGCCTCGGCCAGCAAATCATTGACGACGATCATCACGCCGTGCGCGTCCCACGAAGCGCGCGCCGTCTTGGCCGTCGCCAGCTGGGTGATCTGCAAGTCGATGCAGTCTTCCACCTGCCGCGCGAAACCGGCATCGTCGGTAATCAGGATCGATTGCGAGGTTGGATCATGTTCGGCCTGGCTGAGCAGATCGGCGGCGATCCAGTCGGGATCGTTCCTGCCATCGGCAATGACGAGGATTTCCGAAGGCCCGGCGACCATGTCGATGCCGACCACGCCGTAAAGCTGGCGCTTGGCCTCGGCCACCCAGGCATTGCCCGGGCCGGTGATGACATCGACCGGGCGGATGCGATCCGTGCCATAGGCGAGCGCGCCCACTGCCTGCGCGCCGCCGACGCGCCAGATTTCGTCCACGCCGGCGATATGCGCGGCGGCCAGCACCATCGGGTTCGATTGGCCCTTGGGCGTGGGGGTGACGACCACCAGCCGCCCGACCCCGGCAACCCGCGCCGGAATGGCGTTCATCAGCAGCGATGAGGGGTAGGCCGCGCGCCCGCCGGGCACATACAGTCCCGCCGCATCGACCGCACGCCAGATCGCGCCCAGGCGCACGCCCGCAGCGTCCACATAGTCGCGGTCCTGCGGCAGCTGCGCTTCGTGATAGGCGCGGATGCGCGCGGCGGCGAGTTCCAGCGCCTCACGCAGATCGGGCGCGAGTTCGTTATAGGCCTGTTCGCAGCGTTCGCCGGTGATGATCCAGTCGGCATCGTCCACCAGCGTGTAGCCATCGAAGCGCTGCGTGTATTCCACCAGCGCCGCATCGCCCCGGCCTTTCACGGCCTGAAGAATGCTGGACACCTGACCGGCGACATCGCTGTCGGATTCGCGGCGCGCATCGACGATCCGGGCGAACCTCGCCTCGAAATCGGGCTGGAGCGTGGAGAGCAGCGAAACGGTCATGCGGAGACGGAACCCTTCTGTTCGCGCGCCTCGGCCTCGCGGCGGAAGGCATCGACCAGTGCGGCAACGCGGCGGTCGGTCTTCAGGGCGGTGCGGTTGACGATCAGGCGGGCGGAAATTTCGAGGATCGTGGCGGTCTCGACCAGCCCGTTTTCGCGCAGGGTGGTGCCGGTGGAGACGAGGTCGACGATCTGGCGCGCAAGGCCGAGCGAAGGCGCTAGTTCCATCGCGCCGTTCAGCTTGACGCATTCGGCCTGCACGCCTGCCGCTTCGAAGTGGCGGCGGGTGAGGCTGGGATATTTGGTCGCGACCCGCAGGTGGCTGACGCTGGCGGCTTCCTCGGTATCGCTCGCCATGCGCGCGACCGACAGGCGGCAGAGCCCGATGCCGAGATCGACCGGCGCGTAGAGATCGGCGTAGTCGAATTCCTCGATCACGTCGGAGCCGACGATACCCACCTGCGCTGCACCGTGGGCGACAAAGGTCGCCACATCGAAGGCACGCACGCGGATGATGCGCATGTCGGGGCGGGTGGTGGCAAAGGCCAGCGCGCGGCTTTTGGGATTATGGAAATCCGCATCCGGCTCCACACCCGCGCGCGCCATCACCGGCAGCGCCTCATCGAGGATGCGCCCCTTGGGGACAGCGAAGGTCAGCTGTCCGATATTGTCGGGAAGGCCAATGGTGGTCATGATCGGGGGCGCACTTAAGGGCGCGAGGCGGAAAGGGCAATGGCAATGGCGGCGAGTAAGGCGGGTATCATGGGTCTGGAAGACTTTGCCGCCGCGCTCGAATGGCAAGCGCGCCATGCCGAGGAAAACGGCGCACCGGCAACCGGACGCGTGATCCGCGCGCTGGCCGGAGTGCGGGCGAGCGATACGGCGACCGGGCGGCGGATTGCGGGCTGGCAGGGCCTGACACTGAAGGACGCGATGCCTCTGAGGATCGCGGGGGGCTTTCACCACCTGCTGCTGACCGGGGCGGACGTGCGGCTGGCGGCGGTCTATTCCGGCAATGTTACCGATCAGGCGGAGGTCGATGCGCTGGTGCTTGATCTGGCGCACCGCTTCGATGCGCGGTTGCTGCCGTGGCTCGATGGCCCGCCGCAGACCAACGAGGCGGGCCGCGCGGCGAGCATCATGGCGGGGCTGCTGTGGCTGGCGCAGCGGGTTGGCTCGCCCCGGTTCGATCTGTTCGAACTGGGCGCAAGTGCCGGGGTCAACACGATGTTGGACCGCTATTATTTCCGGCTGGGCGAGACCGAGGTGGGGCCGGAGGATTCGCCGATGCGGATCGTGCCCGATTGGCGCGGCGCCTCGCCGCCTGCGCCGCCTGCGGGTTTTGGGATCACGGGCGTGACGGGCTGCGACATCGCCCCGATCAACCTCGCCGATCCTGACGCGGCGCTGCGATTGAAGGCCTATGTCTGGCCCGATGCGGGCGAGAGGTTGGCGCGGATCGACGCCGCAATTGCTCTGGCGGGCCAGCAGCCACCCGATCTGATCCCGGCCGATGCGGGGGATTTTGCCGCCGCCATGCTCGCCCGCCCCGGCCAGCCGGGCACGGCGCGGGTGATGTTCCATTCGATCATGTGGCAATACATGCCTGCCGCAACACAAGCGCGGATCACCGCTGCCTTCGAGGCCGCAGGCGCGGCGGCGACCCCCGACACCCCGCTCGGCTGGATCGCGCTCGAGACCGACCCCGCCACTTTCCGCCACGAACTGCGCGTCCGCCTGTGGGACGGGGAGGCGCATCGTGGCGAGGAGCGTCTGCTCTCCCACGCCCATCCGCATGGCGCGTGGGTGGAGTGGCTGGTGGACTAGCCCGCCAGAAACGCCTCCATCGCCGCGTTGACCGCGTCCGGCGCTTCCCACGGGACGAAGTGCCCGCAATCGGGCACGCGCACGATGGTGAGCGGGTCGATGATATCCTCCAGCCCGTCGAGGTTTTCAGGGGGCAGGGCGAGGTCGTCGAGCGCCCAGATCACCAGCGTCGGGATGGTCAGCTTGGGGAGGGCAGGGGGCGTCCAGCCTGCGGGGATTTCGAAAGGCGCGTCCATCGGCGGCACGTCGATCGGGCTGGCGCGGTAGTAGTTGAGCATCCCGAAGGCGGCATCGCGGTTCTGCCAGTCGAGCAGCAACGCATCGCGCTCCTCCGGCTCCATCTTGCTGGGGCGGTCCCACTTGACCTCCTTCAGCAGCAGACCGGTCAGGCCATGCTCTTTCACCAGCGCATCGTTGGCGGGGTCGCGGAAGCCGCGGATATACTGGCTCGCCGCGCGCTGGCCGGGGTGGGTGTAGAGCAGGCGCTGGAACGTCACCGGATGCGGGGCATTGGCGATGATCGCCTTGTTCACCCGCGCATGCTGCCCGCCCAGCGCCACACCCCAAGCAATCGCGCCGCCCCAGTCGTGCCCGACGATGGTGAAATGCGCGATGCCCAGCGCATCGGCCAGCAGGAACACATCGCCGATCAGCTTGTCGGGGGTGTAGGCGGCGACCTCCTGCGGCTTGGACGAGGCGCGATAGCCGCGCTGGTCTGGCGCGATGCAGCGGAACCGGTCCTTGAAATGCGCGATCTGGTGGCGCCACGTGCGGTGGCTTTCGGGAAAGCCGTGGAGGAAGATCAGCACCGGCGCATCCACCGGCCCTTCATCGACGATGTTGAGGTGGATGCCGTTGGGCAGGGCCACGCGCTTCAGTTCGAAAGTCATCAGCCCTGCTCCAGTTTGTCCATGTAGCCATTGGCGACCATGCCTGCGACCTGATCGAACAGCGCATCGGGCGTGCGGCGCAGCTCGCCCATTGCCTTTTCGCCGCCCTCGGCAACGATGATCTCGCGTTCCCCCTTGGCGATCCCGTCGAGCATCGCCCTGGCGGCCACGTCGGCGGGGATGCCCTCGTCAATCGCCTTGTCCGAGCGGCCCCGCGCAGCGCCATCGGCGGTCAGCGCATTGCGCGAGACATTGGTGGCGACCGATCCGGGGTAGATGGTGTGCACGGAAACGCCGTTGATCGAAAGCTCGCCCCGCAAGGCATCGGCATAGCCCGCCAGCCCGAACTTGGCCGCCGAGTAGGCGGTGCGCATCGGCACCCCGACCTTGCCCGCGATCGAGGATATGAACCCCAGCGCCCCCGATCCGCGTTCCGCCATGTGGCCGATCAGCCCCTGAGAGAACGCAATCTGCGCGGTGAGATCGACGTCGATGATGTCGCGATAGACCTGCATCGCGGTTTTCAGCGCCCGGCTGCGCTGGGAAATTCCGGCATTGGCGAAGGCGATGTCGACACCGCCCTTCCATGCAATCGCCTTGGCGGTTGCATCGGCCAGCGCCGCCTCGTCCCGCACATCGAAGGCGAGGATCAGCGTCTCGCCGCCGCAATCCGCCGCGACGTCCGCCAGCCGCGCCGCATCACGGCCCGACAGCACCACATGCGCACCGCGCGCCGCCAGCTCCCGCGCCAATGCCGCGCCGATGCCCGATGATGCGCCGGTGATCCACGCCACCTTGCCCGTGTAGTCCATGTCTCTCTCCCTTTTGCGAGAGGACTAGCGAGCGGCGGCGGGCAGGGCAATCAGGTTGCGATATGGGACCGGATCATGTCGGCAAGGTTCACGGGAAACACCGCCTCGTGCCAGTTTTCCAGCTCGTCGAGCGTGAACCAGCGGTGCTGCGTCATCAGCGCCAGCTCGGTTTCGGTGTGCCCGCTCGTGTCGATCCGCGCCTCGGCCACGCGCACGAGGAAGAAGCGTTCGTCGGCCTGCACCGGCTCGCCTTCCACGGTGATGAATTCAGGCGTCATCCGCGCAATTTGCGACCCCGGATCGGCGGTGATCCCGGTCTCCTCGAACAATTCGCGCCGCGCCGCGTCTTCGAAGCTTTCGTCCGGCTCGCACTCGCCCCCCGCTGTCACCCAGAAAGGCGCGCGCCCCGGCACATCATAGCGGAACATCAGCGCGCGGGTCTCGGCGTCGAGCACGATCAGCCGCGCCGCACGGCGCAGGCGCAGGGCGGGGTTAAGTGTCGTCATGCCTCCGGCACGCTCGCCTTGATCGCCACCGCATGGACCCGCTGGCCGACGATATCGCCCAGCGCCGCGATCACCGCGCGCTGGCGGGCGAGGCGGTTCATCGGGGCAAAGGCCGCCGCCTCGATCTCCACCGTGAAGTGGGATTCGCCCGATCCGTCGTCGCCCATGTGGCCAGAGTGCTTGGCGCTGTCGTTGATGATCGCAAGGCGGGTGGGCGCGAAGGCCTCGGTCAAAAGCGCGTGCATTTCCTCGGCGACACTCATCAAGCATTTCCTTTTTCGCAAGCGGCGAGGGCCAGTTCGGGACTTGGAACTTGGCCGCCCAATCGCCATTCAGGTTCCTTATGCCTTCACCACGATTCCACGGCCGCGTCGAGAGCCCCGGACGGCGATGCGAAGCCCCCGGTTGCCGCGAGGCGGGCGAATTCCGCGCGCCCGGCCGTCGTCCGCACGGGTTTGACGGTCCGGGCGAATGGCGCTGGTTCTGCTTGCAGCACGTGCGGGAATTCAACGCGGGCTATGACTGGTTCGAAGGCATGAGCGCCGAGGAAATCCTGCGCGCGCAATCGCCCATCGCCGGCTGGCAGACCGAAAGCCGGGTGTTCCGGCCCACGGCGGGCATCCACGATGCACCGCGCTGGGCGGACTATGCCGATCCCCTCGACGCGATCTCGGCCCGCGCGCGCGGCATCAAGTCGCGGGCGGAACGCGAGGCGCGGGCGGCCATGTCCGGGCGCTTCAACCGCGAGGAAGCAGCTGCGCTGGAGGTGATGGGCCTCGGCTCCGACACCGACCGCACGCGCCTGCGCCGCCGCTATTCCGAACTGGTCCGCCGCTATCACCCCGACCGCAACGGCGGGGATCGTGCGCACGAGGCGCAGCTGACCGCCGTGGTCGACGCCTACCAGCTTCTGAAAAAGAGCGCCGCACTGGCCTGATCAGTGCGCTTCGCACAGTTCCGCCAGCTGCGCCGCGCAGGCTTCCCAGCCTTGCACGAAGCCCATTTCCTCGTGCTGCTGGCGCGCCTCATCGGACCAGTGGCGGGCGCGGGCGGTGTAGCGGGTGCCTTCGCCTTCGGGCTCGATTTCCCAGATGCCGATCATGAACGGGCCGGACGGTTCCAGATCACCGACGATAGCATCGGTCGACGCGAAACGGCGGCCTTCGTCCCATGCGAGCATGATGCCATCGTGAGGCATTTCCTCGCCATCGGGGCCGCGCATGATCATCGCGCTGCGCCCGCCGGGAAAGCGGTCCTGCGCGACGATTTCGACCCGCCACGGACGCGGGCACCACCATTCCTCCTGCCGGTTGACCATCGCGTCCCACACCGCGGCGGGCGGGGCGGCGATGTAGCGGGTAACGGAAAGTTCCTTCATGGCTGCTCTCCTGCAACAGCCGCCGCGATCGCGGCGTGATCGATCTTCTGCATGTGCATCATCGCGCCGAAGGCCCGTCTGGCGACATCGCCGCCTTCGGCGAGGGCTTCGGTCAGGACCCGCGGCGTGATCTGCCAGTTCACCCCCCACCTGTCCTTGCACCAGCCGCAGGCGCTTTCCGCGCCGCCATTGCCGACGATGGCGTTCCAGTAGCGGTCGGTCTCTTGCTGCGTATCGGTGGCGATCTGGAAGGAGAACGCCTCGGTATGCGGGAAGATAGGCCCGCCATTGAGGCCGATGCAGGCCACGCCGCAGACCGTGAATTCGACGATCATCACATCGTCCGCCTTGTTGCCCGGATTGTCCATCGGCGAGCGGTGGATGGCGCCGACATGGCTATCGGGGAAGACGCTGGCGTAGAAGTTGGCGGCTTCCTCGGCATCGCCATTGTACCAGACGCAGATGGTGTTCTTGGCGGTCATGCGGCCGCCCCCTTGATGATCGCGGCGTCGATGGCGTTGGCCTCGGCGTAGGCGGGGCGCTGGGTGATGCGATCGACATAGGCGCGGAAGGATGGCCGCTCGGGAATCGATCCGAAGCGCAGGCCCCACACGAACTGGCTGCCGACATAGGTATCGGCCATGGTGAAACGGCTGCCCGCGATGAAGTCGTTCGCCGACAGCCAGCTGTCGATCGCGTCCAGGGTCAGCTCGAAGCTGCCGAAACCGGCTTGTCCGGTCTTGCCCTCGGGCACCTGCCAATCGAAGGAGCGCGCGATCAACGCCTGCTCCAGCGGCCCGGCGGCGAAGAACAGCCAGCGGAAATAAGCGGCTTTCTCGTGCGCGTCGGGCAGGAGGCCTGCGTCGGGGTGGGTCTCGGCGAGGTAGTGGTTGATCGCCGCGCATTCGGTGACGACGTGGTCGTGGCCGCCATGATGGTGCACCAGAGCGGGCACCTTGTTCATGGGGTTGATGGCCTTGAAGCTGTCGGGCCGGGTTGCCCAGTCGAACACCACGTGCTCGTAATCCGCCCCCGCCTCGTGCAGGGCCCAGCGGCTGATTTGCCCGCGGCTCATGGCGACGGTGTAGAAGGTGAATTCGGCCATCGCTTACGCCTCCTTCCAGACAATCGGTTCGAACCCGCCATAGATCATGCGCTTGCCATCAAAGGGCATGTCGCTGCCATCGGGGTTGCCGAAATGCTCGGCCATGCGCGGGTCGGCCATCAGCTTTTCGTGACTCGCCTCGGCAGTGGCGCGGTCGGGCCAGGTGGTCCAGGCGAAGACGATCTTCTCGCCGGCCTCGGCCTTCACGGCCATGCGGAAATCGGTGGTGGTGCCGTCCTTGATGTCGGCCTCCCAGCATTCGATCTGCGACAGGCAGCCGTAATCCTTGACGATGTCCCAGAACTTTTCGGCGACCTCGCGATAGGCGTCCTTGTTGCTCTCCGGCACGGCGAGCACGAATCCCTGAACGTACATGATGCATCTCCTCCCGCCGCCGCTTTAGCAGCCTCGCCGGAGGGAGCGTATCACTTCTGTTGGAACGCCCAGCGCAGCGTCCGGCCCATGCCCCATGTCGCCGCACGGGCGGGCAGGGCGGTCAGGACCGGGCGTTGCAGGTTCAGCATGGTGCGGGCGAAGGGCGGCAGCATGGCGACGGCATCGGCGGTGATCATCGTCTGCACGGATCGCGGCGTGCCTTCGGGCCGCTGGCTCAGCACCAGCTGCGCAACCTCGCGCGCTTCCTTCGAGGTGGCAAGATCGTGGCGCAAGACCCTGAAAATGCGCTCCGCCTCGGCACGCGTTTCGGGCACGGGATCGGCGCCGAGCGCCCGTGCGATCACCGCGAACTGGCGGTAATATTCGTCCTGTTCCGCCGCCGGCATGGCGGGGCGGACATGGCGGATATAGCCAGCAAGGAAGCTCTGCGCCTCGGTCACATGGACCCATGCGAGGGTGCGCGGGTTCGTGGCCTGATAGGGCGAGCCATCGGGCAGCGTCCCGCCCACCCTGGCATGGATGCGGTTCACCCGCTCGATCGCCTTCATCGCCTCGTCACGGTGGCCGAAGGTCGTCACCGCGATGAACCGCGCCGTGCGCCGCAGCCGACCGTGCATATCCTCGCGGAAGTTCGAATGATCGAGCACGCCCTGCAAGGCCTCGGGGTGCAGCATCTGGAGCAGCAGCGCGCGCACCCCGCCGGTCATCATGCCCACGATATCCGCGTGCACCTGCCGGATCGGCGTATCGCGGAGGAACAGCGCCTCGTCAGAAGGCGGGGTCGGCGTCTGCCCCTTGCTCGCATCGTGAAACACCCCGCGCACCTGCGAAACCAGCTTCAAGCGCAGCGATTCGACGGGGTCGGCCATGGGAGGAATATAGGCATGGCGCGCCCCCGCGAAAGGCGCGCTCGTCAAATTGCGAGGGCAGGCGGTCAAACCACTGCTTGCAGCCTCGCGCCATGCCGTTTAACCGTCCGCCCGCAATGACCACGATCCCTTCCGGCGCCAGCGCCATGCCCACCCAACCCGATACCACCATCGACGTTCGCGAGACCTTCGGGATCGATGTCGACTGGCAGGTTCCCGCCTTCTCGCAGCGTGACGAACACGTCCCCGAGACGGACGGCGCCTATGTGTTCGATCCGGACACGACGCTGGCGATCCTTGCGGGCTTTGCGCACAACCGCCGGGTGATGGTGCAGGGCTATCACGGCACCGGCAAGTCGACCCACATCGAACAGGTCGCCGCGCGCCTCAACTGGCCCTCGATCCGCGTGAACCTCGACGCACATATCAGCCGCATCGACCTCGTCGGCCGCGATGCGATCGTGCTCAAGGACGGGTTGCAGGTCACCGAGTTCAAGGAAGGCATCCTGCCCTGGGCGCTCCAGCACCCGGTGGTGCTGACCTTTGACGAATATGACGCGGGCCGCCCCGACGTGATGTTCGTGATCCAGCGCGTGCTCGAGTTCGACGGGCGGCTCACGCTGCTCGACCAGAACCGCGTGATCACCCCCAACCCCTTCTTCCGCCTGTTCGCGACCACCAACACCGTGGGCCTTGGCGACACCTCGGGCCTCTATCACGGCACGCAGGCGATCAATCAGGCGCAGATGGACCGCTGGAACATCGTCGTCGCGCTCAATTACCTCAAGCCCGAGGTGGAGCAGCAGATCGTCAAGTCCAAGACCCCGATGGCCGATGACAAGCTGATCGCCGACATGGTCAAGGTCGCCGAACTGACCCGTCAGGGCTTCATGAACGGCGATATCTCGACAGTGATGAGCCCGCGCACCGTGATCACCTGGGCGCAGAACGCAGCGATCTTCGGCTCGACCGGTTTCGCCTTCCGCCTCAGCTTCCTCAACAAGTGCGACGAGGCCGAGCGCACGCTGGTGGCCGAATACTACCAGCGCGTGTTTGGCGAAGACCTTCCGGAAGGGGCCGCGAAGAAGCGTTGAGGATGATGCGGGGGGCGGTCATCCTGCTGGTTCTGGCGGCAGCGCCGCTCGCGGCGCAGGACGCCGTGCTCGTTCCGCCGCCCCCGCGAGCGCCTGACATCCAGATGGCTCCCGTTCGGCCCAGGCCAGTGCTGGTCGAAACCCACCCGCGTCGTGCATGGGCCGAGCAGATCCGGACGGTCGATATCCCGCAGGCGGCCAAGGATGCAGGGCATAATGGCACCGCGATCTACACTGCCACGGTTAGTGCTGACGGGAAGCTGATTGCACTCATTCTCAAGCAGAGCAGCATGTCACCCGCCATTGATGAAGCCGTGCAAGAGCGGGCCCGGCAGCTTTCCTACCTCGCCGCCACCGACAAGGACGGCAACACGATTGAAGGCAGCGTAGATGTGCGCGGCAGCTATGCCCGCCACGACGAGGACAGCCCCGGCGGCGGGATCAAGACCTATACGTGCGGCGATCTGGTGCGCGAATGGGACTGGTTCACCGCCGCCAATGCCGGTCGGCGCAAGCTGTTCTGGCCCCACAACGCCTACACCTCGCTGGCCTCGATCCAGGCGATGTGGCAGGGATCTGCGCCGAGCGGCGAGGACCGACGTGCCGCGCGTGCCGAGCGTGAGGTGATGTGGACCAAACTCATCAAGCATTGCCGCAAGACCCCTGCCAAGCTGATGCTGGGCGAGGTCGATCAGCCACAGGCCTATGCCAATCTGGTCAATGCGTTCTGACCGCTTGCGTGTCAGTGTCCTAGCCTGATAACACAGTGCCAATCATGGCGTTCTTCGACCGATTCTGGAAAGGCTCGCGGGGCCGCGCATCCGAGGGTGCAGGCACGCCTTCCGGCTTCTTCCCGCTCTACGAATCCTCCCGCCCCATCGATGATGACGACGACGAACTCCCGCGTTCGTCCGTTTCCGGGGCGCGCGTGTCGGGCAAGCCTGCCTTCGACGAATGGGACGCCAAGCTCGGCCTTGTCGACGAGGCGCTTGCGACCGAGGAAAAACGCCGCCTGCGCTGGTGGCAGCGCGATTACTGGCGGCAGCGCTCCAAGCTGTGGTGGACGGGGCGGGGCGTTCTCGCGTTTCTTGCCACCTTGGCGCTGCTCATCGGCTGGCTGACCTTCACCGCGCCGCTTTCCAAAAGCCTTGAACCCATCGCCCCGCCGCAGGTCACCCTGCTGGCCAGCGATGGCACGCCGATTGCCCGGCAAGGTGCGGTGGTGGAGGCGCCGGTCAAGGTCAAGGACCTGCCGCCGCATGTGGTGCAGGCCTTCATCGCCATCGAGGACCGGCGTTTCTACACCCATTTGGGCATCGACCCGCGCGGCATCGCCCGGGCGGCGTGGACCGGATATGGCGGGGGATCGACGATCACCCAGCAGCTCGCCAAGTTCACCTTTCTCACCCCCGAACAAAGCCTCACCCGCAAGGCACGCGAGGCGCTGATCGCGCTGTGGCTGGAAGGCTGGCTGACCAAGGACGAAATCCTCGAACGCTATCTGTCCAACGCCTATTTCGGCGACAACCAGTATGGCCTGCGCGCTGCGAGCCTGCATTACTTCTACCGCCAGCCGGAGAAACTGCGCCCTGAACAGGCGGCGATGCTGGCGGGGCTGCTACAGGCGCCCTCGCGCTATGCGCCGACAAAGCATTACGACAAGGCCAAGAAGCGCATGGATCTGGTCGTGAAATCGATGGTCGCCGCCGGATACCTCACCGAAGCCGAGGCCAAGGCGCTGCCAGATCCGCGCATCGACGTGCGCACGCGCGACGATAACCTGCCGACCGGCACCTATTTCGCCGACTGGGCGCTGCCGCTGGCGCGCGAGGGGATGGAGGCGAGCTATTCCAGGCAGACCCTCACCACCACGCTGGATTCGCGGCTTCAGGCGCTCGCCGGCCGGATCGTGGGGCGTGCGCCGCTCGGGGGCGCGCAGGTCGCGCTTGTCGCCATGCGCCGCAATGGCGAGGTGGTGGCGATGGTGGGCGGGCGGGACTATCGCAAATCGCCCTTCAACCGCGCCACGCAGGCCCGCCGCCAGCCGGGATCGACCTTCAAGACCATCGTCTATCTCGCCGCGCTGGAGAACGGGTGGGAGCCAGAGGATACCATCCCCAACACCCCGATCACGCAGGGCAGCTACCGGCCCAAGAACGCCCGCGAGCAGTATTCGCCGCAGATCACGCTGGAGGATGCCTTCGCCTCATCCAGCAATGTCGCGGCGGTGCGGCTGTTCCAGGCGGTGGGCAGCGACAAGGTGATCGCCACCGCGCGCCGGCTCGGCATCACCGCCCCGATGGCCGAGGGTGATCCGAGCCTTGCGCTGGGCACGTCGTCCATGACCCTGATGGAGCTGACCGCCGCCTATGCGGGCATTGCCGCCAATGAATACCCGGTCGAACCCCATGCTTTCCCGCGCGGGGAGCGCAGCTGGTGGGATTGGCTGACGACGCGCACGGATTCGATGTCGTCAGGCGATCACGAGGACCTTGAAGAGATGCTGCGCGCCGCGATCAACCGCGGCACGGGTCGCAATGCCGCGCTGCCGATTGCCAATTACGGCAAGACCGGCACGACGCAGGATTACCGCGATGCGCTGTTCGTGGGCTATGCAGGCGATCTGGTGGTCGGCGTGTGGGTCGGGAAGGACGACAACGCCCCGTTGGACGGCGTCACCGGCGGCAGCCTGCCCGCGCGCATCTGGCGCGATTTCATGCGAGGGGCGCTGAAGATCGAGGCTGCGCCCGCGCCGGTGGCCAGCGACACGCCTGATCCTGAAGGCCCGGTCCAGCCGCTCGATACGATCGAGGGCGAGGTGCCGCTCGGGCAGGATGGGGCCAGCCTCAAGGTTGACGGGCAGGGCGTGACGCTGCGGCAGGATGGCGTGCCGGTGGAGGTCAGGCTCGACGGCGGCGGGGTGGTCGTCCAGCCCGCCCCTGCGCCGACACCGCCGCCCTAGGGCTGGGCCTCGACCATCAGGATGTTCATCACCGCGGTCGCAATCGGACGGCTGCGGTCGGCCTGCCACGCTT
>JAIEOM010000202.1 GCA_019750455.1 Sphingomonadales bacterium | reverse complement strand
CGGTCACCCCGAGCAACCCTCGGAAACACAGTGTAGGGCGAGCCACCTCAAACACCGAGGCGGACATACGGTCTTACGGTGAACGCCCGCAGCAGATCGACAAAAGCGACGGAATGGGTGAGAGCCGATGACGCCAAGATGACCTCGCACAAAAGACCTTGCCAACAACGGCAAGGCTACGAGGCAACGCTTGGGCTTTTCTCGGCCTGAACGGGAGGTTGCTTCGCCCCGTCACCGATGGTTTAGAATGCAGAGCAGGCCTCGGCAAGGTCTAAGCGGAAACACAGGCACTCTTCCAGATTCGGCCGTCGGGAGGCGCGACTCCGAGAGCCGCTCCTTTTCGAAGGGCTTCCTGAACGAGTCGCAAAGGTTCAGGGTGTGTTCACCACAGTGGTGGGGCAGGGTCGGCGCAATGTGTCCGGCTTTGAACCTAAGCTGTTCGATTCACGGATGGCACGAGAGTGTTTCGGCGGCAGGGTGACTGAGCAATCCTATCGGAAGTCCAGCGCCAGACTTGTCTGCGCTGCGAGCCACTGCCGATCAAGCTTACGACCTGGAGGCGTCAGCGAGCCCAGCAGCGGGCGATCAGGTTCGACAACGGCTTGCTGCACCGCCAGCCTCCCACGATAGCCGCGCCGCTCGAGATCAGTTGCGATCGCCAGTACGTCACCTTCGTTCAGCAGCGCGTCGTGGACGGTAGTACGCACTTCGAACGTAACGCGATCCTGTCGGCACAGCAGATCGAGCGTGCGGGCGAAGCGGGGGAAGGCGACAGTGCCGGTGACAGCACGGAACCGTTCCGGTGGTGCCTTGTAGTCGAGTGCGACATGATCGATCAGCATGCGATCCAGCATCTGCGCGACTACATCGGGGCGCAACCCGTTAGTATCAAGCTTGACCGCAAATCCCATCGCTTTCACTTGGGCCGCAAAGTCGCCCAGACCGGGCCAGGTGGTCGCCTCGCCGCCCGACAGCACCACCCCCTCCAGAAGCCCCTGCCGTCTCCGGAGGAACGCCAGTGCATCGCCCTCACTCAGCTCTCCCTTGCCCAGCACAATTTCCGGGTTGTGGCAGTAACCGCAGCGCATGTTGCATCCCGCTACCCACAGTATGCAGGCGCTGCGATCGGGAAAATCGAGCAAGGTGAAGGGCGTGATCGCATGGAACGGGTGCGTCATCCGGGATCGCTTGCGCTCCGGCCCGTCGCGTTCAGCCAGCGTGACCAAACAGGTCCTCCATCATCGCCGCATCCTCGGTAAAGTGACGGCGCTGGCGATGTTCGCCGACCTTGCCCTTGTTGAAGCTGTCGACCGGTCGGAAATAGCCCATCACCCGCGTCCAGACCTTCGTGTGCTTGCCGCATTGAGGGCATTCGGGCTGCTCGCCCGCTAGATAGCCGTGGGTGTCGCAAACCGAAAACACCGGGGTCAGCGTGACATATGGCAGGCGATAGCGGGTCAATACGGTCCGCAGGAACCCGCGCGCCGCATTGGCGCTCGACAGCTTCTCGCTCATGTAGAGGTGCAGAACCGTGCCGCCGGTGTATTTGCATTGCAGATCGTTCTGCAATTCCAGCGCTTCGAACGGATCCTCGGTATGATCGACCGGAATTTGCGAGCTGTTGGTGTAGTAGATATTCTCGCCGCCTCCCGCTTGCAGTATGTCGGGAAAGCGTTTGCGGTCTTCCTTGGCAAACCGGTAGGTGGTGCCTTCTGCCGGTGTGGCTTCGAGGTTGTAGAGGTTGCCGGTCTGCTGCTGATAACCGACGAGGCGCCCGCGCATATGATCGAGAATTGCGAGCGCCATTTCGATGCCGTTAGGCACGGTGAGATCGGCGTCATCGCCGGTGAAGTTGCGCACCATCTCGTTCATGCCATTGACCCCGATGGTCGAGAAATGGTTGCGCAAGAACGGCAGGTAGCGCGCGGTATAGGGATAGAGCCCACGATCATACAGGCCCTGAACGAAAGCGCGCTTCTTCTCCAGGGTGGAACTGGCGATGTCCATCAGCCGGTCGAGTTCGGCCATCAGCCCACCAATGTTGCCTTTGAAGCGATAGCCAAGCGCCGCCATGTTAATGGTCACCACACCCAGCGATCCGGTCATCTCGGCAGAACCGAACAGTCCGTTGCCGCGCTTGAGCAATTCGCGCAGGTCAAGCTGCAAGCGGCAGCACATCGAACGCACCGCGCCCGGCGCATAGGCTTCGGGATTGGGACGCCGCTCGCCGGTGACCGGATCACGCAGATACTGGCTGCCGATGAAGTTCTGGAAGTATGACGATCCGACCTTGGCGGCATTGTCGAAGATCGCGCTGGCCACACGGCTGTCCCAGTCGAAATCCTCGGTGATGTTGACAGTGGGGATCGGGAAGGTGAAGGGCTGGCCGGTGGCATCGCCTTCGGTCATGATCTCGTAATAGGCGATCACAATCTGCTCCATCTCGGGGGCGAAATGAGCAAAGGTTAGGTCTTCCAGACTGCGCAGCCCGAGATCGCGCTGGCGGGCGCGGTCGAGCAGGGCAGTGTCGTCCAGCCCCGAAAACAGGTGACGATCGTGCGCGGTCGGGTAGAGATCGCGCAGGTCTTCGGGCACGGTGATGTCGAGCGTGATGTTGGTGAACGGCGACTGTCCCCAGCGCGCCGGCACGTTGAGGTTGTAGACGAACTGGCGGATCGCTTTCTTGATCTCGGCAAAACTCAGATTATCGCGGAAAACATAGGGCGCCAGATAGGTGTCGAAGCTGGAGAAAGCCTGCGCGCCGGCCCATTCGGATTGCAGGATGCCGAGGAAATTGGCCATCTGCCCCAGCGCCTCGCGGAAATGGCGCGGCGGGCGCGAGGACACCCGGCCTGCCACCCCGTTGAACCCGTCATTGAGCAGCGCTCTCAGCGACCAGCCAGCGCAATAGCCGGTGAGGCTGTCCAGATCGTGGATATGGATGTCACCCTGACGGTGGGCGAGGCCTTCTTCGGGTGCATAAACCTGATCTAGCCAGTAGTTGGCGATGACCTTGCCCGCGACATTACTGACGAGGCCAGCGTGCGAATAGCCGACATTGGCGTTGGCCTTGATCCGCCAGTCTGCGCCAGAGATATATTCATCGATTGTGGCACCGCAATCGATGCTGCGGCCGGAGGAAGGCGCGGTTCGCAGAGCGGCGATGTGATCAGCAACGGCAGTGGACGGCATGGCAAGTTACTCCCGAACATTTTGTGGCATGATTGGTAGATGGACCACATCATCTAGTGGTGAACCCTTCTAGAGCGGCGTCAGGGATATGGATTGACATTCATCAATCGGGTTACCCGTGACGCGATTTTTCCTACGACGCGGCGACCTTTGCACAACATACAAGGCCGCCCCCTGACCCAAGGGCCAGGAGGCGGAAAGGTCACTCCTTCGGGAGGGACGGGAGTGAACGGAGCTTTGCGTGTCAGGCAGCGACCGGGTGGCCGCCTTCCATCGCGTGGAGGATGCGCGGGTCGTCGGTCAGCGGAATGCCGACCTCTTCGTACCGCGCACGCACCCGCGGCGTGATCAAGCCGACGCGGGCCAGCGCGGGCAGCATCAGGTGTTCGAGCGAATGGATCTGCCCCGGCGGCAATTGCCGCGTGATGCCGAGCTGCTCGGCCTCCTTCAAGCCGGCGAAGAAATCATCCGCGTCAATCTCGCAGTTCTCTAGCACCAGCATGAAGCCGGGATCGACCCGGCTGGCGATGGTGCCCGCGGTCCCGGCAAAGGCGAGGATCTTCACCGCCTCGAAGGCGAAATCGGCAAGGTCTTCCACCTCGTCTTCGGCCAGTGCGCCGATCACCGGAGCGAGATAGGCATGGCCGAACGACACATGACGGGATTCGTCGCGCATCACGTTGAAGGTCAGCTGCTTGAGCAACTCGCACTGGGTCGAACGGTACATGTTGTTGAAGGCGCCCAGCGCGAGGCCCTCGACGATCATGTTCATGCCGATCATGATCTTCTCGTAACGATCGGCCTTCAGTGTCGCGTCGATCAGCTGCTTGAGCCAGCCCGACATAGGATAGACCATCGCCACCTTGTCGCAGTAACGGGCGAACACCTCGACATGGCGGGCCTCGTCCATCGTCTGGGTCGCGGCATAGAGCTTAGCGGTGGCATCAGGAACCGAGTGCGTGACGCAGGCCGCTGTCATCAGCGCGCCCTGTTCGCCGTGCAGGAATTGCGACAGCATCTGCGCGGTCGAATGGGCGGTGAAGCGTTCCTGCTGCGACTTCGACAGCTTCCGGAAGAACGGCATCCGGTGATAGATGTCCTGCTCGTCATTGATTAGCGGCTTCGACGGATCGACCGCCATGTCCCACGGCAGGCGCTCGTCGCTGTTCCACTGGTCCTGCTTGGCGCGGCGGTAGAGATCCTCGATCTTGTCGCCCGACATCAGGTAATCGAAGGTCCAGGCGATTTCGAGCGGGCTGCGATAGATGTCGTCGGGCGCCTTGCCCTTGAGCCAGTGTGGCAGGGTGTCTGCCGGTTCGCGTTCCTTGACCAGTTCCATCGCTCTCTCCCTTTATGGTGTCCGGGTGTTCAATATTGGCGCGCGGGCAATTGGACGATGATGCCGTCGAGCGCGGGGGTGACCGGGATCTGGCACGACAAGCGGCTGCGGCTGTCGACGTCATAGGCAAAATCGAGTGTGGCGCGTTCCAGCTCGTGCATGGCGGGCAGGCGCGCAGCGTCCTCTGCCGCGATGTAGCAATGGCAGGTGCCGCAGGCGCAAAAGCCGCCGCAATCACCCTCGATCCCCGGAACCTTGTGCATGGTGGCGGCCTCCATCAGGCTGATGCCGTCGGGGCTGGCGACTGTGTGCGGCGTTCCATTGTGTTCGACATAGGTAATCATCGGCATTGGTGATGAAACTCCGCTTGCTGCTGACACTCGTGTAAGCAAGCCGAGGCCGCTCGGTCATTGATATATGTCAAGGCAACCTTCGCGCTCAGCGGGCATGGGGCGACCATCGAAATCTCTGCGCGAGGCTGCCATGGCCAATCCCGGCTCGTATAACCTGTTCCTGCGTGCCACTTTCGGGATCGAGCCGGGGAGCGAGCTTGCCCGCAAGCTGGGCGAACTGGCCACGCAGGTGCAGATCACCCGCGGGCAGACAGTCGAAACCGATCCCGATGCCGCCACGCTGGTTTTTCTGACCGAAGGCGCGACCAAGCTGAGCGCGCTGGCATCACGCGGGCGGCACCAGATCGTCGCGTTCCACTTTGGCGGCGATATCTTCTCGGTCCCGCCAGTAGGGCTGCATCGTCATGTGGTCACCGGACTGTGCGACAGTGCGCTGACGCTGTTTCCGGCAGCGGCCTTCTATACCCGCGCGGCGGCCAGCCCGCGGGTGATGCGGACGCTGCTCGAACGCACCCAGACCGCTCTGTTCCGCTGCCGAGACAAGGCCGTAAACCTCGGTCGCAAGACCGCGCGTGAACGGCTCGCGGGCTTTCTGCTGGGCATGGCAGAGCGGCTCGAATGCCCCGATGGCGAGCCCGGCTGCATCGATCTGCCGATGACGCGCCGCGATATCGGGGAGAGCATCGGCCTGACCATCGAAACCGTCAGCCGCCAGTTGACCGATTTGAAAGAGGACGGGATCATCGACACCCGCGGGCGATCCTGCATCATCCTCCATGATCTGGCGCGGCTGGCCGAGCAGGCGGGAAATGTCGAACCGCGCCAAGCTGTCACGGCTATACAGCCTGCCGAACCAGCATTTGCGCCTTCCTGAGCGCGCCTAGATCAGCCCGTGCGCCCCGGCCATCGCGCCGAGCGTCGTGATCAGCGCAGCGACTGAAAGCACCCGGTGCACCCACACCATCCGCTGCCAATCGGCCGCCGGATCGGGCGAATGGGCCATGCGATGGTGCAGCACCAGCGGCTCGGCCACGAACAGCATCAGCGCAAACACCAGCCACAGCGCAACCATCGCGTGCATCCACCACAGCGCCGGATCGGCAAAGCGCCACCACAGGTCCGCCTCCCACGTCATCCACAGCCCAGAGGCCCCTGCCAGCAGCACCCAGAATTGGGCTTGCGGGGCAAAGCCCTGCTCGATCCGGTGGAAGGCGGCGAGGCGCGCTGCGGGCGCTTCGCTGTGGGCGATGGCGGGCATCACCACGAATGTGACAAACCACACCCCGCCGATCCAGCCAACCACCGAAGCGACATGCGCCACGCGGGCGAGAGTGAACCAGTCGATGTCCATACCTGATGATCTAGCGGCCCTGTGCCGCGCCATCCTTGATGCAGATCAATTACGCTGGCGGACGCAGGGGTATTTCACGCAGCATGAATCAAGCATCGCTCCCCCTGCTCGCCCTCATCGTCACTCTGGCGCTGCCGGTTGCCGCGCAAGCCGAAACCGCGCCGCCGCCTGAAGCCGATGCCGTCACCCTCGATCCCTATGGCGATCTGCGATACCGGATCGAAGTGGTCGATCAGGACGGGTTGCCGGAAGATGCCGCCGCTTCGACACTGCGAATCCGGGCCGGGTTCAGGCTGGGCGACTGGCACGGCTTCAGCCTGCAGGTCGAAGGCGAGGGGATCGTTTGGTTGGGGCCGGAAGATTTCAATGACACGGTCAACGGCAAGGCCGCATTCCCGGTGGTGGCGGACCCGGAATCGGTGCAGCTCAATCAGGCATTTGTCCGGTGGAAGCCCCATGCCGCCGTCGAGCTCGCTGCGGGGCGGCGGGCGGTCAATCTCGATAACCAGCGCTGGATCGGCTCGGTCGATTGGCGCCAGAACGACCAGACGCTGGATCTGGCGCAAGTGACACTGCGCCCGGCCAAGGGCGTGGCGATCGACTATTTCAACGCCTGGCGGGTCGACCGGATCTTCGGCGAGGATTCGCCGCAAGGGGTGTTCCGCGATACCGATATCAATGCAGCGCGGATCGCCTATTCGGGCAGCCCGATCGGCACGGTGTCGGCCTATGGCTTCTGGCTCGACATTCCGTCGCACCCCGGCAGTTCGTCTCGCACCATGGGGGTGCGGCTGATCGGCGATCAACCCTTGGCCAAGGGCGCAAAGCTGCTCTACGCCGCCGAATATGCACGGCAATCCGATCATGCGGCCAATCCCGCCAATTTCGCGCTCGATTACCTGCTGATCGAGCCGGGCGTGGCATTCGGCGGTTGGGCGGTGAAGGCGGGGCTGGAGCGGCTGGAGGGCAATGGCGCGGCGGCCTTGCAGACCCCGCTGGCGACGCTCCACGCCTTCAACGGCTGGGCCGACAAGTTCCTCGTCACCCCGCCGGATGGCCTGCGCGATCTGTATGGCGAGGTCGGCTACAAGTTTGCAGGCGGCGCTTTGAAGGGCCTAACCCTGCGTGCGATCGTGCATGATTTTGCCGCGACGCGGCGCGATGCGGCTTACGGGCAGGAGCTTGATCTGCTGGCGGTCTACCCGATCCGCACCAATCTCGTTCTGCTCGGCAAGTTTGCGCACTACGCGGCAGACGGCTTTGGTGCCGATACCACCAAGGGCTGGCTGTCGCTGCAATTCAGCTTCTGAGGGCTTGCAGCCGGTGCCATTCCTCGCGAGTGAGTTCCCAGTAGCGTGAGCGGCGCAGGCTGCCATCCGGGCGGATGCTGTCGCGCTCACCAATGAAGCGGAAGCCGGCCGCCTCGATCACGCGGGCCGAGCGATGATTGTCGAGCGCGGCGGTCAGGCCGATCAGCTGCACGCCGAGGTGATCGAACATCCACCCGAAACTGCGCGCCGCGCCAGCCTTGCCGGTGCCGCGGCTCTGGGCAGCGGCGCGATAGGCTCCGCCGATCTCGGCGGCGGAATGCTCGGGCCAGATGGTGAAATAGGAATAGCTGGCGATGCCGCCGCCGTCACCGGGGAGCACGGCCAGCACCGCCTCGCCGCCGTGCTGGCGGTCGCGTGCCTCGCGGACCCATCTGGCAATATTTTCGGGCGTGAAGGGGCGCGGCAGATCATAGATCGGATCGGACACGCGCGGATCGGACAGCAGGTCGATCAGCGCGGGCACATCGCACTCGTCGGCGATGCGGTAGCCGGGGCCGAGCAACGACACATCCGCCATGCGCACCGCTGTGCGGATACGAGCCGCCTCCTTGGCGCTGACAGCAAGCCGGGTTTCGGGCGGCGCGCTCATTCCGGGCGCGGCTCAGCGGTCAGCCGGCACCGGATCGGGCCGGGCAAAGGCGGCCAGCGCGGCGCGATCTTCGATCCGCACCCGCGCGCCGTTCACGCTGACCCCTTGTTCCTTCAGCGTGCCAAAGGCGCGGCTGAGGTTTTCGGGCGTCATCCCCAGCAGCGAGGCGAGCACGCGCTTTTCGCCACTCAGTTCGAAGTCCCAGGCGTTGCCGCGCTGGGCGCTGAATTCGAGCAGATGGTTGGCGAGCCGCTCGGCTGACTGGCGCAGCTTCATGTCGGTGAGCGCGCGCACCATGTCGCGGTAGCCCAGCGCCAGTTCATGCATCGTCGCCTGCATCAGCGCGGTATCCTTGCGGATGACCTCGCGCATCAAAGCTGCCGGCACCAGCAACACCCGCGAAGAGGTCAGCGTGCGCGCCGACATCAGATAGGGCAGATCGGTCATCACCGCGGCGAGGATGAAGCTGGTCACCGGCTCGACGATTTTCATCGTGGTGTCGCGTCCGGTGCCAGAAACATAAAGTTCCACCAGACCATCCACCAGCACGTGCAGGAAATCGGCCTGCTGTCCGCGTTCAAACAGGGTCAGCTGCGGCGGGAAGACCTGCAGGAACGATCCCGACAGCACGCGCTCGCGCATGGCGTCATCCATGTCGCGGAATAGCGGAAGGCGGGCAATCTCTGGCTTCTCGCCGATTCTCATAAGGCTCATGACCGTCTGGTTAAGCGGCTAGGCTAGTGAATGAATTGATACACATCAATCACTGACTTGACATTGATCGGCGCTGCTCACGGCATCGATCAGGCCGAAACGATTTTGCCCGTAGTCCCAGCGCGCTTTTGATCTTGGTCAAACAGTCAGCGCATGAGACCCTGCACCAGCAACCCGGACTTTGGGATCGGAACGGGAGTTGCACATGGGACCGGGCGTTACAGCAACGCAGAGTGAACAAGGCCTCGCGCTGGGGCTGAGCACCTTTGCCTTCACCATCTGTTTTGCGGTGTGGACGATCTTCGCGATCATCGGGATCGAGATCAAGGCGGAACTCGGCCTCAACGACACCCAGTTCGGGCTGCTGATCGGCACCCCGATCCTCACAGGATCGCTGGTGCGGCTGATGCTCGGCATCTGGACCGACCAGTTTGGCGGGCGGATCGTCTTTCCGCTGACCATGCTGGCTTCGGCAGCATCGACTTTCCTGCTGTCCTATAGCGACAACTACTACCTGATGCTGCTGGCCGCGCTCGGTCTCGGGCTGGCGGGCGGCGGATTTGCGGTGGGCGTGGCCTATGTCTCCAAGTTCTATCCGCTCGAGAAGCAGGGCTCTGCGCTGGGCTTTTTCGGAATGGGCAATGTCGGCGCGGCGGTGACCAAGTTTCTTGCCCCATGGGTAATGGTGGCGATCGGCTGGCAGGGTGTGGCGCAGGTTTGGGCCGGCGTGCTCGCAGTGGTCGCCGTTTTGTTCTATCTCCTTGCCAAGGACGATCCCGAATATGCCGCGCGCAAGGCCGGCGGGATTGCGCCACGCAGCCTGAAAGACCAGTTCGAACCGCTGCGCAACGAGCAGGTGTGGCGTTTCTCGCTGTATTATTTTTTCGTATTCGGGGCCTTCGTCGCTCTGGCGCTGTGGCTGCCGCAATACATGGTCGGGCTTTACGGCGTCGATGTGAAAGTGGCAGGCATGCTGGCTGCCACCTTCTCGCTCTCGGCCAGCCTGTTCCGCGCCTATGGCGGGATGCTGTCGGACAAGTATGGCGCGCGCCGTATCATGTATGCGACCTTTGGCGTGTCGCTCGTCTGCCTGTTCATGCTGTCCTACCCGGCGACTGATTACGTGATCCATGGGATTGAAGGCGACATCGCGTTTTCGACCTCGATGGGTTTGGTGCCCTTCGTGATCACGGTGTTCGTGCTCGGCTTCTTCATGTCGCTGGGCAAGGCGGCGGTATTCAAGCACATTCCGGTCTATTACCCCAACCATGTCGGTGCGGTCGGCGGGCTGGTGGGCCTGGTCGGTGGGCTTGGCGGATTCGTGCTGCCGATCGTGTTCGGCGCGGTGAGCGACCTTACCGGCATCTGGACCAGCTGCTTCATGGTGCTGTTCGCGCTGGTTGGCGTGGCGCTGGCATGGATGCACATTGCCATCCGCCAGATGGAGCAGAAGGCGAGCGGGATCGACGCGCGCAGCCTGCCGCAATTCCCGGAAATGGCGGGCCTGCACGACGAAACCCGCCACGCTGCCGCCCAGCCGAGCAAGGTGCTGGCCGAGTGGAAGCCCGAAGACCCCGCCTTCTGGCAGGCGCAGGGCGAACGCATCGCCCGGCGCAATCTGTATATCTCGATCCCCGCGCTGCTGCTCGCCTTTGCGGTGTGGATGGTGTGGTCGGTGGTGGTTGCGAAGCTTCCGCAGGTCGGGTTCGACTATACCACCGATCAGCTGTTCTGGCTGGCGGCCTTGCCGGGCCTTTCGGGGGCCACCTTCCGCATTTTCTACAGCTTCATGGTGCCGATCTTTGGCGGGCGGCTGTGGACCACTCTCTCCACCGCATCCCTGCTGATCCCTGCTTTCGGCATCGGCTATGCCGTTCAGAACCCGGATACGCCCTACATCATTTTCCTGGTGCTGGCGCTGCTGTGTGGGTTTGGCGGGGGCAATTTCGCCTCGTCGATGTCGAACATCAGCTTCTTCTTCCCCAAGGCGCGCAAGGGCAACGCGATGGCGCTGAATGCTGGCCTCGGCAACCTCGGGGTGTCGGTGATGCAGTTCGCCGTGCCACTGATCATCACTGCAGGTGTGTTCGGCGCGCTCGGCGGGGCTGCACAGCAGACGGCGGATGGCGGCCAGCTGTGGCTGCAGAACGCCGGGTTCGTGTGGGTGCCCTTCATCATCGCCAGCAGCCTGCTGGCATGGTTCGGGATGAACGACATCGCCGATGCCAAAGCCAGCTTCGCCGAGCAGGCGGTGATCTTCCAGCGCAAGCATAACTGGCTGATGTGCTGGCTTTATACC
The DNA here is from genome assembly GCA_019750455.1 of Sphingomonadales bacterium. Lineage (GTDB taxonomy): Bacteria > Pseudomonadota > Alphaproteobacteria > Sphingomonadales > Sphingomonadaceae > Erythrobacter. The sequence goes on along the minus strand of JAIEOM010000202.1, from coordinate 23,744 downwards.
GGCACCTTCGGCAGCTTCATCGGCTTTTCGGCTGGCCTGCCGCTGCTCGCCAAACAGCAGTTTCCGCAAGTCGACGTGCTGCAATTCGTGTTCCTCGGCCCGCTCGTCGGCGCGCTGAGCCGGGCGGCGACCGGCTGGGTGTCGGACAAGTGGGGCGGGGCGCGGGTCACCTTCTGGGTTTTCGTGCTGATGATGCTGGGCGTGTTCGGGGTCATGTATTTTATCCAGGCCGCTAGCTGGTGGGGCTTCCTGGGCATGTTCATCTTCATGTTCTTCATGACGGGAGTGGGCAATGCTTCGACCTTCCAGATGATCCCCAACATCATGCGGCAGGAAGTTCCGCGCCTGATGCCGGAACTCGCGCCTGATGCCGCGCTGCGGCAGGCGGAGAAGGAATCGGCGGCGATCGTCGGCTTCACCTCGGCGATTGCGGCCTACGGCGCCTTCTTCATCCCCAAGAGCTTCGGCAGCGCGATTGCCGCAACCGGATCGCCGATGGCGGCCTTGTGGGGCTTCCTGTTCTTCTACGCCAGCTGCGCCGCGCTGACGTGGTTCGTCTACACCCGCCGCGGCGGCCTGCTGCACGATATCGAGCGCGGGCGCACGCCTGCTCCCGTCGCCCAACCCGCACCCCTGAAAGGAGCCGCTGCATGAGCCAGCTTCTCGATCGCCTGACCTTTTTCCGCCAGCCTAGCCAAGCTTTTGCCGGCGGACACGGCGTCACCACCAACCAGAACCGCGACTGGGAGGACAGCTATCGCAAGCGCTGGCAGCACGACAAGATCGTGCGCAGCACACACGGGGTGAACTGCACCGGTTCGTGCAGCTGGAAGATCTACGTCAAGGGCGGGATCATCACCTGGGAAACCCAGCAGACTGATTATCCCCGCACCCGGCCCGATCTGCCCAACCACGAGCCGCGCGGATGCCCGCGCGGGGCGAGCTACAGCTGGTACATCTATTCGGCCCAGCGCCTGAAATATCCGATGGTGCGTTCGCGCCTGCTCAAGCTGTGGCGTGAAGCGCGCGTGCTGCGCACGCCGGTCGCTGCCTGGGCCTCGATCGTCGAGGATCAGGCCAAGCGCAAGAGCTATACCGCGATCCGCGGCCACGGCGGCATGGTGCGTTCGACGTGGGACGAGGTGAACGAGATCATCGCGGCTGCCAATGCCTACACCGCCAAGACTTACGGCCCTGACCGGATCATTGGCTTTTCGCCCATCCCGGCGATGTCGATGGTGAGCTATGCGGCCGGATCGCGCTATCTCTCGCTGCTTGGCGGCACCTGCATGAGTTTCTACGACTGGTATTGCGACCTGCCGCCCTCCAGCCCGCAGACCTGGGGCGAACAGACCGACGTTCCCGAAAGCGCCGACTGGTACAATGCCGGGTTCCTGATGATGTGGGGCTCGAACGTCCCGCAAACCCGCACCCCCGATGCGCACTTCATGACCGAGGCCCGCTATCGCGGCACCAAGGTCGCGGTCGTCAGCCCCGATTACGCCGAGGCGACCAAGTTTGCCGATCTGTGGCTCAACCCCAAGCAGGGAACCGATGCGGCGCTGGCGATGGCGATGGGCCATGTGATCCTGCGCGAATATCACCTCGACCGGCAGGCCGAATATTTCGAGGACTATTGCCGCAAATATTCCGACATGCCGATGCTGGTGAAGCTGGTTGAAAAGGACGGTGCATGGGTGCCTGAAAACCTGCTGCGCGCCGCCGATTTCCTTGATGGGCTGGCCGAAGCCAACAATCCCGACTGGAAAACCGTCGCCATTGACGAGGCGACCGACGAGGTGGTGGTGCCGTCGGGCTCGGCGGGGTTCCGTTGGGGCGAGGAAGGCAAGTGGAACCTTCAGGAAAAGGACGGTCGCGGCAATGCCACCCGGCTGCGGCTGACCAATATCCTTGATGGCCAGCATGACGAGGTGATCGAGGTCGCGTTCCCCTATTTCGGCAATCTTGAGCACGATCACTTCCAGGGCACCGATCACCCCAGCGTGCTCAAGCGCCGCGTCCCGGTGCGGCAGGTGCAATTGAAGGACGGCAAGGCCTTCGTCGCCACCGTGTTCGATCTGTTCTGCGCCAATTACGGCCTCGACCGTGGCCTCGGCGGCGAGCATGTCGCCCGCGATTACGCCGCGATGGAGCCTTACACCCCGGCATGGGCGGAAAAGATCACCGGGGTGCCGGCTGATCACATCATCACCGTGGCCCGCGAATTCGCCTCCAATGCCGAGGTGACCAAGGGCAAGTCGATGGTGATCCTGGGCGCGGGGCTCAACCACTGGTATCACATGGACATGAACTACCGCGGCATCATCAACCTCTTGGTGATGTGCGGCTGTGTGGGCCAATCGGGCGGCGGCTGGTCGCACTATGTCGGGCAGGAAAAGCTGCGCCCGCAGACCGGGTGGACCGCGCTCGCCTTCGCGCTCGACTGGAACCGCCCGCCGCGGCACATGAATTCAACGAGCTTCTTCTACGCCCACACCGATCAGTGGCGGTACGAGACGCTGGCGGTGGAGGAAATCCTCTCCCCCACCGCGCCTGATGGTGACTGGGACGCAAGCCTGATCGATTACAACGCGCGGGCCGAACGCATGGGCTGGCTGCCGAGCGCGCCGCAGTTGAAGAGCAACCCGCTCGAAGTGGGCAAGGCGATCAAGGCCAGCGGCAAGACCGCGGGCGAATATGTCGCCGAAGGCTTCAAGGCAGGCACGCTGGAAATGTCGTGCTTTGATCCCGATGATCCGGCCAACTGGCCGCGCAACATGTTTGTGTGGCGGTCAAACCTGCTCGGCTCGTCGGGCAAGGGCCACGAATATTTCCTCAAGCACCTGCTCGGCACCGCCCACGGCGTGCAGGGTAAGGACCTGGGCGAAACCGGCGCGGTCAAGCCCAAGGAAGTGAAGTGGCACGATGATGCGCCCAAAGGTAAGCTCGATCTGCTGGTGACGCTCGATTTCCGGATGTCGACCACCTGCGTCTATTCCGACATCGTCCTGCCGACGGCGAGCTGGTACGAGAAGGACGATCTCAACACCTCGGACATGCACCCCTTCATCCACCCGCTCTCGGCGGCAGTGGACCCGGTGTGGGAATCGCGCAGCGACTGGGACATCTACAAGGGGATCGCCAAGAGGTTCTCCGAAGTCGCGCCCGAAGTGCTCGGCGTCGAGCATGACGTGGTGCTCACCCCGATCCAGCACGACAGCCCGAACGAGATCGCACAGCCCTATGACGTGGCCGATTGGGGGCTGGGTCAGGCCGAGCCGATCCCCGGCAAGACCATGGCCAACGTCGCGCTGGTCGAGCGGGATTATCCCAATCTCTACAACCGCTTCACCGCGCTTGGCCCGCTGATGGAAAAGCTCGGAAATGGCGGCAAGGGGATCGGCTGGAACACCGATCACGAGGTCGAGGCGCTGCGCAAGCTCAACGGCCCGGTGCTGAAGGATGGCCCGACCAAGGGCCTGGCGCAGATCGAAACCGCGATCGATGCCGCTGAGATGATCCTGATGCTCGCGCCTGAAACCAATGGCGAGGTCGCGGTCAAGGCCTGGGCCAATCTGGGCAGGAAGACCGGGCTCGATCACACCCATCTGGCGCTGCCCAAGGAAGAGGAGAAAATTCGCTTCCGCGACATTCAGGCCCAGCCGAGGAAGATCATCTCCTCGCCCACCTGGTCGGGGCTGGAAAGCGAGCACGTGTGTTATAACGCGGGTTACACCAACGTCCACGAGTTGATCCCGTGGCGCACGCTGACCGGGCGTCAGCAGCTCTATCAGGATCACAAGTGGATGCGCGCCTTTGGCGAAGGCTTCTGCGTCTATCGCCCGCCCATCGATACCAAGGCGGTCAAACCGATGCTGGACGAAGCCAAGGACGCGCCGCACGTGATCCTCAACTTCATCACCCCCCACCAGAAATGGGGCATCCATTCGACCTATACCGACAATCTGCTGATGCTGACACTGTCACGCGGCGGGCCGATCGTGTGGATGAGCGAAGTGGACGCCGCCAAGGCGGGCCTGGTCGATAATGACTGGGTGGAAACCTTCAATTCCAACGGCGCGCTGGTGGCCCGCGTGGTCGTGTCGCAGCGGATGAAGGAAGGCACGCTGTTCATGTATCACGCGCAGGAAAAGATCACGAATATGCCCGGATCGCCGCTGACCGGGCAGCGCGGGGGCATCCACAACTCCGTCACCCGCGCGGTGCTGAAACCCACGCACATGATCGGCGGCTATGTCCAGCTCGCCTACGGGTTCAACTACTACGGCACCGTCGGGTCCAACCGCGACGAATATGTGATCGTCCGCAAGCTTACAAAGGTCGACTGGCTCGAAGGGGCCCTCGCTGAAGGGGAGACCGCAGCATGAAAATCCGCGCACAGATCGGCAAGGTCCTGAACCTTGACAAGTGCATCGGCTGCCACACCTGCTCGGTGACGTGCAAGAACGTGTGGACCAGCCGCGAAGGCATGGAATATGCCTGGTTCAACAATGTCGAGACCAAGCCCGGCATCGGCTATCCCAAGGACTGGGAGAACCAGAAACGCTGGAACGGCGGCTGGGTGCGGACCGCCGGTGGCTCGATCCGGCCCAAGATGGGCGGCAAGTGGCGGATGCTGGCGAAGATTTTCGCCAATCCCGACCTGCCCGAGATCGACGATTACTACGAACCCTTCACCTTCGATTACGCTCACCTGCAAAAAGCGGGCGAAAGCAAGGCCTTCCCCACCGCCCGTCCGCGCAGCCTGATTTCGGGCCAGCGGATGGAGAAGATCGAGTGGGGGCCGAACTGGGAGGAAATCCTCGGCGGGGAATTCGCCAAGCGGTCGGAGGATTACAACTTCGAAGGGGTGCAGAAGGAAATCTACGGCCAGTTCGAAAACACCTTCATGATGTATTTGCCCAGGCTGTGCGAACATTGCCTTAACCCGACCTGCGTCGCCGCCTGCCCGTCCGGCGCGATCTACAAGCGGGAAGAGGACGGGATCGTCCTGATCGATCAGGAGGCCTGCCGCGGCTGGCGCATGTGCGTGTCGGGCTGCCCTTACAAGAAGATTTATTACAACTGGAAAACCGGCAAATCGGAAAAGTGCATCTTCTGCTATCCGCGCATCGAAGCGGGCCAGCCGACGGTGTGCAGCGAAACCTGCGTCGGGCGCATCCGCTATCTCGGCGTGATGCTCTATGATGCCGACCGCATCGAGGAAGCCGCATCCACCGAAAATGTCGAGGATCTGTATCAGGCGCAGCTCGACATCTTCCTTGATCCCAATGATCCGGCGGTGATCGAACAGGCGCGAAAGGACGGCGTGCCCGAAGCCTGGCTCGAGGCTGCGCGTCATTCGCCAGTGTGGAAGATGGCGATGGAATGGAAGGTCGCCTTCCCGCTCCACCCCGAATACCGCACCCTGCCGATGGTGTGGTATGTGCCGCCGCTCTCGCCGATCAATGCCGCGGCCAGCGCCGGGCAGATCAGCGTCAACAACAACATGCCCGATGTGCGCTCGCTTCGCATCCCGCTGAAGTATCTCGCCAATCTGCTCACTGCGGGCGACGAGGAGCCGGTCGCCCTGTGCCTTGAACGGATGCTGGCGATGCGCGGCTATATGCGGTCGAAATCGATCGAGGGCGTGCACAACGAAGGCATCGCCGAAGCGGTCGGCCTCACCGGCGCGCAGATCGAGGAGATGTACAAGGTGATGGCGCTGGCCGATTACGAAGACCGTTTCGTGATCCCCACCGGCCACCGCGAGGATGCCGAGGACATGTTCGAGGAACGCGGCTCCTGCGGCTTCAGCTTCGGCAATGGCTGCTCGGGCGGGTCGAACGAGACCAACCTGTTCGGCGCCCCGCCGGCCCGCAAGAAACTCCAGACCCCTTCGGAGGTGTTCTGATGAAAGCGCTCCATCTGATCTCGCTGCTGCTGCAATATCCCTCGCGCGAATTGCAGGCGGTGGCAGGCGAAATCCGCCAGCGGCTGACGGGTGATCCGGCCCTGCCGCAAACCGCCGTCGCTGCGTGCGAAGCGCTGCTGACCCGGCTCGCGACCGCCGATATCTATGACTTCCAGGAAGCCTATGTGGATCTGTTCGACCGCGGGCGGGCGCATAGTCTGCACCTGTTCGAACACGTCCACGGCGAAAGCCGCGACCGGGGGCAGGCGATGGTCGATCTGCGCGCCCGTTACCTCGATGCCGGGCTGGAGCCGGAGGGCAACGAACTGCCCGACTACCTGCCGCTGTTCCTCGACTATTGTTCGACCCTTCCCGAGGCACTGGCCCGCGATACGCTGGCCGAACCCGGCGTGGTGCTGATCGCGCTAACGGCGCGGCTGACGGACAAGGGTTCGGATTATGCCCCGGTGTTCGCGCTGCTGTGCGAGATTGCCGGGCTGGAAATGGACGAAGCGGCGGCGAACGCGCTGCCGCCCGCCGAAGACCCCGAAACCCTCGAGGAACTCGACGCCCAATGGGAGGAGGAGGAAATCCGCTTCACCGCAGATGCCGCGCCCGATCCCACCGCCGCCTGCCCGCAAGTGAGTGCCATCCTCGACCGGATGCGCGCGCCCCTGCCGGACGCCGAACCCGCCACGTCAGCCAGGAGGAGCTGAGCCATGAACACCTATATCGACCATCTGGTTTTCGGCATCTATCCCTACATTGCCCTCTCCGTGCTGGTGATCGGCTCGATCATCCGTTTCGACCGCGAACCTTACAGCTGGCGTTCGGGCTCCAGCCAGCTCTTACGCCGCAAGCAGCTGATGTGGGGATCGGTGCTTTTCCATGTCGGCGTCTTGTTCGTCCTGTTCGGCCATATCTTCGGCCTGCTGGTGCCGATCTGGGTGTTTGATTCTCTTGCAGTGAAGCACGAGTGGAAGCAGGCGCTGGCGGTCTATGGCGGCGGCACTGCCGGGCTGTTTTCCTTCATAGGAGCCAGCATGCTGTTGCACCGCCGTCTGTTCGACGCGCGGGTCCGTGCCCATTCGACGTTCGCCGACACCGGCATTCTGGCGCTGCTCTGGCTTCAGCTTGCGCTCGGGTTGGCGACAGTGCCGATTTCGCTCGGTCACATGGACGGCGAACAGATGGTGCGCTTCATGGCGTGGGCGAACGGCATCTTCACCTTCAACCCCACTGCATCGCTCTTTATGGAAGGGGCACACTGGATCTTCCGCCTTCACATCTTTCTGGGCCTGACGATCTTCATTCTGTTCCCCTTCACCCGGCTGGTGCACATGCTGAGCGCGCCGGTGCGCTATCTGTGGCGCGGCGGCTATCAGATCGTGCGTTCGCGCCGGAGCCTCAGCCATGGATGAGGTGATCGAACGGGCCGCAGTGCGGGTCGGCGGGGTGGAAATCCTCGCCACCGCCATCGCCGCCGAAGCGCAGAACCACCCCGCGCCTGATGCCGCCACGGCGTGGACCGAAGCCGCCGAGGCGCTCGCCATCCGGCAATTGCTGCTAGCCGAAGCCGATCGGCTCGGGATCGATCCTGGCGAACGCGAGGACGCGCAGGGCCGCGCGCTCGCCCCCGATGATGCGAAGATCGACGCGCTGCTGGAGAGCGAAGTGCGCGTGCCCGAGGCTACCGCAGCCGAGGCACGGCGCTTCTATGATCGCCACCGCGAACGCTTCGCCTCCGAAACGTTGGTCGAGGCGGAGCACATCCTGTTCTCGGCCAACCCGGCGGATGAATTCGCCTATAGCCTTGCGGTCGGCGATGCGCGCATGGCGATCCGGACGCTGCAAGCTGATCCGGCCTGTTTCGGCGAGCTGGCGCGAGCCAAATCGGCCTGCCCGTCTAAGGAACAGGGCGGCAATCTCGGCCAGATCGGCAAGGGGCAGACCGTCGCCGAATTCGAAGCCGCGCTGTTCGACCTTGGCGAAGGCGAGCTGTGCCCAGAGCCGGTGCGCACCCGCTTTGGCGTGCACGTGATCCGCGCCAGACGCCGGGCCGAGGGGCAGCAATTGCCGTTCGAAGCCGTGGAGGCGACCATCCGCGACTATCTGGAGGAAACCACAACCCGCAAGGCCGTGGCGCAATACCTGTCGATCCTCGCCAGCCAGACCACCATCGAAGGGGTTGACCTGCCGATTGCGGACGGGCCGTTGGTGCAGTGACCATCCCTCGCTCCCCCGATGTCCTGCCGCTGTCTGACGCGATCGGTCGCCGGTTCGAATACCTGCGCCTTTCGCTGACCGAGGTGTGCAACTTCCGCTGCACCTATTGCCTGCCCGATGGCTACAAGAAGCCGTGCCAGCGCCCCGTCGAACTGACGGTCGATGAAATCCGCCGCGCTGTCACCGGCTTCGCGCAGCTCGGCCTGTGGAAGGTGCGGCTGACCGGGGGCGAGCCGACGTTGCGGCGCGATTTCGAGAATGTCGCCCGCACCGTCGCCAGCATCCCCGGCATCCGCCGCGTGGCGATGACGACCAATGGCTATCGCCTCGCCGAGCGGGCGCAGGCGTGGCGCGATTGCGGGGTGAATGCGATCAATATCAGCGTCGATTCGCTCGATCCGGCGCGCTTTGCCGCGATCACCGGACATGACCGCCTGGGCGAAGTGCTGCGCGGGATCGAGGCAGCGCGGGATGCGGGGTTTGAGAGTATCAAGCTGAACGCCGTGCTGATGCGCGGGGTCAATGATGATGAACTCGCGGCGATGGTCCAATTCGTCACTACCCGCGATCTGTCGCTGCGCTTCATCGAAGTGATGCGCACCAATGACAACACCGCCTTCTTTGACCGGCACCATGTGGCAGGGCAAAGCGTGATCGATCGACTGGAGGCTGCGGGCTGGAAGCGACTGTCGCGCGCGGCAGGCGCCGGGCCGGCGGTGGAACTCGGCCATCCCCACGCCAAGGGACGCATTGGCATCATCGCGCCCTATTCACGGGATTTCTGCGCCAGCTGCAACCGGTTGCGCATGTCGTCGGATGGCAAGCTGCATCTGTGCCTGTTCGGCGATGGCGGGATCGATCTGCGCCCGCTCATCGCCGCTGATGACCCCGCGCCTCTCATCACCCGCATCCGCGCAGTTGTGGGCACCAAGGCCCCCGCGCATCGGCTGCATTCGGGCAACAGCGGCGCAACTCCGCATCTCGCGTCCATCGGAGGATGATCATGAAACAAGCGCAACTCGACATCGAACTGTGCGGGCGCCTCGCCGACGCCTGCGGGCCGGTGCTGGGGCTCGCCGTTCCGGACACCGGACTGCCGGTGACTGCGATGCTGGACGATCTGGCCAGCGCCTACCCGGCACTTGGCGAAGCGCTTCGTCGCATCCGCATCAGGGCCTGCATCAATGAAACCATCGTCGCCAATGATGCGATGGTGCGCCCCGGAGATCGGGTCGCGCTCTTTCCGCCGGTGTCGGGAGGATGACGATGCAGGTCGAATTGGCGCAGTCTCCCTTCGATCCGTCGCTGCGGCTGGCCGCGTTTTCCGCGGCGCTCGAGGATGAAGGCGCGGTTGTCAGCTTCACCGGGCGGGCCCGGGGGCGGGGCGCGGATGGTGCGGCGGTCTCTTCGCTGGTGCTGGAATGCTATCGCGGCGTCACCCTCCAATCGATGAAAGCGATCGCGGCCGACGCGCATGGCCGGTTCGCGATCACCGCCAGTATCGTCATCCACCGCGCGGGTCTGATCGCGCCGGGCGAACCCATCGTTTTCGTCGCCACTGCTTCACGCCACCGCAGGGCGGCCTTCGAGGCGGCGGACTACCTCATGGACCGGCTCAAGACCGAGGCGGTGTTCTGGAAGCGCGAGGAGCATGATGGCACCTCGACTTGGATCGAGCCGACCGCGCTGGATCGGGAAGACGCGCTGCGTTGGCGCGAGAAGGTGAATGAAAATGCCGGGAATTGACGAAAGCCTGACGTTCCATCCGCTGGGCATGGCGGTGCTGACCATTTCCGACACCCGCAGCCTTGAAACCGACACCTCGGGCACGCTGCTGTGCGAGCGGTTGCAAGAGGCCGGGCACCACCTGCACGACCGCGCCATCGTGCGTGACGAGATCGCCGAGATCCGCGCGCAATTGCAGGCGTGGCTGGCACGGCCCGAGATCGAGATCATCCTCACCACCGGCGGCACCGGCTTTTCCCCGCGTGACAACACGCCCGAAGCGGTCAAACCGCTGATGCGGCGCGAGATGGACGGGTTTTCCATCGCCTTTCACCAGAAAAGCCTCACCAGCGTCGGGGTTGCCTCGATGCAGTCGCGGGCCTTTGCCGGGCAGGCGGGCGATGCCTTCATCTTCTGCGTGCCGGGATCGACCGGCGCATGCCGCGATGCCTGGGACGGGCTGCTGGAGCTGGAATTCGGCAGTCGCCACAAGCCGTGTTCGATCGCGGGCGCGCTGCCACGTCTGAGGGATGTGTGTGCGTGATCAGTTTCGACGAGGCTCTGGCGCTGCTTGAAGCCTCGGTTGCGGCCTTGGGGGCCGAGGAAGTGCCGCTGGCCGGAGCAGCCGGGCGGGTGTTGGCAGAACCGCTCACCGCCCGCAGCGATGGCCCGCGTGTCGCCGTCGCCGCGATGGATGGCTATGCGGTGCTGCACGCTGCGACCCGCCCCGGAGAACCGCTGAGGGTGATCGGCGAGGCGAGGGCGGGTGCCGCCTTTCCCGGCACGCTTGGCGCAGGCGAGGCGGTGCGGATCTTCACCGGCGCGCGCCTGCCCGCCGGCGCGGATCGCTGCATCATGCAGGAATATGCCACCCGCAAGGGCAAGAATGTGCGGTTTGCCGAAGGTTACGGCCCCGGCTGGCACGTGCGCGCGGCGGCCAGCGATTTCGCCGCCGGAGCAGTGCTGCTGGAGGCCGGAACGCGGCTCACTGCCCGGGCAATGATTGCAGCGGCGGCGGCGGACCGAGCGCGCATAGCCGTGGCGCGGCGGCCACGGGCGGCGATCATTGCCACCGGCGATGAACTTGCGGCTCCTGGCGAAGCGCATGTGAGCGCCGATACGATCCCCGAAAGCGTCACCTTCGGCGTGGCGGCGATGGCCGAACAGGCCGGGGCGCAGATTGTGCGGCAGGCCATCGGCGCGGATAGTCTGCCCGAACTGGAGCAGCTCGCCGGGGCGGTGCTTGCGCAGGCCGAGCTGGTGATCGTCACCGGCGGCGCCTCGGTCGGCGAGCGCGATTTTGCCAAGACGATGTTTGCCAGCCACGGGCTCGACCTGGTGTTTTCCAAGGTCGCGATCAAGCCCGGTAAGCCGGTATGGCTGGGGCTGGCGCAGGGGAGATGGGTTTTAGGCCTGCCGGGCAATCCGACCTCGGCGATGGTGACGGCGCGGTTGTTTCTGCTGCCCTTGCTCGCCGCGCTGCAAGGCCAGCCCACTAGCGATGTGCTGCGCTGGCGGCACCTGCCGCTGGCCGAGCCGATAGCGGATAATGGCCCGCGTGAAACTTTTGTGCGCGCAGTGTGGGAGGAGGTCGGCCTTTCCCCGATCAGCAATCAGGATAGCGGAGCGCAGGCGGCCCTGGCTAGGGCTGACTGGCTGATCCGCCGCCCGCCCAACGCCCCCGCCGAAGTCGCCGGTGCACTGGTCAGCGCGCTGGCGTTCGAGCCGCGGTGCTGAGATGCGCCTCAGCCTCGGACAGCGCGGCAGGATCATTGATGTTGGCGAAGGGATCGCACGCGCCATCATCAGCCCATGCAACGTGCACCACGCCTTGCGCGGCAGCAAAGCGCCACAGCGAGGTGCCGCCTTGCGCTATGTAATCGGCCAACGCCATCTGATCCACGCGCCACAGCGCGGCGAGTGGTTGGAATTTACCCCGGCTGACCGGCATGGCGACCTTGTGCCCGTCCAGCGCTGCGCCGAGCCTGGTGGCAAGATCGTGCGGCAGGAAGGGCTGGTCGCAGCCGATCAGCAGCACCTCGGGTCGGTTCTGTGCGGCGGCAAAGTCAAAGGCGCTGGCGAGCGCGCTGATCGGGCCGCGTCCGGTAACGGCATCACACAGCAGCGGCAACCCGCCCGCATCGATTTGGCCCGCTTCGCGCACCGCCACCGCCATGCAGTCCGATTGAGCTGCGGCGTTCGCGATTGCATAAGCCAGCAGCGGCTGCCCGCCGAGCAGGCGCAGCGGCTTGCGCCCGCCGATCCGTTGGCCTTCGCCCCCGGCAGCGATGACGATGGCGGGGGCGGGCGGGGCGATCATGCGAAGGGGCATATCCGAGTTTGCGGTTACTACCGCCCTAGTTCGCATCAACGCGCTTGCAAACCCGTCTGCCGCAGGCAGGCCATTCGTCCTCGAGGAGACCGCCGATGACCGCCGCCGCCACCACAATGCAGCGCCACCGCGCTTGGCGCGGCCCGGCGCTGCTAAGCTTCGGGTTCCGGCCGTTCTTCCTGCTGGGCGCGCTGTGGGCGGCGCTGGCGATGGCGCTGTGGGTGGCGATGCTGGCGGGCAAGCTGACGCTGCCAACCGCCTTTGATCCGGTGAGCTGGCACGCGCATGAATTCCTGTTCGGCTATCTCGGCGCGATCATCGCCGGGTTCCTGCTGACCGCCGTTCCCAATTGGACCGGGCGCTTGCCGGTGACCGGTTGGCCGCTCGCGGGGCTGGTGGCGGCATGGCTGGCCGGGCGGGTGTCGGTGACTCTTTCGCAAGAGCTCTCGCCGCTGGCTGTGGCGCTTGCCGATCTTGCGCTGACAGTCGCACTCGCCGCGCTGCTGGGCCGGGAGATCGTGGTCGGCAAGAACTGGCGCAACCTGCCGGTCGTCGGCCTGCTGGTGGTGTTCGGCTGCGCCAATGCGCTGTACCATTGGGAGGCAGCGAGCGGCGCTTTTGCAGCGCAAGGAATGGGCCTGCGGCTTGGCTTGGCCGCCGTGTTGATGATGATCGCGGTGATCGGCGGGCGGATTGTGCCGTCCTTCACCCGTAACTGGCTTGCCAAGCAGGGCGAGGGCCGCCTGCCGACTCCGCCGATGCAGAGCTTCGATCTCGCCGCGCTCGGCGTGCTGCTGGCGGCCCTGCTGGTATGGGTGGCGGCGCCTTTCGCGGCCTTCACCGGCATCGCGCTGGGGCTGGCTGGGCTGGTCCATCTGGCGCGGATGGCGCGCTGGGCGGGGGATCGCACCTTTGCTGAGCCGCTCGTCCTGGTGCTGCATCTTGGCTATGTATTTGTGCCGCTCGGCGCGCTGGCAGCGGCGGCGGAGATCCTCGGCAGCGGGTGGGTCGGTGCAGGCTCGGTGCAGCATCTATGGATGGCAGGCGCGCTCGGGCTGATGACGCTGGCGGTGATGACCCGTGCGACTTTGGGCCACACGGGGCGCGCGCTGATGGCGGGGCGCGGGACGGTGGCGATCTATGCGGCGGTGATCTGCGCTGTGCTGGCGCGGATTGGCGCAGGCGCATGGCCCGGCGCGGCAAGCCCGCTCCACAGCCTGTCAGGCGCGAGCTGGATCGCGGCTTTCGCCGGGTTCGTGGCGCTCTACGGCCCGATGTTGCTGCGCCCGCGTCAGGCGGCGGGTTGAGCGATGGGCTGGACCGAATTTGCCGCTGCGCTCGGTACGTTTCTTCTCTCGCATGCCGTTCCTGTACGCCCCCCGGTCAAGCCATGGCTAGTAGGCCTGCTGGGTCAGCGCGGCTTCACCATCGCCTATTCGCTGTTGTCGCTGGCGGTGCTGACCTGGTTGATTACCGCGGCTGGCCGGGCGCCCTTGGTCATGCTCTGGGCATGGGAGCCTTGGCACAACCATTTGGTGCTGGCGGTAATGGCCGTGGTCTGCCTGATCCTTGGTCTGGCGATCGGACGACCCAATCCCTTCTCCTTTGGTGGGACGAACAACGCCGCTTTCGACCCAGCTCGGCCCGGCATCGTCGGGTGGATGCGCCACCCCTTGCTGGCCGCGCTCGCGCTGTGGGCGGGGGCGCATGCCTTCGCTAACGGGACACTTGCCCATGTCCTCATGTTCGGCATCTTCGCCGCCTTCGCGCTGCTGGGAGGACGGTTGATCGACCGTCGCCGTCAGCGCGAGATGGGGCCCGAGTGGCAGCGGCTGCACCGTGTGATCGTGCGGCCCGGCGCGGGGGCGGTGATGTTCGGACAGCCGCTGCGTCTGGTAGCGGGCGGGGCGCTTTACCTTGTTTTGATTCTGATCCATCCGCTGTTGTTCGGGGTCAGTCCGATCCTGTGATCGGTAACGCACCCTGAACTTTGGAGTGAGCGGGGGGATTGCTTACGCGCTGCTCACCCGCAAAGAATTTCTATCGGCTTTGTCCGGCGCGCGATCGTGCCTGGTGCGTTATGCCTGAACGGCAGGCGAATTGCCGCTCATGATGCCAGAAAGAACGCCGATGACGCCGAAAACACACAAGCCGACGGGCAGTAACGCCTTGCTTCAAAAAGGCGACACTTCGGCTCCGCTGTCGCTTTCGGGCCTGATCCGCGTGCATGTGCGCCTGCGCCAGGCGCTGCGGGCAGTCGGACCGGCGATGCCGCGTCAGCGTCCGCACGAAGCGCTGCGGGCGGCTTTGGGTGCGGGGCTGGCGCTCTCGCTTAGTGCCGGGCTGCTCGTGGTGCTCAGTGCCTGGCGCGGCGATCTTGCGAGCTTCTTGTTAATCGCCCCGCTCGGCGCGAGCGCGTTTCTGCTGTTTGCCATCCCCAATTCCCCGCTGGCCCAGCCATGGTCGGCAGTCGTCGGCAACACGGCTTCGGCCCTGGCGGCTTTAGCGGTGCTGCAATTCGCCCTGCCTGCGGAAATCAGTGTGGGATTGGCGGTGGGCGGCGCGATCATCGCCATGGCGAGCCTGCGCGCGATGCACCCGCCCGGTGGTGCGGTGGCGCTGGCAACGGTGCTGGTCGCGCTCGAGGGTGGCGACATCGGCATCGGTTTTGCCCTATCGCCGGTGCTGCTCGATACAGCGTTGCTGGTGCTGCTGGCGATTGGCTATAATCGCCTGACCGGTCGCCACTATCCGTTTCGGCAGCCGGGGGAAGAAGGCGGGCACAAGACCAGCGATGCCGCGCCCGACCGAAGGCTCGGCCTGACGCCCGACGAGTTGGAGCGTGTGCTCGAGCGCTTCAACCTCGGGGCGAATATCGGTGCCGAAGATTTTGGCCGCATCCTCGCCGCAGCCGAGGCCGAAGCGGCGCGCCGCCACTTTGGCGGGCTGACCTGCGGCGAGGTCATGTCCCGCGATATTGTCTCGGTAGGGCCGGACGCCGAGCTGGGCAAGGTGGCCGATCTGTTTCGCAAACACCATTTCAAGACCTTACCGGTCGTGGGCGATGGGGGGCGGCTTGGGGGGATCATTTCGCAAAATGATCTGATCCAGCGCGCCCGCACGCTGGCGTTGCCGACCGCAGGCGGGTTTGTGGGTAGCCTGCGTGCCCTGGTCGATCCGGCGAATCGTGCGCTTTGCGCCAGCGACATCATGACGACGCTGGTGAAGACCGTAGAGCCGAATGACGGTGTGGGGGTGCTGGTTCAGCTGCTCGCCGATGGCGGGGTTCAGGCCGCTCCGGTGGTGGATGACGACCGGTTGGTGGGGATCGTTACCCGTTCTGATCTGCTGGCCGTGTTGGCGCATCAGACAGTACTGGCGGGCGCAGTCACGCCGACGGTCTAGGTGGGCGTGTCTATTGGCAACATGACGGTCATCAGCAGCACGCTGTCGGTCACGGCATCGATCCCGTGCACCGCGCTTTCATCGAAGAACACCCATTGGCCGGTTCCGAGCGCCAGCATGCCGCCCGCGACCTTCACGCTCACCGAGCCTTCGAGGCAGTGCAGCGTAATCTGCGATGCGAGCCGGTGAGCGGGAATGGTATCCCCGTGCCCCAGCGCCAGGCGGATGGCTTCGAACCGGTCGGTCTTGACGATGGCCCTGGTGCCGGGCTGGTCAGCCGATGCAGCAAGATCGATCACTTCGCCTGAACTGGCATGATGCAGGGCCATTGGCTGTCCTCCTCGGTGCAGATGTGCGGGGCGTTAGCGGGTCACGCGGGGCTCGGCTGCGGCTCGCGCAACAGGCGCTCGCGGAAAGCCCTCACATCGGGCACAAGTTCACCGATGCGGCGCTGATCGAGCCGCGCGAGGAAATCCTCCATCGCCTCGCTCAGCAGCGGCTTCAATCCGCACATGCCGTTGATAACGCAGCCAGATCCGGCGGCAAAGCAGGACACGAAGGCGTCGAGGTTCTCGAACCGGCGCACCACTTCGCCCACGGTAATGGTCTCCGCCGGCCGCGCCAGACGCATCCCGCCGCCGCGGCCGCGAAAGGTCTCGACCAGCCCGGCGGCCTGCAGGCCCTGCACGACCTTGGCGAGGTGGTTGCGCGAAATCCGGAAGCGCTGGGCAATCTCGTCGACCGACAGATGCTGATCGGTTGCCGCAAGGGTCATGAGCACGCGCAGGGCATAATCGGTGTGAAGGCTGAGCTGCATAAAATGCGCATACCAGATATTGCTTTTACTCGCAATGCAGCTTAATGAGTATGTCACTTGCTTATTAAACGGATCGGGCATGATCGACGTGAACACAATGCCGAAACCCTCGCCAAGCGACGCCCGCCGCCATGTGCTCGCCCGGCGCGCGGAAAAGCGCGCTGCAGCAGAGGAAATCGGGGTCGATGCCGGGTTTATCGACGCCATGGTGGAGACCTTCTACGCCGCGATCCGCGCCGATGATCTGCTCGCCCCGATCTTTGCCGAGCGTGTGGATGATTGGCCCGAGCACCTCGCCCGGATGAAGGCGTTCTGGCGATCGGTGCTGCACAATAGTGGCGAGTTTTCGGGCAACCCGATGCTCAAGCATCTGGCCATTCCGGGTCTGGAACTCGCGCACTTCACCCGCTGGCTCGATCTGTTTTACGCGACCTTGCGGCAGCTTGAACGCCATCCTGAAGCGACCGGATTGGTCGCGGGCCGGGCGCGGATGATCGCCGACAGCCTGTTCACCGCCATTGAAATGCGACGCTCCGGATTGGCCGGAGGGCGCGCAGGAAAGGACCTGCCCCATGCTTGATGCCTCCAACCCGCATATCCTTGCCGACCACGTTGTCCATGGTCCTGTCGATCCTGAGGCTGTCGAAATTGCGCAGTCCGCTGGGGCTGTGCGGCAAGAGGCCAATGATAATCACGCAGTTCCTGCGCGGGATGGAGAGCGACGGACCTTTGAACTGCCGCGCGTAATCTGGATCGGCATGATCGCCTGTTACGTGGTCTTTCTGGCGGCGCTCCTTGCCGCGACGGGCGCGGGGCGAGCAGGTTTCGCAATCGCCATCTCGGCAGTCTATGTGATCATGTTCTTCGGCACCGCCCGTGCCGTCGCACGCCAAAGCCCGCGTCAGGCAGCAAGCCCGCTCGAACGGCAGGGTGCTTCCCTGCAAACTGCCTTCGGCCCAATGTCGCGCGGTGCCGTATTCGGACAGATTTTGGTCGTTCCGGTGGCGGTGGCAATGTTCGGGGTGGCTGTCTCGGTTATCATTGCAATAGTGGCGTAAGCAAAATCAATTCTGTCAAAACAGTGATCATCGGCCTCGTCCAAAAGCAATTTGGGCCTGATTTGGCCATTCCCTTTGTCTTGGCGTACTGGATTTCGGGCTGTCGAGGTCTCTTCGCATCCCCTGTGTGAACATTGGATCGGCGCCCGGCAGGCAAAGTCGGCGATTTGTTAGCTTTCGACGACGGCATTTGACCGAGCGCAAAGCCCCCGCGCCGCAACTCCCCCACCTTGGCACCATCCAAGAGGGGGATTCGGCCCATGCGCATTCTGTTCGTTCATCCCAATTACCGTTCCGGCGGGGCCGAGATTGCCGGGACATGGCCGCCCGCATGGGTTGCCTACCTGTCCGGCCCGCTGCGCCGCGCTGGGTTTGACGACATCACCTTCATCGACGCGATGACCGAGAATATCGCGGACGAGGAACTCGCCCGGCGCATGGTCGAATTGCAGCCCGATTTCGTCGGCGTCACCGCGATCACGCCCTCGATCTATGCGGCCGAACGTGTGCTGGAGCTCGCCGCCTTGCATGTGCCCGATGCCGTCAGGGTGCTGGGCGGGGTGCATGGCACCTTCATGTTCAAGCAGGTGCTCGCCGAAGCCCCGCATATTGACGTGGTGGTGCGCGGGGAGGGCGAAAACATCGCGGTCGAACTGTGCACCGCGATTGCCGAGGGCCGCTGGCCCCAGGACCGCGCCACGATCCGGGGGCTTGCCTTCCGTGACGGCGATCAGATCATCGCCACCGAGGCCGCCGAGACGATCAAGGACATGTCCACGATCAAGCCCGATTGGGACATTCTGAAGTGGGATCAGTATATTTACATCCCGCTCGGCACCAAGGTTGCGATCCCCAACCTCGCGCGCGGCTGCCCCTTCACCTGCTCGTTCTGCTCGCAATGGAAGTTCTGGCGCGATTACCGCGTGCGCGATCCCAAGGATGTCGTCGACGAGATCGAGGAACTGCACGAGAAACACGGCGTCGGCTTCTTCATGCTTGCTGACGAGGAACCCAGCATCAACCGCAAGAAGTTCGTAGAGTTCTGTCAGGAGCTGATTGATCGCGGCCTGCCCGACAAGGTGAAATGGGGCATCAACACCCGCGTCACCGACATCTACCGCGATCGTGATCTGCTGCCCTTCTACCGCAAGGCTGGCCTTGTCCATGTCAGCCTCGGCACGGAAGCAGCGGCGCAGATGAAGCTCGACCGGTTCAACAAGGAAACCAAGGTCGAGGAAAACAAGGAGGCGATCCGCCTGCTGCGGGAAGCCGATATCTTCACCGAAGCGCAGTTCATCGTCGGGCTGGACAACGAAACGCCGGAAACGCTCGAAGAAACCTACCAGATGGCGTGGGACTGGCAGCCTGATCTTGCCAACTGGGCGATGTACACGCCCTGGCCATTCACGCCCCTGTTCGAGGAGCTGAAGGACAAGGTCGAGGTGCACGATTTCTCGAAATACAACTTCGTCACCCCGATCATGAAACCCGCCGCGATGGAGCGGGGCGAACTGCTCGACGGGGTGATGAAGAATTACCGGCGGTTTTACATGAGGAAGGCGCTGTTCCATTACCCCTGGCGCGGCACGGGTTTCCGGCGGCGCTATCTGCTGGGGTGCCTGTGGGCCTTCCTGCGCGCCGGGTTCAAGCGGACGTTCTATGATCTCGGCAAGGCCGGATATTGGGGCCCGCAGACCAAGAAGCAGCTTGACTGGCACTTCGATGAGAGCCGCATCGCCGCTGCCGATGCCGCGACCGACTGGCAGACCAATGCCGACAAGGCCGCGCAGGCCAAGGCCCGGCGCGAGGCGGTGCGCACTCAGATGAAGGAACGCGCAGAGGTCCGCGCCAAAGACCGGCTGGAGCTCTGACCATGCATTGGTCTGCGGGGGGTGATCCTGTCGCACTGATCGGGCCCAACGCCGTGCTCCAGACCGTAGCGGCGATGGAGGCGCGGCTGGGGCGGGCGGAGACCCGCGCGATCCTGGATGATGCCCAGATCGCCGCCTTGCCTTCGGGTGAGGCGATGATCCCCGAGGTGCAGGCCCTGCGCCTTCATCGCTGGCTGGCGCTGCATGAGTCGATCGGCAGCTTCGTGATTGCCGAGGACGCGGGCGCGCGCACCGCCGATTACATCATCGCCCACCGCATCCCGCGCCCCGCTGTGTGGCTGCTGCGGCACCTGCCTGCTGCGGCCGCCGCCACGCTGCTGATGGCGGCGATCCGCAAGCACGCCTGGACCTTCATTGGCGCGGGAACGTATGTGCCGCAGAGCGCATGGCGTTTCACCATTGACCGCAGCAGGACGGGCGATCCGATGATGCCGCCCGAAAGCCTGTTCCACTGGTATGCGGCGGTCTTCACCCGGCTTTACTGCCGACTGGTGGCGGTCGATTGCACCTGCCGGATGACCGAGCTCAATGCGCCGTGCGATGCTGCGCGCGTCTATCACATCAGAAGGGGTTAGCGGCCGTGCTGCGGCTTACGCCCGGACCCACGCAGCGTGAATTGGCACCCGACAGACGATTGCGGCGCGTCGTTCCGCTGCGTTCCACCTTCAGCGCGCGCAGTGTCAGTGCTTCGCGCAGCAACAACTCTATTGCGACATTGACGCTGCGCAAATTATGCTTGCTGATGCTCTTGGAAGACAGCCATGACGGTAAGCGCAATAGCACCACACTGGACACAGTTTACATGGACAGTTAAGGTATCGGAATTTACATAATATATATTTATCTCATCAATAACGATAATTATCGTTAAATATCATAAGCTTGTGTTGGAAAATTTCGTCGCGATGCGGGCCTTACGTGAAGTCCACGTCCCTCCCGGCTAGCGTCTCAAGCTGCCATCTGCATTCTTAATGCAAACGGGCAGCCGTCGGTCTGCGGTGCGCTGTGTCAAGTCGACGCGCAGCTCGAGCAGTCAGGCCGAGGTATGCTCGGGCGCCTCGCTTGGCTAGGCATAAGCCCCGTTATAGACGCGCTCAAGGTAATGATAGACCCATTCAACTTTGCCGTCCTTGACGTGCTCCATTGCTGTCTTGGTGCCCATCGATACGATTGGAGTGTGTTTGAACCACTCCACGGCACCTTCAAGCGAGCCGGCCATTTCGGTTGCGAAAGCCAGCAGGCGGACCAGCGGTGCCAAGGCCTCGTGACCCTTTCTACCAAGCGGCTCTGCCGCCAAGGTGTTGCGGTTCACGCCGACCATTCCAGCCAGCTCGGCGAGCGAAATGTTCAGTTTCTCTGCCAAGGCGCGCGGATTTATCGATCCGCTGTCAATCACAACCGGGTTCTGGGGATCGGGCATGGTCCTGAATCTCCTTGGCGCGAGATAGTGTATTCGCTGCACGAAATCGAGGCAAACCGGCGCTTGGCGCAGGAAAATCTGAGACAGCGATGGTGAGCTGTCCTGCCGCGGCAGGACGCGCCAAGCTTGCCCGGTGAGATCCGATCACGCTCCGTCTGTCCCGACGGTTCATTCCGTCCCGGTCCGTTTCCTCCTGCGCCAATCATATGGTACCTTCGTCACGAGGAGCAAACTATGCCGACCGTCCGCAAAACCATCACGCTGAGCGACGCGCAGGATATCTGGATCAAGGCTCAGATTGCACGGGGGCTATTTACCAGCGACAGCGAGTATATCCGTGATCTCGTGCGCCGCGATCAGGAGGAGCAGGGCAAACTCGCTGAACTGCGCAAGGCAATGAACGAAGGGATCGACAGTGGCCTAAGCGAGCGGTCGCTTGACGATATCTGGACCGAGGGAGAAGGGCGCGCGAAACGTGGGCTTGCCGATGCCGAGGCGGGACGCACCGTCTCTGCCAAGGACGTTCATGCCGGAATAGCCGCCAGGCATGACTGGGCATCTTGAAGACCCTGTTGAACGCGCAAGCAGCCCGCGATGATCCGAACGGGACTCTGACTGGACGTGCCAACGCCAGTATTGCTAAGTCGGAGGCGGTCGAACACTAGGTGGCTGAGCTGATCCGTGCCGAGCGTTGGGAAAAATGTGGGTAAAGAATTACAATGGTCTTTTAAATTGCTGATATAAATTACGTTTTATTAGTAAAAAGTCGGACACCCTCTCCGCCACCGGCCTTTCCAAGCCGGTCCAAACCCCTCCAGAAGCCCTCGCCAGCCCTTTACAATACAGGGCTTTGCCGTCCAATCCGCTTCAGCCCAATTCAGCCCCAGCCAGATGCATGTCGGGGTAGACTGGGGGTAAGGAACTCGAGCGATTGGGGGTATCGGATGCTTACGGACAAGGCTGTTCGCGCTGCAACACCAAAGGACAAGGCTTACAAGGTATCCGACAGCGGCGGGCTCTTCCTGCATGTCTCGCCAAAGAATCATAAATCGTGGCGCTTCAAGTACAGGTTGGAGGGCAAGGAACAGCTCCTTACCCTGGGCACCTATCCGGAGGTATCGCTCGCCGAGGCACGGGAGAAGCGCAATGATGCTCGCAAGCTGCTGCGAGAGGGCCGCGACCCCCGCGTTTCTGCCAAGCGGGCCAAGCTGGTTGGCGATAGCGGCACCTTCCAGACTTTTGAACAAGCAGCCCGTGAATGGCACACGGTCCAGAAGCCGAGGTGGAAACCGGTTCACGCAGACGATGTAATCACGAGCCTTGAGCGAGACATCTTCCCGCATCTGGGCACGATGCCGATGGGCGCGATCGATAAGCCACTGCTGCTTTCGGTGCTGAAGAAGATTGAGGCGCGCGGGTCCATCGAGACGGCCCGGCGGGTCAAACAACGGGTCGCTGCCATCTATCGCTACGTTAACGCGCATGGCGCTGGGCTCGAGAACCCCGCGAACGACATCAATGATGCACTCGCGCCTCTGCCGCCCTCGAAGCGCTATCCCGCGCTGCTGGAGGTGGACGCAATCAGGCGAATGCTCGGCGACATCGACCGGGCGGGCGCGTCCCCTGTCACTCGGCTTGCGGGCCGATTCCTTGCACTCACAGCCCAGCGCCCAGGCATGGTCCGGCATATGGAATGGCGCGAGATCAGCGGGGTCGACTGGGGCAATCCGTCGGCGGATGTCAGCGAGGCACTCTGGACAGTGCCTGCCGATAAGATCAAGCAGGAGCTGCACCTGCGCAGCGATGAGGCTTTTGACCACAAAATCCCGCTGTCGCGGCAGGCCGTGGAAACATTGCGGGCTGTTCGCCTTCTGACCGGCAAAGCACCTTTCGTGTTCCCCAATGCCCGTGCTGGCACTGTCGCGATGACCGAGAATGCGATCGGTTACCTCTACAACCGTGAGGGCTATAAAGGGCGCCATGTGCCGCATGGCTGGCGCTCAAGCTTTTCGACCATCATGAATGAGCAGGCCGAACGTGAGTTGGGCACTGACTTGAGATTGCTTGGCGACCGATTGATCATTGATCTGATGCTGGCCCACACGCCCGCGGGCATGAGCGCCACCGAGCTGCGGTACAACCGGGCACGCTACATGGATCGGAGGCGCGAATTGGCGCAGCGTTGGGCAGACATGATCATGGAAGGCGCACTATCGCCTGCCGAGGTCATCGATAGCCCCAGGCGCAAGCCCCGCTAGCGCCTTGATCCTCGGCCTTGGGCGGCTTTCTCATCGACCCAGGCCATTACCTCGCTCTTTCGCCAGACGGCCCGGCCGCCGAGCATGATATTTTTGGGGAACCCGTCTTTCTTGATTTTTGTGTAGATCGCACTGCGCTTGAGCTTAACGAATTCCTCGACCTGCGGGAGCGTGAGCAATTCGTCTTCGGCCCTAGAGTCTGTCCTGTTTAGACTGAATCGATGTGGGATTCCCAAGGGGTGCTGATTGTGATTCAAGCTGCTGGCTGGGCAGGAGGCCAGCAGCGATGGCACGAGCCTATTCTGACGATTTACGGGAGCGGGTGGCGGCTGCGGTTTTGTCCGGCCGCTCGGGTCGCGAAGTTGCAGCGACTTTTGGGGTGAGCGTTGCGAGCGCGTTGAAGTGGTCGCAGCGTCTGCGCGAGACCGGCAGTGCCGGTTCACGGCCGATGGGTGGCTACAGGCGGCGTGTTCTGGCGGACGAGCAGGACTGGATGCTGTTGCGCCTTGAGGAGTGCCCGCATCTGACTGTCCGGGGCTTGGCAGTCGAACTGGTCGAGCGCGGCTACCAGGTGAGCCCCAACACGGTGTGGTCGCTGCTGCGCAAAGCCGGTCACAGCTTCAAAAAACGTATGGCCCGCCCCGCTTGCAAGTAGGATTTTGAGAAGCTCTGATCAGTCTGCGTCAACGTATACGGT
>JAIEOM010000166.1 GCA_019750455.1 Sphingomonadales bacterium | reverse complement strand
TCTAGTCGGCGCGGGTCAAATAATGCGCCTGCGGACCACCGGCCCGGCTCCTGCCGCCGATGATGTTGCCGATCCGCCGATAGGCGTACTTCGTGGTGCTGTTCAGCAGAAGGCCTTGAGGGCGAAGGCAGTGGCACGATAGGTCAGCATGAGAGGACGCTCCGGGTTGCAGCCGGCCCCGTTTGGTCGGGACCATGCTTGGTCGTTATTATCGGGCTGGCGCGCAGGATCGATTCATCGCAAGGGCCAGCCGATATCGTCAAGTCAAATCCCGGGCGTGCTGGCGCGGACCCGCGTCACAGACCCTTGCCTTCGATGAAGCGGGCCAGCGCGTGGTGCAGCTGGCTGGCGGTGGGCGAGCGCACCTCGGTCCATTCCCGCAATGCCAGTGCGGCGGCGATCTGTTCCTGCAATCCGGTTTCGTCTTGCGCGACAAGGATCCCGGGGCGTCCGGCCAGCTTTCGCACCGTGGCGAGCTGGTGGTCATTGCGGTGTTCGCCAAGATCCGCGCGGCGGGGCACCAGCAGGATCGGTTTCTTGCAGCGTGCCGCGGTGAGCACCGTGCCGATCCCGGCATGGCTGACGATCAGTCGAGCATCGCCCAGCAGCGCCTCGAACCCGGCGGATGCGATCTTCGCGCGGGCCTCCATGTTGTGCGTCTGGTAGCTGCCCTCGCCGGTTTGGGCGATCACCGGCATGCCGAGTGTCGGCGCAAGTGCGTCCATCGCCTTGATCAGCCGGTCGAAGCCCAATTGCATGCCGACCGTGACGATGATCACAGCACAGCTCCGTGATAACGCGGGCGATCCGGTCCGGCGAGGTGTTCCCACTGGGTCCAGCATTCGTGGGCGAACCACTTGGACAGCTTGCCGCACATCGACAGCTCCTCACCGTTGGCAACAGAGTCGATCCACAGCGTGTGCGCGCCGATCAGTCGTCCGGCAAGGATGCAGAAGAACCCCGGAGCGGCACCGGTGGACAGGATCACGCGGGGGCGGTGCCTGACCACGATCTTGGGCGCGACCAGCGCGCACAGCTCCGATTGCAGCGGCATGTTCTGGTTGCAGTCGGGCAGGGTTTCCGCACCCGAAACGCCATGCTGCGCGGCAACCGCCGGTTCCGTGGTGGCAAAGCGGACATCATACTGCTCTAGGGTCGGGCGCAGCAGCATGAGCTGCTCCCAATGGCCGCCGCCCGAGGCGACCGCGAGCACCCTGATCCTGTCATTCGCCACGCACCGCATCCCCGCTTGCTGCATTGCACAATCCGGACCCGGTGCGGCATTGGGCAATCGTGGCCCGCGTGTCAATCAGCCGGCAAGGCCCGCGATTTCAGCGAGCACCTGTTCGGTCCACTCGCGGCGGCAAATCAGGAGATCGGGCATGTAGGTGTCCGCCCGGTTGTAGATCAGCGGGCTGCCGTCGATGCGCGAGCAATGCAGGCCATGCGCCAGCGCCACTGCGACCGGGGCGCAGCTGTCCCATTCGTGCTGGCCGCCCGCGTGGAGATAGACCTCCGCCTCGCCGCGCACAACCGCCATGGCCTTGGCCCCGGCGCTGCCCATCGCCACCAGTTCCCCGCCGAGAACTGCCGCCACTGCCTCCGACTCTCGCGGAGGGCGGGTGCGGCTGACCACGAAGCGCGGGCGCGGTGCCATCAGGCACAGGTCTTGCGGCTGGTCCGAGCGCAGCACGACCTCGCCGGGAAGGCCGGGTAGCGCGACCGCACCCGTTACCGGCACACCGTCCACCGCCAGCGCGACATGCACCGCCCAATCGGCGCGGCCTTCGGAATATTCGCGGGTGCCATCGACCGGATCGACGATCCACACGCGCGACTTGGCAAGCCGCGCCGGATTGTCCTTTTCCTCTTCGGACAAGAGCCCGTCATCGGGCCGCGCGGCGCGCAGGGCGTCGCACAGGTAGCGATTGGCGGCGGCATCTCCGGCCACGCCCAAGGCCTTGCCCGCAAGGCCCGCGCCCTCGCGCACATCGATCAGCAGCCGTCCCGCCTCGGCAGCGAGGTGCGCGGCGAGCGCGGCATCATCCAGATCGGCGAGGTTCATTTGAGCGGCAGGATCCTGTCGATGATGTAGCGTGCCGCTTCCTCGGGGGTCATGTCGACGGTGTTGACGCGGATTTCCGGATGTTCCGGCGGTTCATAAGGGCTGTCGATCCCGGTGAAATTCTTGAGCTGCCCGCTGCGCGCCTTCTTGTAGAGCCCCTTCACATCGCGCGCCTCGGCAACTTCGAGGGGGGTGTCGACGAAAATCTCGATGAATTCCCCTTGCGCAAGCATCGCGCGCACCATCTCGCGTTCGGCACGGAAAGGGCTGATGAAGGCGGTGAGCACGATCAGCCCCGCATCCGCCATCAGCTTGGCGACCTCGCCCACACGGCGGATGTTCTCGATCCGGTCAGCCTCGGTAAAACCGAGATCGCGGTTGAGGCCGTGGCGGACATTGTCGCCATCCAGCAGGAAGGTGTGGCGGTTCATCAGGAACAGCTGCTTTTCGACCTCGTTGGCGATGGTCGATTTGCCGCTGCCCGAAAGGCCGGTGAACCACAGCACGCGCGGGCGCTGGTTTTTCATTCCCGCGTGATCATCGCGGGTGATTGCGGTGGGCTGCCAGTGAACGTTGTCGGCGCGGCGCAGGTTGAAGGCGATCATCCCCGCCGCGACGGTCGCATTGGTGAACTTGTCGATGAGGATTAACCCGCCGAGCTGCCGGTTCGTCTCGTAAGGCTCGAAGGCAATCGGGCGGTCTGTCGCGAACTCGGCAACCCCGATGGCGTTGAGGCCGAGAGTCTTGGCCGCGAGGTGTTCGAGGCTGTTGACGTCGATCTCGTATTTGGGCGCCTGGACGGTGGCGGTGACCGTCTGGGTGCCGAGCTTGAGCCAGTAGCCGCGCCCGGGCTTCAGCGCCTCCTCGTCCATCCACACGAAGGTCGCGCAGAACTGGTCCGAGGCCTGCGGCGGATCGCCCGCGGCGGCGATGAGGTCTCCGCGCGAGCAATCGACCTCGTCGGCGAGGGTGAGGGTCACGGATTGGCCCGCGACCGCCTCGGACAGGTCACCGTCGAACGTCGAGATGGTCTTCACCGTCGAGGTCTTGCCCGATGGCACGATCCGCACTGCATCGCCCGGGCGGATGGTGCCGCTGGCGATCTGTCCGGCAAACCCGCGGAAGTCGAGATTGGGGCGGTTGACCCACTGTACGGGCATCCGGAACGGCGCGCCTTGTGCAGCGGCGGCATCGACCTCTACGTTCTCGAGATGCTCGATCAGCGCAGGCCCCTGATACCAAGGGGTGTTGGCGGACAGCGAAGTGATGTTGTCGCCCTTGAAGCCCGAAATCGGGATTGCGGTGAAATCGGTGATGCCGATGCTGGCGGCAAAAGCGCCGTAGTCGGCAAGGATGGCGTCAAACGTCGCCTGATCGTAGCCCACCAGATCCATCTTGTTCACCGCCAGCACCACGTGGCGGATGCCGAGCAGGTGGACGAGATAGGAATGCCGCCGCGTCTGTTGCAGCACGCCCTTCCTCGCGTCGATCAGGATCACGGCGAGGTCCGCGGTCGAAGCGCCGGTCACCATATTGCGGGTGTATTGTTCATGCCCCGGTGTGTCGGCGACGATGAACTTGCGCTTCTCGGTCGTGAAAAAGCGATAGGCGACGTCGATGGTGATGCCCTGCTCGCGTTCGGCGGCGAGGCCATCGACCAGCAGGGCGAAATCGATCTCCTGCCCCTGCGTGCCGTGCTTGGCGCTGTCGCTTTCCAGCGCCGCCAGCTGGTCTTCGAAGATCATCCGGGAATCGTAGAGCAGCCGCCCGATCAGGGTCGACTTGCCATCGTCCACGCTGCCGCACGTGATGAAGCGCAGCAGGCTCTTGTGCTGGTGCTGGTCGAGATAGGCCTCGATATCCTCGGCGATGAGGGCATCGGTCCGGAAGGAGGATTGGTCGTTCATCAGAAATACCCCTCCGCCTTCTTGTCTTCCATGCTGGCCGACTGGCCCTTGTCGATCGCGCGGCCTTGCCGTTCGGAGCCGGTGGCGAGCAGCATTTCCTGGATGATGTCGTTCATCTCTGTTGCCGTGCTCTCGGTCGCGCCGGTCAGCGGGTAGCAGCCCAGCGTGCGGAAGCGGACCGAGCGGGTCACCGGCTGCTCGCCGGGTTCGAGCCGGAAGCGATCATCATCGACCACGAGGATCATGCCGTCACGCTCCACGGTCGGGCGCGGCTTGCTGAAGTAGAGCGGGACGATGTCGATCTTTTCCAGTGCGATATATTGCCAGATGTCGAGCTCGGTCCAGTTGCTGATCGGGAAGACGCGGATGCTCTCTCCCTTGGCCTTCCTGGCGTTGTAGAGGTTCCACAGCTCGGGGCGCTGGTTCTTCGGGTCCCAGCGGTGGCTGGCGCTGCGGAACGAGAAGATGCGCTCCTTCGCCCGCGCCTTTTCCTCGTCCCGCCGCCCGCCGCCGAAGGCCGCATCGAAGCCGTGGGCGGTGAGCGCGCGCTTCAGGGGGTCAGTCAGCTGTGCCTGCGAATAGAGCGCGCTGCCGGTGTCGAAGGGGTTAATGCCCTGCGCTTCGGCCTCTTCATTCTCCGCGACAATCAGCCTCAGCCCGTATTCGCGCACCGTGCGGTCGCGGTGGGCGAGCAGGTCGGCGAAATCCCATCCGCTTGCCACGTGCAACATCGGGAAGGGCGGGGGCGCGGGGTAGAAGGCCTTGCGCGCCAGATGCAGCATCACCGAAGAATCCTTGCCCACCGAATAGAGCATCACCGGGTTCTCCGCCTCGGCCACGACCTCGCGGAAGATATGGATGCTTTCGGCCTCGAGCCGTTCGAGATGGGTCAGACTGCGCATGGTGGTGCAGTTAGACGCTGAAATTCCCCTCACAAGCAAGTTTGCCTTTCGCCCGGGCAAGCCGAGGCTTCGAAGCGAGGGCGGGGGGCCTGACAATGTCAGCACTTGCTCTCGGCTTGGCCGGTTGCGTAAGGCTGCGCGCAAAGGGAGAGATTTATGAGCCAGTCATCGGGGCCGCTTTCCGGCCTTCGTGTTCTTGAATTCGCCGGGATCGGGCCGGGTCCGCATGTTGCCATGCTGCTGGCGGATCTGGGTGCCGAGGTGGTGCGGATCGACCGGCCAGGCGGCGGCGTCAGCAATCCGGTGGTGGAGCGCGCGCGGCACCGGCTGGCGCTGGACCTCAAGAGCGACGAGGGCAAGGCCGCTGTGCGCGCGGCCGCCGCCAATGCCGACGTGCTGATCGAGGGCTTCCGCCCCGGCGTGATGGAGCGGCTGGGGCTGGGGCCCGACGTGCTGCTCGAAGCGAACCCGCGCCTCGTCTATGCCCGCATGACCGGCTGGGGACAGGATGGCCCACTCGCGCAGGCCGCCGGGCACGACATCAACTACATCGCCATCACCGGCGCGCTCGCGGCGGTCGGCAAGGCGGGCGAGACAGCCACTCCGCCGCAGAACCTCGTCGGCGATTTCGGGGGCGGGTCGATGTATTGCGCCTTCGGGATCATGGCCGCGCTCTATGAACGCGAACGCTCCGGCAAGGGGCAGGTGGTCGATGCCGCGATCGTCGACGGGGCGACCAGCCTGATGAGCTTCTTCTTCGGCGTGCGTCACGTGCCGCACCTTTCCACCGAGCGCGGCAAGGGGATGCTCGGCGGGGCGGCGCATTTCTACCGCTGCTTCAAATGCGCCGACGGCAAGGAGATCAGCCTCGGGTCGATCGAGCCGCAGTTCTATGCCGAGATGCTGGCAAAGGCCGGCGCTCCGGCGGAACTGGCGCAGGCGCAGATGAACCCCGCCAACTGGGATGACTATGCCGAAAAGCTGGCCGCGCTGTTCCTGACCAAAACGCAGGCCGAATGGTGCGCGCTCCTCGAAGGCTCGGACGCCTGTTTCGCTCCCGTGCTCGGCATCGAGGATGCGCGCGAGCATCCGCACATGAAGGCGCGCGGTGCCTATGTGGAGCATGACGGCATCTGGCACACCGCCCCCGCCCCGCGCTTCAGCCGCACGCCGGGCGCGGTGCGTTCGAGCGCGGATGATGGCGCGGATGTGGTCGCGCGGTGGGGTGCGGCGTAATGGCGGGCAAGTACTTCGACGAATGGCAGGTTGGCGAGCGGATCGAGCACCCGATCCGCCGCACCGTGACCGAGACCGACAATCTGCTGTTCTCGACCATGACCCATAACCCGCAGCCGCTCCACATCGATGTGGAGGCGGCCAAGGCGAGCGGGTTCGGGCAGATTCTGGTCAATTCCACCTTCACCTTCAGCCTGCTGGTCGGGCTGTCGGTGGGCGAGACGACGCTGGGCACGCTGGTCGCCAATCTCGGCTTCGACAAGGTGGTGACGCCCAAGCCGGTGTTCATCGGCGACACCTTGCGCGCCTCGTCAGAGGTGAAGGAACTGCGGGAAAGCAAGTCGCGCCCTGACGCCGGGATCGTCACCTGGGTTCACGAGATGACGAACCAGCGAGGCGAGGTGGTGTGCCGCTGCGAGCGGTCCGCGCTGATCCAGCGCAAGTAGGCAAGCGGACAAAGGTTACACCGTGTCATTTTCCCTACAAAGAAATTATACAGGGAAATCAGATTCCTGATACGAAAACCGGCAGTCGAACAGAATTTTTCGCGGCGGGAAAGCTGGTGCCTGCGCACGAGTGAGGGGGGCGGACGATGCGAAAGAACGCCCCCTCATATCCGTGCCTCGCCGTGTAGGAAAACGCGCTAGTCCGCCGCTACCGCCTCGCCGCCTAGGGCCTGCCACAGCACGATCCGCGCACGGGCGGCGCGCCCCAGTGCCGCCGCTGCGTTCTCTCCGCTCGAATCCGCCGCCCGGCGGGCTTCCAGCACTTCGAGGAAGCTGGCGAGGCCGGCGCGGTAGCGGGTCTCGGCGATCTGTGCCGCGCGGGTCAGTTGGTCGCGCTGGGTGACCGCGAGGCTCGCCTCGGCATCGGCAGCGGTGACCACGCCGTAAGCCGCCTCGGCATCGCCCAGCGCCTGATATACCGCCCCGCGATAGGCGGCGAAGGCGGCGCGCTTGTCTGCGGTGGCGGCATCGATCTGGGCCGCCACACGGCCGAAATCGAGCAATGGCCCGGCGATCCCGCCGGTGAGCGATCCGACGACGGAATCGTCGAACAGCGCGCCCGGATCGAAGGCGAGGAGCCCGATCACCCCCGACAGCGTGATGCGCGGAAAACGCGCGCGGGCGGCGGCGGCAATGTCGGCATCGCTGGCGGCGAGGTTGGCGGCGGCGGCGGCGACATCGGGCCGGTTGGCGAGCAGGTCCGATGGCAGCGCGGCGGGCGCCGATGCCGGGGCGAGGGCGGGTGCAGGCGCGGCGAGGGCGGCACGCACAGCGGCAGCATCTTGCCCGGTCAGCGTCACCAGCCGCCCGGTCAGTCGCGCGCGTTCGCTATCGAGCGTGGCGAGGCGGGTTGCCGAGGCGCTGGCATTGGCCTCGGCGCGGATACGGTCGAAACCCGGCGCGATCCCTGCATCCTCGCGCACCTTGGCAAGGCCTGCGAGCTGGCGTGCAGAGGCGGCATCGGCCTCGATCGCAGCGGCGCGGGCATCGAGCACGCGCCAGTCGATGACACTGGCGGCGATCTCGGCGAGCAGCGCCAGCCGCACGCCCTGCGCCTGCGCGGTGGCAGCATCGATCCGGGCGAGCGCGGCGCGTTCCTGCGCCTTCAATCGCCCGAAGATGTCGAGATCCCAGCTGGCGTTGATATTCGCGCCGTAGGAGGTC
This sequence comes from Sphingomonadales bacterium, assembly GCA_019750455.1. Taxonomy (GTDB): domain Bacteria; phylum Pseudomonadota; class Alphaproteobacteria; order Sphingomonadales; family Sphingomonadaceae; genus Erythrobacter. The sequence continues at coordinate 26,128 of JAIEOM010000166.1, read as the reverse complement.
TGTTCGCGGGGGATGAAGCCCTGCTGGCCCGCCTGCCCGAACTGCGCGGGGTTGATCCGGTTGCGGCGGGTGCTGGCATCGGCGGTGATATCGGGCAGGCGCGCGGCCTCGGCCCCGCGGGCCCCGGCGCGGGCGATGTCGATCCGGGCGAGCGCCTCGGCAAGGCTCGGCCCTTCGGCGAGCGCCGCCTGCGACAGCGTGGCATAGGCCGGATCGCTCTGCGGCATCAGCGCGGCCAGCGCCGCGCCGGTTGTCGCTTCGGGCGCGAAAAAGAAGGCTTGCGGCAGATCGGGCGTCGGCGTGGCGACCTCGGGCACGGTGGCGCAGGCGGCCAGCGCGAGCGGAAGCAGCGCTGCCCCTGCGAAGTTGCGGCGGCGCATCGCCTCAGCCCTCCGACTTGGCGGGGGCACCCGCCTTGGCCGGTATGAAGGCATCGATCTGCTGGCCGACGCGGAAGGCTTCGGACGGCGGCAGGGCGTAAATCAGCTGGAGCACGCGCACATCCACGCGCTCGGCAGCGGAGTTGGTGAGCGAACGCTTGGGCACCACCTGCGGTTCGGCGCGCACGAAGGTCGCTTTCACGTGCATCTCGGCGGCCCCGCGCGGGCTGATAACCGCCGGTTCGCCCAGCGCCACGCGGCTCACTTCGTTCTCGTCGATATCGACGCGCACGTGCAGCGGGTTGGTCTCGCCCATCTGGATGAAGGGCTGGCTGCTGCCACCCTGCGTGGCAACGAACTCGCCGGCGCGGATGTTGACCGCGAGGATCTCCCCGGCGATCGGCGCGCGGATGACGAGGCGGTCGATCTCGGTCCGCGCGGCGGCGGCAGAGGATTGGGCCGAGGCAAGCCGCGCCCGGGCAAGGCCGAGGCGGCTGGTCGCGGCGGCTTCCTCGCCCTCGGCACGGATCACCTCGGCGCGGCTCACGGCGGCGGGATCGGCAAGGCCGCGATAGAGCGCGAGCTGCTGACGGGCGGTCATCTGGGCGGCGCTCGCCTCGGCGATCGCGGCTCGTGCCTCGCCGATTGCGGCATTGGCCTGATCGAGTTGTGCACGGGCGGCGCGGGCATCGACCAGAAACAGCACATCGCCCTTGGCCACGCGGTCCCCCGGGCGAACGCGCACCTCGGTCACGAGTCCCGACAGGGCCGAGCCGATGTCGATGATCTCGCTGGCCGGCTCGACGATCCCGGCACCCGCGACACGCGGCTCGTTGGCAAGTTTGCCGACTGCCTTGGGCGGCTGTTCGGCAGGCTCGGCGGTCGAACGGTCGGGCAGGCCGACAAGGATCAGCCACACGGCAACGGCAATCCCGATCAGCGCGGCGGCGGGCAGGATCTGGCGGGCAAAGCTCAGGTTACGCAGCATGGTGTCCTCGGGGGAAGCGGAAGGGAGAGGGAGGGGTGGGGGCGTCAGTGACCATCGGGCATTTCCTTGCCGTCATGGGTGACGCGCCCGTCTTCCAGCACGATGATCCGGTCGGCCAGATCGAAGATGCGGTTGTCGTGGGTGACGATGATACAGGCCCGGTCCGGTGCCACGGCGACCTCGCGCAGCAGGTCCATGACGCGCCGGCCCGATGAGGCATCGAGCGCCGCGGTCGGCTCGTCGCACACAACCAGGCGCGGTTCGTGCACCAGTGCGCGGGCGATGGCGACGCGCTGCTGCTGCCCGCCCGATAGCTGGCGCGGCAGCTTGTCGGCCTGGTTGCCGATGTTGAGCTTGTCGAGAAGCACCTTGGCCTTCTCGCGCGCCTCCTCGCGCGGCATGCCCTGCGCGATCAGCGGGACCGCGGCGTTGCTGGCGACGTCGATCGAAGGGATCAGGTTGTACTGCTGGAAGATAAAGCCGATATTGTTCAGACGGAACTTGACCAGCTCGGTGTCCGACAGTTTGTAGATATCGGTGCCGAACACCTTCACCTCGCCTGTCGTCGGCCAGAGAATGCCGCACATAATCGAGATCAGCGTCGTCTTGCCCGACCCGCTTTCGCCCACGACATAGGTCAGCTCGCCCGGGCGGATGTCGGTGTCGATGCCGTGGAGCACGCGGATGGTGGTCTGCCCGGCCTCGAAATCGCGGGTGATGCCGCGCGCGCAGATCGCCGCTTCGGGGGCGCAGCCGCCGATGGGGGTGGTGTCCATGATTGTCGCCTCGCTCACCGGAACACCGCCGCCGGTTCGGTCTTCAGCACGCTCCGGATCGCGACGAAGCCGGTGATGGCAAGGATCACCACCACCGCCGCGAGGCTGATGAGCGGGATCTGCCAGGGGATGTAGAAGCCCTTGAAGAAGGGATTGGAGCCGAATCCCTTGATAAAGGCGACCGTGCCGATCACGCCCAGCGCATAGCCGATGGTGCCGACCATCCCCGCCTGCGTAGCGACCATCTGCACGATCTTGCTGTTGGTCACGCCAATCGCCTTCAGCGCGCCGAACTGCTTGATGTTGTCGCGCAGGAACAGGCTGAAGGTGAGGCCCACGATGGCCACCCCGACCACAAAGCCGAGGAACACGGTGATGCCGAAATTGGTCGGGATGCCGGTGTTCTCGATGATGAAGTCCACCCCGGCACGGGCAAACTCGGCGCGGGTTTCGGCCTTGAGTCCGGTTTCCTTCTCGATCCGCGCCGCGACGGCTTCCGGCGTTTCGCCGGGTGAGACCCCGACCAGCACGAAGGACAGGCGGTTGCGGGTGCCGGGGACGAAGTTCAGTGCGTTGGAATAGCGGGTGTAGAGCACCACGGTGCTGGTGAAGCTGGGGATCGCGTCGGCGATGCCGCGGATCACCGCGCGCTGGTCGTTCAGTTCCAGCCGCTGGCCCATCGCTGCCTTGGCGCTGGGGAACAGGCGGGTGGTGCCGACATCGTCGATCACCACGGTATCGGGGGCGAAGAACACCGACTTGTCGCCCACCGCCATGCGCTTGGGCAGGCCGATCAGCGTTGCATCGTCGACGCCGATCACGCCCACGCCTTCCAGATCGCCGTCGGAGGTGCGGACATTGGCGACCGCGCGCAGATGCGGCACCGCCCATTCCACGCCCTGCACCGCCCGCACCTTGTCGAGCGCGGTGGAGGGCATGGCGTAGCTGACGTCGGTGGTGCGGCTGACCGGATCCATCACCCACACCTGCGCCTCAGGCGCGTTGTAAACGCCGCTCGCCCCGCGTTCGACGAGGTTGACGAAGATCGTCATCTGCTGGGTGATCAGCAGCGTCGAAAAAGCGATGCCGAACAACAGCCCGTAGAACTTCTGGGCATCCCCGGTGAGCATCCTGATGGCGATCCAGAGCACGTGGCAGGAACCTTTGTCAGCGGGCGGGGTTGCACCGGGGAGGGACCCGGCGCATTATTGAACGGTCGCGTTTAACTGAACGGAGCCGTTCATTTTATCAATTGGCTGTTCATCCGGGCCTGAAAAAAGTCCGCCCGCCGCAAGGCCGGGCGTCCGCTCGATGCTGCCAAGCGCGCCGCAATCGTCGATACCGCCGCACACCTGTTCTTTCATCACGGCTATGCCGCGACCGCGATCGAGCAGGTTGCGGCCGATGCCGGCGTGTCCAAGGTCACGATCTACAACCAGTTCGGTGACAAGCGCGCGCTGTTCACCGCTGCGGTCGAGTGCGAATGCGAGAAGATGCGCGGCCACTTCTCGATGGATGCCATGCCGCAAGGCACGATCCGCGAGCGCATGACCGCAATCGGCGAGGCGATCTTCGCTTTCCTGTTTCGCCCGGAAATGATGCAGTTCGAACGCCGCATCGCTGCCGAGACCGAGGCCGATCCGGCGATCGGCCTTGCCTTTCTCGAAGCCGGACCGTGGCGCATGAAGCAGGCGTTCGGTGCGTGGCTGGCGCACGAAACCGAGGCGGGCGAGCTTGCCATCGCCGATCCGATGCTGGCTGCCGAGCAATTCGTATCGATGTGCAAGGGCATGGGCGATCTGGAACGCCGTTTCGGTGCCGTGGTCAGCCCCGAGGAGCGCGACCGGCGCATCGCGGGCGCGGTGGACGTCTTCCTCGCCGCCTATGCGCGGGCGGGAAATCGATAATCCGTAAAGTCCTGTTCGAAAATTAGCATCATGCGCGGTCTTGCGCATTATCTTGCCATTCACTCAGGCCTTCCTACATTGGCGGGTGACGAAAGGAATCTGTCGCGATGAGTCAGCAGAACGATCCCCAGCCGCAAGGCGATGGCCCCAACCCCTGGGTCAAGCAGCTGATGATCTGGGGCGGGATCTTCCTCGCCCTGCTCCTTGTGGTGACGATGTTCAGCGGCGCGGGCAAACCGAGCGGCACTCCCATCCCTTACTCCGACTTCCGCGCTGCGGTGGCCGAAGGCGAGGTGCAGGATGTGCAGATGAGCAGCGACAGCATCACCGGCACGCTCAAGAACGGCGACGGCTTCACCACCGTCCCGGTTCCCAATGACGTCGGCATCACCAAGCTGATGGAAGACAATGGCGTGCGCTTCACCGGCAAGGCGCGCGAAAGCCAGAGCGTGCTGCTCTTCATCCTGATGAATTCGCTGCCCTTCATCCTGATCCTCGGGATCGCCTTCTTCGCCCTGCGCCAGATGCAGAAGGGCGGCGGCGGCGGCGCGATGGGCTTCGGCAAGTCCAAGGCCAAGCTGCTGACCGAACGGTCGGGCCGCGTGACGTTCGACGACGTCGCCGGCATCGATGAAGCGCGCGAGGAGCTTCAGGAAATCGTCGAGTTCCTGCGCGATCCGCAGCGGTTCTCCAAGCTTGGCGGCCAGATTCCCAAGGGCGCGCTGCTGGTCGGTTCGCCCGGCACCGGCAAGACGCTCCTTGCGCGCGCCATCGCGGGTGAAGCGGGCGTGCCCTTCTTCACCATCTCGGGCTCCGACTTCGTCGAGATGTTCGTGGGCGTGGGCGCAAGCCGCGTGCGCGATATGTTCGAACAGGCCAAGAAGAACGCGCCGTGCATCGTCTTCATCGACGAAATCGACGCGGTCGGCCGTTCGCGCGGCCACGGGCTCGGCAATTCGAATGACGAGCGCGAGCAGACGCTGAACCAGCTCCTCGTGGAGATGGACGGCTTCGAGGCCAACGAAGGCATCATCATCATCGCCGCGACCAACCGTCCCGACGTGCTCGACCCCGCGCTGCTGCGTCCGGGCCGGTTCGACCGTCAGGTCGTGGTGCCCGTTCCCGATATCGACGGGCGCGAGAAGATTCTCGGCGTGCACATGAAGAAGGTGCCGCTGGCTCCCGACGTGAACCCGCGCGTGATCGCGCGCGGCACTCCGGGCTTCTCGGGCGCGGATCTTGCCAACCTCGTCAACGAGGCCGCGCTCCTCGCCGCGCGCCGCAACAAGCGGCTGGTGGCGATGCAGGAGTTCGAGGACGCCAAGGACAAGGTCATGATGGGCGCCGAGCGTCGCAGCATGGTGATGACCGACGACGAGAAGAAGATGACCGCCTATCACGAGGCCGGCCACGCCATCGTCTCGGTGCACGAGGCGGCGTCCGATCCGATCCACAAGGCCACCATCATCCCGCGCGGCCGCGCGCTGGGCATGGTGATGCGCCTGCCGGAGCGTGACAGCTACTCCTACCACCGCGACAAGATGCACGCGAACCTCTCGGTCGCGATGGGCGGGCGCGTGGCGGAAGAGATCATCTTCGGGCACGACAAGGTCAGCTCCGGCGCCTCGTCGGACATCCAGTACGCGACCAGTCTGGCGCGCAACATGGTCACCCAGTGGGGCATGTCGGAAAAGCTCGGTCCGCTCCAGTACGAGGAACAGTCGGAAGGCTACCTCGGTATGGGCGCGGCGCAGCGGACCTTCCGTTCGGGTTCGACCAACGAGCTGATCGACACCGAGATCAAGAGCCTCGTCGAAGGCGCGCACAAGCGGGCGACCGACATCCTCACGACCCATGAGGATCAGCTCCACCTGCTCGCCCAGGCGCTGCTCGAATACGAGACGCTGTCGGGCGAGGAGATCAACGCGCTGCTCGAAACCGGCAAGATCGACCGTCCCGATACGCCGCGCGGCCCGACCATCGCCGCTCCGGTGCGCGGGTCGGCGATCCCCAAGGCCGGCAAGCGTTTCGGCGGCGCGGGCAGTGACGAGGCGCCGCAGGGCGCCTGATCCGCCATCACACCAGATCACCAAGGGGGCGTCCGGAGCGATCCGGGCGCCCCTTTTGCGTCAGGGCGTTCAGGCCGCCGCCGCCGCTCCGGTTTCAAGCTGGGCAAGCTTGCGCTCGATCCCGTCCCACAGCCGCGCAAAGGCCAGTGCGGCGGGTGAACGCGGCGCAAAGGCTCCGACCGGCCGACGCTGCACGGCGCATTGCTCGACCGCGCTGACCATCGGGATCGCCGGCCAGCCGGGATTCGCCGCAAGGGCCTCACAGTGCAGCGAGCGGCGGCGGTCGATCATCGAGAGCACCGGCAGGATCGGCGGCGGGCGCCGCGTGTGTCGGCGGATTTCCTCCACCACGAAGTCGAATGCCCGTGCCGACAGCGGCGAGGGGGGCAGCGGCACGATCACCAGCGTCGCTGCGCGCATCACCTGTGCGCTCAACTCGTTGAGCGTCGGCGGACAATCGAGGATCAGCCGGTCATAGCTGCGCGCCAGCTGCCTGCTGAGCGTCGCCAGACGGTGCCGCTGGCCGAGACGCAGCAGCAGCGAATCGAGTTCGCGCAGGCTGCTGTCGGCGGGCAGCAGATCGAGGCCCGCATAGCTGCTCGGACAGATCAGCGCATGGGCCTGCACATCGCCGGCGAACAGGCTGCGGGCCTGGCGCTTGCGGTCCGGATCGAGGGCAAACATGAACCCCGCACCGTCCGCCGCGTCCAGATCCCAGAGCAACGTCCGGCGCGCAGGCACCTGCGCCGAACACCACGCCAGGTTCGTGGCGAGCGTCGTTTTCCCAACGCCGCCCTTCGAGGAATAGATTGCGACAACTGTCATTGCAGACGTTCAACGCCCGAGGGGGGCGTTTTATTCCGTGAAAACTGCGCGCGCGGCCTGCGGCCATCTGGCAACTGGATCAATAGGCTCCCAGCACGCCGAGAATGAGCAGGAAAATTATCAGCACGAACTGGATGGAGAAGAACAGCAGCAGGCACAGCCGCCAGAAGGCCGAGAACCTCGACAGGCCATAGGCATGCCGCAGCTGCTTGTAGAGATGCAGCGGTGCGGCAATGAAGAACAGCATTGCCGCCCACCCGGCTCCGCCGGGAACGACGCTGATGATCGATATCACAATGAACAGCAGCGACATGAAACTCAGCGAATAGGTGATGAACACCGCGTGGTCATAGGCCTTGTATTGCCGCCGCCATGCGAACATCACCCACAGGAACGGCAGCGACAGCGGGATCAGCAACCAGCTGAACTTGTACCCGTTCGACTGGAGCTTGTAGACCATCAGCCCCGGGTTCTTCTTCCACTTGTCGATCAGCTTGTTATCGAGAAACGCGATGCCCGTGTTGAAGCTGCCAGTCGTGATCTCGCCAACGCCGGCAGCCATGTTTTTCTCGAGCACGAGGTTCAGCCCCTTTATCTCCTCGTCCAGTTCCGCCCGCCGCGGGCTGTTGCCGGGCAGGCTTGCGCGTTCCTGTTCGCGGGTGTTGATTTCCTTGCGCAATTGGTCGCGGAACGGGCTGCTCTGGTCTGTGTCGAAGGCCGTGGAGGGCAGGTCGGTGGGGGCCGAAATGCCGACGATCTGGAACACCGCGAACATGGCGAAGACGGTGAACAGGAACATCGCCATCGGACTGACAAACTTCGCGCGCTCTCCCTCGACATAGCGGCGGGTAAGGTGACCGGGCTTGAAGGCGAGCAGCGGGAGCGTCTCCCACAGCTTGCCGTCGAGGTGCAGCACGCCGTGCATGATGTCGTGGCCGATCGCAGCGAGGCTGCGGTGGATGTGCGCCTTCTGGCCGCATTCGGGGCAGAAATGGCCGGAATGGACGGTCTGGCAATTGGCGCAGGTCACCGGCCCCGAGGCATGGTCCGCCGTCTCGCCCGCACGCGGCTCCACCGCGCGGCCGAGCAGCCCGCCTTCTATTGCTGTCCCGATGCTGTCGCCGAATTCGCCCATGCTGCTCGCGCCCCTTCGGTCTGACCATAGGCGATATCGGCGAACCTGCGGAAGCGGCTATTTTACCCCTGTTTGCCTGCCAGTTTCTTCTCGATCGCGGTCCAGAGTTGGGCGATGGCGCGTGCCGCGGGCGAGCGCGGGGCGAAAGCTCCTACGGGGCGCCGCTCGACCGCGCATTGCTCGACCGCGCTGGCGAGCGGGATTGCCGGCCAGGTCGGGTTCGCCTCGCGCGCGGCCTTGTGCAGGCTGCGGCGCAGGTCGAGCATCGACAGCACGGGCAGGATTGGCGGGTGCCCCTTGCCGCTCCCGCGCACCTCCTCCACCACCGCCTCGAAGGCGCGGGCCGACAGGGGTGAGGGCGGCAGGGGGACAATCACGAGGTCGGCGGCGCGCATGATTTGTGCGCTCAACTCGTTGAGAACAGGGGGGCAATCGAAGATGATGCGGTCATAGGTCTTGCCCAGAGCCTCGGTCAGCTTCGCCACCCGCTTCTTCTTGCCGAGCCGGTCGAGCTGGCGGTCCAGATCGCGGATGCTCTCGTCAGCGGGGAGCAGGTCGAGCCCCGGGTAAGCGGTCGGGCGGATCAGTTTCGCGGGATCGCTCTTCTCGCCGAACATGCTGTCCGCGCTGCGTTTTCTGCCGGCGTCCACGCCCAGCAGGAAGCCCGAGCCGTTCGATGCGTCGAGGTCCCACAGCAGCGTCCGGCGGCGCGAGATGCTGGCTGCGGCCCAGGCGAGGTTCACCGCCAGCGTCGTTTTCCCGACCCCGCCTTTCACGCTGTAGACCGCGATCGATGCCATGCGCCCCCCTGTAGTCGCCCGGTCAAGGGATAGCGCGCCCCTGACGCTTGGCAAGCGGGGGCAAGGTGGGGTCAAGAAGCGGTCAAACAGGGGTCAAGAACGGCCAAGGGGCGGTCTAGACCGTGCCTAGACCGCCCCTTGAAATGGCGCAAATTCCTGAAAAGGAATGATTATCCTTCGTAATCGCCGCCCAGCGACGAGGTGCGGGCCGGTGCCGAGGCGGTGATCCGCAGGGCTTCGGCCGACTGGCTGAGCGAACCGATTTCGTCCGCTTCGTCCTCGTCATCGGGGAGGATCTTCTGCAGGCCGGTGACCAGCGATTCATGCAGACCGGCAGGCGTGATCGTCTGTTCGGCGATCTCACGAAGGGCCACGACCGGGTTCTTGTCACGGTCACGGTCGATGGTCAGCTCGCTCCCGCCCGAAATCTCGCGCGCACGCTGCGCGGCGAGCAAAACGAGGTCGAACCGGTTGGGAACCTTGTCGACGCAATCTTCAACGGTAACGCGTGCCATGGGCGGGCCTTATACAAGAATCGCGAAAAGTAGGGAAGCGCGCCAGCTAGGGCGGGGCTGGCGCGAAGTCAAGGAAAAGGGCGGCCGCTGCCCCCGCAAGCTCAGGCGCGCAGGGCCGGTTCGGCAGGCGGCGCGGCATTGCCCCCGTGTGCTTCGGCCTTGGCCTGATAGAGCGCGCGGTCCGCAAAATCGAACAGCGCATCGGCATCCGCGCCATCCTGCGGCCACTGCGCCACGCCGACGCTGGCCCCCACGCTGACCGGCACGCCATCAATCATGTGCGGGCGCACCAGCGCGATCAGCAGGCGATCGGCCACCGGCAGATCGTTGAGCGGAGAATCCGCGGGGATCAGCACCGCGAATTCATCGCCCCCCTGACGCACCACCAGCCCTCCATTGCCGACCGTCTCGCGCAGCCGTTCGGCCACGCTGCGCAGCAGCTTGTCGCCGAAGGCGTGGCCATAGCGGTCGTTGACCGGCTTGAACCCGTCGAGATCGAGCAGCACCAGCTTGAACGGCGAAGTCCCGTCGCCCTTGCGCAACGAAGCCGCTATCTCCTCGTCCAGCGCGCGGCGGTTGGCCAGACCGGTGAGCGGATCGGTGTTGGCCAGATCGCGGGTCTGGTGCTGCAATTGCAGCAGATCGATCAGCATCGTGTGCCCCTGCATGATGAAGCGCACGAGGATCATGGTCGCCAGCACCAGGCTGGTCGCCGCCGCCACTTGCCCTGGGCGACCCGAGGCGAGCATCAGCGCCGAAATCGGCACCACCCCGATCACCAGATTGAGGATCGCGGCAAAGCGGATGGCGGACAGGCAATAGGCCGTCGCCAGCGCGCCCATGGCGATGATCATCGCGAAACTAGCGTGATTTTCAGGGGGGGAGGCCAGCCAGTTGATCACTGCCCAACTGCTGCACATCACCCCGACCCATCCGGATACGCTGGCGGTTTTCTTCACGATCAGCCGCGCACGGCGCAGGCTGAGGTGGCGGCTGCGGCTGACGATATTCTCGATCAGGCCGAGCACGCACAGCACGGCCAGCAGCGCAGGCATGCCATATTTGATGCCCCAGTGCAGGTCTGCCGATCCCGCCCAGGCCGCAGTCGGCGTGGTCGCGAGCAGCATCACGTACATCGTGGGGGACTGGCTTTCGACCCGGCGGGCGCGCAGGATCGTGAACTGGTCACGGATGGCCTCGGGAACGGGCGGCATCAGCGCGTGTCGCAGGTTCTTGACGAGGCCTCTCATGGGCCAGTTGCTTAGGGAAGATGCGTAAAACCGGCGTTAATAATAGGCGGAAATATCGGGCAAGATCAGCGCGTGCCGACCGAGCTGATGCGATAATCGGCGAGGTTCAGCCAATAGGCGATCCGCCAACGCAACCGCGCCAGCGGGGTGCTGTGGCGGGCATACCAGGCGGGCGTGATCGCCTCGCTCGATTCCTCCATATGGTCGATGATCCGGCGCATGGCCGCGGCGACCTCGGCATCGGCGATGCGCACCATCAGCTCGACATTGATGCGGAAGCTGCGCTTGTCGAGATTGGCGCTGCCGACATAGGCGACATCATCCACCACCAGCAGCTTCATGTGCAGCTTGCAGACGCCGAATTCGAACAGCTTGATCCGGGCGCGCAGCAGCTTGCCGTAGAGCAGGCGGGCCATGTCGATCGCGGCAGAGATATCGGACTTGCCGGGCATGATCATCCGCGCGCTCCCCCGGCGGCCGATGCGCGCGAACAGGCGGCGGAAGCTGCGCGGCGGAGAGAAATAGGCCGAGACGGTATCAAGCCGGGTGGCGCCGACCAGATCCTGCCGCAGCACCCACGCCCAGTGGCCCTTGCGGACAAGCGGCCCCCCGACCAGCAGGCGCACAGGGCCGTCCCCGCCGTCCCACTGCTTCACGATATCGCGCAAGGCGCGCAGCTGGCGGGTGCTGCCCTGCTCCTCCCCCGCGACCCATGCCTTGAGCAGGCCGAACCAACGGATGAACTGTTCCACCACCGGCCCTTCGATGGTGACCGACAGGTCGCACCAGCCGTTTTCGGCGGGGATGGCGAAGTAGTGGTCCGAGACATTGGCACCGCCGGTCATCACGCGGGTCTCGTCGACGATCACGAACTTCTGGTGGTTGCGCACCAGATAGCGCGTGCCCCAGCGTGGCCCGAACAGGGCGAAGCTGCCGCGGGCCTCGGTCAGCGGAGCGAAGAAATCGGCGCCCGCATCATTGCCGAAGGCATCGACGATCAGCTCCACACGCACCCCGCGCCGCGCTGCGGCGACCAGCGCATCGCGCACCAGCGTGCCCGAGGTGTCGCTGTCAAAGAGGTAGTAGAAGATTTGCAGGCTGGTCTGCGCGCTCTCGATCAGGGCGATCAGCGCCTTCAGCCGGTCCTGCCCGTGGGGGTAGAAGGTGAAGGCATGACCCGCCGCCTCGAGGCTGAACGGTTCGAGGTCGCAATAATCGGGCGCCCCCTGTGGCGACTCGGGCTTCGCGGTGGCCATCATGTGGTGGTGTAGCGGCGCGCCGACGGCGGGCAACACCCTCTCGCGATGAAACGCGCCGGGCGCTGGCTAGAACGCAAGACCCAGCGCCAGCCCGCCGAGCGCCGCTGCGCCCAGCAGCCGCAGCACGCCCCACTTTGCCCCGAACGCCAGCACCAGCGCAGCCACGGCAAGCGCACCCGCCCGCCAGTCGAAACTGGCGAGGTCCGGCCAGCTCAACCGCAGCGGCCCCGCCTCCAGCGTGGCGACGCGGGCGAACAGCACGTGGAGCGCAAACCACGCGGTGAGGTTGGCAATCACGCCCACCACCGCTGCCGTCACCGCCGCCAGCCCGCCCTTCAGCCACACCGCCTGTCCCAGCCGGTCGATCCACGGCGCGAGCGCGAAGATCCACAGGAAGCACGGAGCGAAGGTCACCCAGGTGGTCAGCCCCGCGCCCAGCAGCGCGGCGATCATCGGCGTGAAGGGCTCGGGCGTGCGGTAAGCGGCCAGCGTGCCGACGAACTGGGTGACAAGGATCAGCGGACCGGGGGTGGTCTCGGCCAGGCCCAGCCCGTCGGCCATCTCGTTCGCTTGCAGCCAGCCGAAGCCCTGCACCGCCTCCTGAGCCATATAGGCGAGCACCGCGTAAGCGCCGCCGAAGGTGACGATCGCCAGTTGCGAGAAGAACGCGCCGATCTGCCACAGAACGTGCCCCTGCCCCAGCGTTGCGGCGATCAGCACCATCGGTGCGGCCCAGATCGCGCCCCATGTCAGCACGGCAAGGATCGTGGTGCGCCACGGCCGTTCGGGGAGCGCCGCGGTGCCGTTCGCGGGCTTCAGCGCCAGAAGATCAGGCCGCGAGCGTGCGACCAGCATCCCGATCACGCCTGCGCCCAGCACGATCAGGGGGAAGGGCAGGCCCAGCAGGAACAGTCCGGCAAAGGCCGCCGCCGCCAGCGCCCGCTTCAGCCCCGTATCCAGCGCACGGGCCCCGATCCGCAGCAGCGCCTGCAAGACAATCGCCAGCACCGCCGCCTTGACCCCGAGGAACAGCGCCGCCACCCAGTCGAGGTCCGCCGCCAGCGCATAGAGCAACGACAGTGCGAACATCACCGCCGCGCCGGGCAGCACGAACAGCAGCCCCGCGGCGAGCCCTCCGCGCACCCCCTGCAAGCGCCAGCCGATCCACGTCGCCAACTGCTGCGCTTCGGGGCCGGGGAGCAGATGACAGAAATTGAGCGCGTGGAGGAAGTCATCCTCGGCCACCCAGCGGCGCTCTTCCACCAGCTCGCGGTGCATCAGCGCGATCTGCCCGGCAGGGCCGCCGAAGGAGAGGAACCCGATCCGGGTGAAAACGGCGAGAAGCTCGCGGAATGAAGGGGGCGGCGCGGCGCCATCTGCGCCCTTGCTTGCAATCGAAAGGTCCAGTCCGGCCATGCCAACCTCGAAAATGGCCCGCCGCGCGGAAGCACGGCAAGGGTGATGACGAGGCAACGCTTGGGCCTGTGTCTCAGCCTGGACGGGAGGTTGCTTGGCCCCGTGGGGTTCCGATTAAACCGCAGCGCAGGCGCGGACAAGAGGCTTGCGAGGGGGCCTGCCGATGCGAAGCGATCTTTGGCAGGCTGGCCAGGGTCTGCGCGATTTCGCCCCGGCCGCTATTCGAACCCGTAGTCCGAATAGTCCTTGAAGTTGGGCGAGGTGAACTTGGTGATGTCGCTCTGGAAGTGGAGCGGCACGTTGCCGGTCGAACCGTGGCGCTGTTTCGCCACGATCAGTGTCGCCCGGCCCACGAGGCCTTCGAACTTCTCTTCCCACAGGCGATACTTCTCCTGTACGTCGGGCGGCGAGGAGGCGTCCGGCGTGTCGGGCTTGACCAGCAGGTGATAGTAATCGCCGCGGAAGATGAACCACACCATGTCCGCGTCCTGCTCGATCGAGCCGGATTCGCGCAGGTCGGACAGCTGCGGGCGCTTGTCCTCGCGGCTTTCGACCGCACGGCTGAGCTGCGAAAGCGCGATCACCGGGACCTGCAATTCCTTGGCGAGCGTCTTCAGCCCGCGGCTGATTTCCGAGATTTCGTTGACGCGGTTGTCGTTGGCGCGGCCCGAGCCTTGCAGCAGCTGGAGGTAGTCGACGATGATGAGGCCGATATCGTGCCGCCGCTTCATGCGCCGCGCGCGGGTGCGCAGCGCGCCGATGGTCAGCGCGGGCGTATCGTCGATATAGAGCGGCAGTTCGGCAAGCCGCTGGCTGGCGTAGGACAGCTTCTGGAAATCCTCGCGGCTCAGTTTACCGCTGCGCAGCGCCTCGGAGGAAATCTCGGCCTGTTCGGCCAGGATACGGGTGGCCAGCTGGTCGCTGCTCATTTCGAGGCTGAAGAAGGCGACCGGCGCGCCATAGTTGAACTCGCCGCCCTCGCGCTGCCAGTTGAGGTGCTGTTCGGCGCAGTTGAAGGCGATGTTGGTGGCAAGGGAGGTCTTGCCCATGCCCGGGCGCCCGGCGAGGATGATAAGGTCGGAATTGTGCAGGCCAGAGGTCTTCTGGTCGATCGTCGCGAGGCCGGTGGTCTTGCCTGACAACCCTCCTCCGGAGTTCATCGCCGCTTCGGCCATCTTGATTGCTGTCATCGCGGCTTCACGGAAGGTCGCCGCCTCGCGCCCGGTGCTCGCGCCTTCGGCGACCTTGAACAGGTCCGCTTCGGCCTGCGCGATGCGGTCCATCGGCGAAGTGTCTTCCGAGGTATCGAGCGCGCCTTCGACAAGGCCCCGCCCGACGCTGACCAGCTCCCGCAGCAGGGCCAGATCGTAGATCTGCTGGGCCAGTTCGCGCGGCACCAGCAGGCCCGCGCCGCTCGCGGTCAGCTGGGCAAGGTAGCTCGTCCCGCCAAGTTCCTTCAGCGCCTCGTCCGCCTCGAAGAACGGGCGCAGGGTGACGGGCGATGCGGTGGCGTTGCGTTCGATCAGGGTCAGGACGCGGTCATAGATTCGCGCGTGGAGCGGCTCGAAGAAATGCTCGGGCCGGATCGGGACCTGCAATTCCTCGATCACCCGGTTGTCGATCAGCACCGCGCCGAGGAATGCCGCTTCGGCATCCAGATTCGCGGGGAGCTTCTTCACCGGCAGCTCGCCGGCGGTGTCCTGCGGTTTGATCGGGGTGACTTTTTCGGGTTCGGCCATGGGCCGCCTGATGCGCGCGCGCGGGCCCTCGGGCAAGGGCTGCGGGGGCCAATATTTATTTCCAACGCTGTGGATAGTGGGGAGAGTGTGCTGAAGTGCTTGAAGTCAGCCCCTTCGATCTGCGAAGGCGTGACATCATGGCCGACCTGCCGCCCGATTCCCTGCCTCTCTCGCCCGCGCCCGGTGCCGCGGGGGCGCAGCGCATTGCGCAGGTGACCCTCGACGAGGCGACGATCCTGTGGCGCAATGCCGATGTCGAACAGGAACGCCGCGTGGCGATCTATGATCTGATCGAGGAAAACACCTTCAAGCCGGTGCGCAGCGCCGAGCGCGGGGCGAGCGGGCCCTATCACCTGCACCTCTCCGTCACCGACGGGCGGCTGGCGATGGACATCAAGGACACGGGCGAACAGCTGCTGGAAACCCTGCTGATCGGCATGGCCCGCTTCCGCCGCCCGATCCGCGAATATTTCGCGATCTGCGACAGTTATTATCAGGCGATCCGCAAGGCGACCCCGGCCGAGATCGAGACGATCGACATGGCCCGCCGCGGCATCCACAACAACGCCGCCGAGCTGCTGCTCGAACGGCTCGAAGGCAAGGTGGAGACCGATTTCGCCACCGCGCGGCGGTTGTTCACGCTGATCTGCGTGCTGCACATCAAGGGCTGAGGGGCATGGCAAAAGGGGCAAGGACGCGCGGGCGCAGCGCGCCGCGGCGCTGGCTATGGCGGCTGGCGGCTCTGGCCGCGCTGTTCGGTCTGGCCTTTGCCGCGTGGCTGTGGTGGGACATGCGCGACTGGCGGCCCGATCCCGGTGCCTATCCTGAACAGGGCGCGCTGGTCCCCGCGGGCGCCGCCCCGGTGCGGTTCGAGACGCTGAAGGCGATCGGTGCGCAGTTCGTCTATCTGCCGCTGGAACCGGGCGCAGGGCGCGAGGCCCCCGGCGGCTTTGCCGATCGTTTCGCCGCCGCGCGACGGGCCGGTTTGCAGGTGGGGGTGCTGCTGCCCTTCGATCCGTGCCTCGGTGCGGACGCGCAGAGCGGCATCTTCGCCCAGATGGTGCCGCGTGATGCGGGCCTGCTGCCGCCTGCCATCGGCCTCCAATCCCTTGCGGAAGGTTGCGATCCCAAGGTCAGCGACGCGGCGGTCGAAAGCGAACTGATGACGCTCATCAACCAGATCGAGCTGCACGCGGGCAAGCCGGCGATCCTCAAGCTTTCCCCCGCCTTCCAGGACCGCCACCGCACCGCCACCGCGCTGGCCCGCGACCTGTGGCTGGCGCGCGACCGTGCGCGGCCCGACTATGCCGGGCGCCCGTGGCTGCTATGGAGCGCCAACAGTGCCCGCGTGACCGAAGCGGGCGAGGAGCCGGTCGAATGGGTGGTGGTGCAGAAATGAGCCTTTCGGACACGCAGGAACAGGCCCTCATCGCCGCCGCCTATGCCGCGGCGGAAAAGGCTTACGCGCCCTATTCGGATTACCCCGTCGGCGCGGCGCTGCTGTTCGATGACGGCGCGGTCATCACCGGGTGCAATGTCGAGAACGCGAGCTACGGCCTTGCCCTGTGCGCCGAGACCGTCGCGGTCGCCAAGGCGCTGGGCGAGGGCAGGCGCGGCGGCCTCGCGGCGGTGGCGGTGGTGGGCCTCAAGGCCGACAGCGCGCCGATCACGCCCTGCGGCCGCTGCCGTCAGGTGCTCAACGAAGTCGCCGCGCTCGGCGATACCGACCCGCTGGTGCTGTGCGTGAGCAAGGACGACGTGCGGCGCGTGTCGCTATCGGCGCTGCTGCCGCACGCCTTCGGGCCGGGGCATCTGGGCTAGGGCGGGCGCGATGATCGTCACCCTCGGCTCCCCGCAATCGCTCGATTATTGCGACAGCCAGTCGGTCACGCTGGTCCGTCCGGTTGCCCCGCTGGATGCGTGGAACATCATCATGGCCAGCCCGCAGCCGGTTCTGCGCGCAGCTTTCGCGGTGCGCGATGCAATCTCGGCGCGGTTCGGGGTCAAGCGCATCGGCGGGTTCACCGGCGCGCGCGTGGGGCAAGTGGCAGTCGGGGATTACCTCGACTTCTTTCTGGTCGAGGACACGACGCCCGAGCATCTGGTGCTGACCGAGCGTGACCGCCACCTCGATGTGATGACCTGCGTGTCGTGCGAAGGCCCGGTGCTGACGATCACTTCGTCCGTGATCACCCACAACTGGTTCGGCCGCGCCTATATGCTGCCGGTCGGCGTGGCGCACAAGGTGATCGTTAGGGGCATGCTCGACCGGCTGGCGCGCGCCGTCGCGGCATCGGGCTGACGGATCAGCCCTCGCGTCCCTCCAGCCACTCCACCAGCGCGGCAAGGCATTCGCGCCCCAGCAGCTTGCAACGCTCCGGCGACCAGCCCTGTTCGGGTTCGGGGAAGTCGGCGAGGTCCTTGTAGGGCATCTCCAGCGTCATCGCGACCGCACCGAAGCGTTCGGCGAGCTGGTTGGTGCTCATGGTCAGATTGGCGCGGCCCGGTGAGGCCTTGGGGTAGCCCAGCTTGGTCTGGAAATCGGGCGTGCGGCGGTCGAGGATGCGCTGGTAGCGGTAGAAGCCCTCGCCCTGCTCCTCCTTCCACGAGGGGATGCCCTCGAACCCGGCGATGAACACCGCCGGGATTGCTTCGTCGGCATGGACGTCCATCGCGAAGTCGACCCCGGTTTCATCCATCCGGTTGCGGATCGCGAGCACTTCGGGAGAGCGTTCGGGGGTGGGATCGGCCCATTCGCGGTTGAGATTGGTGCCAACCGCATTGGTTCGTAGATGTCCCCGCCGCGAACCATCGGGGTTGCAATTCGGCACGATGTGCAGGCGGCACTTGTGGCGCAGCGCCCGTGCCACCGGATCGGCGGGGTCGGTCAGACACTCCAGCGCGCCCTCCATCCACCATTCGGCCTGCGTCTCGCCCGGGTGCTGGCGGGCGTAGAGCCAGACCTGCGTATCGCCTTCGCCCATTTCGAGGCAATCGATCGGCTGGCCATCCAGCGTGGTGCCGAGCCGGACATAATCGACCCCCTCGGATGACGCTGCCGCGGCGATCAGATCGTGGTGCCGCTCCATCGAATAGGGCGCGAAGTACGCTACCCAAAACACGCCGCCTGCGGGCAGGTAGCGGATGGTGAGCGTGCCCCCGTCCTCGTCCTTGTCAAAGCTGCTGGCCGCGCGCGCCCAATAGGCGCGGTCTTCGGAGACGCAGGCGTCATAATCGGGCCAGCCGCCGGGATAGGCGCTCGCATTCAGTCCGGTAAGCTTGAGCACCACC
Source organism: Sphingomonadales bacterium (assembly GCA_019750455.1). Taxonomy (GTDB): domain Bacteria; phylum Pseudomonadota; class Alphaproteobacteria; order Sphingomonadales; family Sphingomonadaceae; genus Erythrobacter. The sequence continues at coordinate 7,778 of JAIEOM010000166.1, read as the reverse complement.
TCCTCGCCCGCAGGCGCGCTGACGCGGAAGTTAAACCACTGGAAGAAGTCGGATTCATTGTCGCGCCGGATCGCGAGGCGGGCGGTGTTTCCGGCAATCCCCAGAACGTCGATATTGCCGCTGTCGAACCCGGCGTCGATGTGGATAGAGGTCATTTGGTTCCTTGAAGCTTCTTGGCGTCAATCGTCACGGTCTCGCCATTGCCACCGGGGAAGTCGCGGAACAACCCGGCGGCGAGCGTGCGGGCGGCGGTGCCGACCTGCGAATAGGGCGATTTCACCCCCGTCGCCATCTGCGCGCGGCCTTCCCACAGGGTATCGCCCCCGCTGCGGGATATCCGCACCTCCAGCAGGGTTTCGGCCGCCGGGCCTTCGCGTCCGCCGCCAAGGTTGAGGCCGATGCCCATGCCGACACCCGAGCCGAAGCCGCCGGTGCCTCCGCCGATCCCGACATTCACCGGCCCGCGGCGTTCCACAGGCGCAGCGGCGATGGGCGTGCGGCTGGTGCGGATCGCGGCGGTCTGATCGGCGAGCGCCCCCTCGGCAACGACGGTGTAGCCGAGCCGTGTCAGTTCCGCCCGCACCGCTTCGGAAAATGCTCCGCGCGCGGCCTCGTTGCTGACTTCATCGGGGAAGGTCAGTGCGATGGTCCCCTGCCCCAGACCCGCAGGCGAAGAGGCGATGAAGCGCGTGACCTCCACCGGGCCAGTGTAAGGCGTGGTGGCGCAGGCCGACAGGGCCAGCGCGGCGGCGAGGGGGACGATCAGGCGGGGCAGCAGCATGGCGCGGGTTCCTCTTGTGGCTGACTGTTTATAGGCCGCGCGCATGAACATGCACAGACCGGGATTTTCTGCCCCAAGTTGATATTTCTCTAAGCGATTTTTGTGATAGGGGGCGGCATGATGATCGATAACAAACCTTCTGTGCTCGTGACCGGTGGTGCGGGCTATATCGGCAGTCACGCGGTGCTTGCCCTGCATGATGCGGGCTGGCCCGTGGCGGTGATCGACAATCTTTCGACCGGATTCCGCTTCGCCATTCCCGACGGCGTGCCCCTGTACGAAGGCGATATTGCCGATGCCGATCTGGTGGCGCGCATCTTTGCCGAGCAGGGTACGCGCGCCATCATGCACTTTGCCGGATCGATCGTGGTGCCAGAGAGCGTCACCGATCCGCTCAAATATTACGAGAACAACACCGCCAAGAGCCGCGCGTTGATCGCGGCGGCGGTGAAGGCGGGGGTGCCGCACTTCATCTTCTCCTCGACCGCGGCGACCTATGGCATGCCGGATGTGGCGGCTGTGTCCGAAGACACACCCCAGCGCCCGATCAACCCCTATGGCTGGTCGAAGCTGATGACCGAACAGATGCTCGCCGATGTCGCCGCCGCGCATCCGATGAACTTCGGCGTGTTGCGCTATTTCAACGTTGCGGGCGCTGACCCGCAGGCACGCAGCGGTCAATCCACTGCGGGCGCGACCCATCTCATCAAGGTCGCCATCGAAGCGGCACTCGGCAAGCGCGAATCGGTGAGCGTGTTCGGCACCGACTATGCAACGCCGGATGGCACCGGCGTGCGCGATTACATCCATGTCAGCGATCTGGCTGCCGCCCATGTGCTGACATTGGAGGCGCTGATGGCCGATCCTGCCCGCTCGCTCACCATGAACTGCGGCTATGGCCGGGGCTTTTCCGTGAATGAAGTGCTGGACGCGGTGGACCGGGTGACGAATCACAAGCTCGACCGCCGTTTGGAGCCGCGCCGGCCGGGCGACAGCGATTCGCTGATTTCGGACCCGTCGCGCCTCAAGGCGACCCTCGGCTGGGAGCCGAAAAACGCCGATCTCGACACGATCATTGCCCATGCGCTCGCCTGGGAACGCAAATTGACCGATTTGCGGGGCTGACCGGGCGAGAGTCGCATTGACGTTCGCCCGCGCCGCCGCTAACGGCACGCTTCAATTTCCGCGCGTCGGACCGTTCCGGCGCGCTTCTCTTTTGGAAAAAGCGCCATGAAGATCGTCAACAGCCTCAAGTCGCTGAAGGGCCGCCACCGCGACAACCGCGTGATCCGTCGTCGCGGCCGCACCTACGTGATCAACAAGACCGACCGTCGCTTCAAGGCCCGCCAAGGTTAATCCCAAGGCGCGCTAAGCTGGCGCGGCTGCCCCGCTGGGCGGCTGATGGATTTGGCGGCCCGCCTCCTTACCGGAGCGCGGGCCGCAGGCTTTTGGGGCCAGGGAAACAGCAGCGTGATGCAGAAGGCCGTGGTGTTCGATGTCGGGCGGGTGCTGTTCCACTGGCAGCTTGCCGCCCTCTTCGAAAAGCTGATCGACGACCGCGACGAGCTCGACTGGTTCCTTGCGAACGTCGTGACCGAGGAATGGCATTTCGAGCATGACCGCGGCCGCGCGATTGCCGACATGGTAGCCGAACGAATCGCGCTTTACCCGCAATACGAAGTCCACATCCGCGCCTATGCGGAACGCTTCAACGAGACGATCCCCGGCCCGGTCGAAGGATCGCACGCGCTGGTCGAGCGGCTGGCGGGCGCGGGTGTGCCGCTCTATTGCCTGACCAATTTCGGTGACGAGTTCTGGCAGATGTTCCGGCCCGACCAGCCGATTTTCGATCTCTTCGAGGACATCATCGTCTCGGGGGTGGAGAAGATCGCCAAGCCCGAGCCGCGGATTTACGAGATTGTCGAGCACCGCAGCGGGCGGAGCGGCGCGCAGCTGTTCTTCACCGATGACAACGCGGCGAATATCGCCGCCGCCAGGGCGCGCGGGTGGGACGCGCATCTGTTCACCGATGCGGCGAGCCTCGAAGCGCAGCTGGTGGCGGCGGGATTATTGTAAGTCCTTGTGGGCGTCTGCGCCTCCGCGCGCCTGCGGCTCGCGCCGTGCGCTCGCGGACCCTGCGGGTCCGAGACCAACGCTTCCTTCCGGGGTCGTCTACAATCCAAAAACAAACCCCCGATCAGGCCGTGGGAGCGGCGTGATCGGGGGCTGTGGAGCTCTGTCCGGTTGGAGAGGGGGGACGCGGCCGGACAGAGAGGGATATGAAGTCTCAGGCCGCGCTTACGCGTTGCACTTGGCCAGTTCTTCGGCTTCGAGCCGCTGACCGAGCACCTTGAAATCGGCGATTTCGCCCGACTTGCGGTTCAGGCCGCGGCAGATGCGCAGGGGGCGCGCGCTCGCCTTGCCGGCTACGCAGGTGGTGCCTTCGCAGGTCCAGGCGACACCGCCCGCCACGAAGCGCGCTTCGCTGGCCGGAGCCGACAGGGTGGCGCTGTAATAGGCAGGGCCGGCCGCTTCGAGAGGGGCGCTGCCCGTGGCAACGCCGAAGGTCGCGCCGGTGTAGACCAGTGCCGAAGCGAGGATCGCGAACTTGCCGCTGCGGGGGAGGGAGAAGGTGTTGGTCATCGGGGTATCCTTTGCCTTTTTTATCTTAGGGGCGTTGATTGCCTTGGCGCCCCTTGGTCTCTGTCACCGTATTTTGCAATGCAACATTTCGATTCGAAACCAGTTGCTATTCGCTACCTAACCAACTAGGTTGTGAGTTGCAACTGAAAACTGAAATTTTTTTGTGAGCCGCTGAAAATCGGTTACACACTCCGCAAGGGGTGGGCCCGGAAGGGGAAGGTACAAAGCAATATGGGTGACTTGAGAGAACCGCTGCGCGAGCTGATCGAATGCGGGCTGCCGCAGGCGCTCGAGGTGATGGGGGAACGCTGGTCATTCATGATTCTGCGCGCGAGCTTCAATGGTCTCAAGCACTTCGAGGAATTCCTGACCGAGCTCGGAATCGCCCGCAACATCCTGTCCAACCGCCTCGCCAAGCTGGTCGAACACGGCATTCTCAAGCGCGAACCCTGCGCCGATGATCGTCGCAAGATCGAATATCGCCTGACCGAAAAGGGCCTCGATCTGCTGCCCGCGATGCTGGCGCTGCGCCAATGGGGGCAGAAGTACGGGGCCGAGCGGGTGGTCGAAGACCCCGTGCTGGTCGACGAACGTGACCGTCTGCCGATCGGACCGGTCTCGATCCTCGCGCATGATGGCCGGATCCTCGGGCCGCAGGACCTGTGGCTGGTGCGCCCGGCCGATCTCGGCAAGCGCGCCGATGGCAGCATCGCGACTCGCGGGGCGGACCTCGCGCAGGGCGACGTGGTCGATCTGGCCGCGAAGAAGGCCGCGCTCCGCTAATCCGTCGATAGACGCGTAACGGCGGGTGCCCATTGCCCGCCCCTTCGGCTAGGGCCGCGCCCATGAGCGTGGCCCTGCCTCCCGAATGTCACGAAATCCTCCACCGCACCTTCGGCTACCCGGCGTTTCGCGGGCAGCAGGAGGCGGTCATTTCGCGCGTCATGACCGGGGCGCACACGCTTGCGCTGATGCCCACGGGGGCGGGCAAAAGCCTGTGCTATCAGGTCCCGGCGCTGGCGCGGCGCGGCACGGCGGTGGTCATCTCGCCGCTGATCGCGCTGATGCACGACCAGATCCGCTCGGCGACGGCAGCAGGCATCCGCGCCGCATCAATGACCTCGGCGGACAGCGACAACGCCGCCACCGCCGAGGCCTTCCGTTCGGGCGATCTCGACCTGCTTTATGTCGCACCCGAACGCGCCTCGACCGCCGGATTCCAGAGCCTGCTGGAACGTGCCGAAGTGTCCCTCTTCGCCATCGACGAGGCGCATTGCGTGTCCGAATGGGGTCACGATTTCCGCCCCGATTACCGGATGCTGCGCCCGGTGCTGGACCGCTTTCCAGACGTCCCTCGTCTGGCGCTTACGGCCACTGCGGATCAGGCGACACGGGTGGATATCCTGCGCCAGCTCGGCATTCCCGACGAAGGCCTGATCGTCGCCGGCTTCGACCGGCCGAACATCCGTTATGCCATCACCCCGCGCGACAACGGCCCGCGCCAGATCACCGAACTGCTCCAGCGGCTCGAGGGCGCGGGGATCGTCTACGCCCCCAGCCGCAAGCAGGCCGAAGATCTCACCGCCGCGATCACGCGGGCCGGGCGCGAGGCAGGGTTCTATCACGCCGGGCTCGATCCGGATCGGCGCGCGCGGGTGCAGGCGGAATTCGTCGCTTCGGAAAGCATGGTGATGGTCGCGACGATCGCTTTCGGCATGGGCATCGACAAGCCCGACGTGCGCTTCGTGATCCACGCGGGCCTGCCGAAGTCGATCGAGGCCTATTATCAGGAAACCGGCCGCGCAGGCCGCGATGGCGATCCTTCCGAAGCGCACCTGTTCTGGGGCGTGTCCGATTTCGCGCGCGCGCGGCAATGGCTGGGAGAGGTCGAGCCCGAGCGCCTGCCCGCCGAGAACGCCCGCCTTAATGCCCTCGCCGCGCTGGTCGAGGCTCCGACCTGCCGCCGCGCGATCCTGCTGCGCCACTTCGGCGAACATCCGGCCCCGCAATGCGGCAATTGCGACAATTGTATCGAACCGCCCAACGTGCTCGACGCCAGCGAACTCGCGCGCAAGCTGCTCTCCGCCGTCTACCGCACCGGGCAGAGCTTCGGCATTGGCCATATCGAGAAGGTGCTGACCGGCCAGAGCGACGAACGGATCGAGAGCCGCGCGCATGACAAGCTTTCAGTGTTCGGCATCGTGTCCTCGTCGGAGGCCCCGCTGCTTCGTCCGCTGGCGCGGGCTTTGGTGGCGCGGGGCATGCTGAGCGCGACTGAACATGGCGGCCTTGCCCTCGGCCCTGAAGCCCGCCCGGTGCTGAAGGGGGAGGCGGGGGTCAGCATTGCCGAGCCGCCCGTTCGCCAGCGTCGTCAGCGCCGCAGCCGCGGGGATGGCGCCGCGCCGAACCCGGTCGGCAACCCGCTGTTCGAGGCGCTGCGCGCCAAGCGCAAGGCGCTCGCCAGCGAGCATGGCCTGCCCGCTTACGTCATCTTCCATGATTCGGTGCTGCGCGACATGGCATTGCAATGCCCGGAAACGCTCGCCGAGCTTGGCACGATCCCCGGCGTGGGTGCCAAGAAGCTGGAAACCTGGGGGGCGGATTTCGTCGCCGTCGTACGCGAGCACCTGAGCGGTTAGCGCCGTTCCCGCCGCACCGTGTAGTCGATCCGGATTCGCACCCAGCTGCCGAACTGTTCGCGCCCGCCGACCCGCGCGGGCCGCACGCGGAACTGCCAGGCGGCGGCCATGACAGCACGGCCGATCTGCGATCCTTGCGGACCTTCGCTCAGGAACTGGCAGTCCTCGACATAATAACCTTGCACCACCTTGCAGGCGATCAGCGCATAGCCCGGGCCATTGGCGGTGGAGAGATAGCCGGCCAGCTCCTGATCGGTCGGCTCGCGGTACCAGCGCGCCGCGTAAAGCGGCTCGCCATTGGGCATGGTGCCGACCATCTCGCTGTCGCCAGCGGTGCGCGGGTTGCCGGTATCGACGGGGCCGTAGCCCGAATTGGGCCTGACCCGCGCGCCGATGGTAGACTTGGGGCGGGCCGGTGCCGCCGTCGGGCTGGGCTGGGGCTCCGGCTGCGGCGGCGCAGGCGGTTGGGGCGGGGCGGGCTGCGGGTTCAGCGTCAGCGGCGAGGGGCGCAGCGGCACTTCGGGCGCGGTCACCGGCTGATCGGGCTGCGGCGTGTCGGCTGGGCTTTCCTCCGCCGCTTCGGGCTCGGGCGCCGGGGCTTCGGCGATGCTCTGCGCCTTGAAGGTGGTCACCTTCTCATCACCGTCCTCCTCGCCCACCAGCCCGGCACCCAGTGTCAGCAGCAGGAGCAGGATCAGCCCTTCGAGCGCGATGGCGATGGCTAGGCTCGCCAGCTTGCGCCGCCGCGCAGCATCGCGCAGCGTACCAAGCCACGCAGGCCCGCGCGGGGGCTCTTCCGCCAAAGCTGAAGGATCGTGAGAAATCGCCGCTGCGCCTTTGACCAGGCCGGGGAGGGGCGGCCCTTCGCGGGCCTCTTAGCCCGTCATCAGCCGATAGGATAGCGCCTCGGCAATGTGGACGCGGCCCACCGTCTCCGCGCCCGCGAGGTCGGCGATGGTCCGCGAGACGCGCAACATCCGCGTGTAGCCCCGCGCAGACAGGCGCAGCTTTTCGGCGGCTTGCAGCAGCAGCTTGCGACCGGCCTCGTCCGGGGTGGCGTATTGGTCGAGCTGCTCGCCCTCCAGCTCGGCGTTCGATCGCACGCCCCGCGCTGTCGACCGGGCCCGCGCGGCGGCGACACGCGCGGCGACTTCGGCGCTGCCTTCGTCGGGCGGAGGCAGGGTCATATCGAGCGCGCTGACCGCGGCGACATGGACGTGAAGGTCGATGCGGTCGAGCAGCGGTCCGGACAGGCGCGCCTGATAATCGCCGATGCAGCGCGGGTACTTGTTGCAGTTGCGCGCCGGATCGCCGGCATAGCCGCAGCGGCACGGGTTCATCGCCGCCACCAGCTGCACGCGCGCCGGGAAGGTGACATGGGCATTGGCACGGGCGACATCGACGTGGCCGGTCTCCAGCGGCTGGCGCAGCGAATCGAGCACCGGGCGCTGGAATTCGGGCAGTTCGTCGAGGAACAGCACGCCGAGATGCGCCAGGCTGACTTCACCCGGGCGCACCTTCAGCCCGCCGCCGGTGAGCGCTGCCATGCTCGCCGAATGGTGCGGGGCGCGGAACGGGCGGGCGCGGCTGATGCGCCCCGCCTCCAGCATCCCGGCGACCGATTGCACCATCGAAACCTCCAGCGCCTCGGCCGGGGCGAGCGGTGGGAGGATGCCGGGCAGGCACGAGGCGAGCAGGCTCTTGCCCGATCCGGG
>JAIEOM010000076.1 GCA_019750455.1 Sphingomonadales bacterium | reverse complement strand
TGGCACAATATCGGCGGATCGCACCCCCGCGCGAAATCGACGATGTCCTTGATGGTGAGGAAATAGCGCGCGAGATCGAGCCTGGTGATCAACGCGAGCTCGCGCTCCAGCGTATGGCGCACGCTATCGGGCACACCCGAGGGATAGCGCCGCCCTGCCCCCTTCCAGACCTCGCTTTCGAGGAAGGCCTGCGGGCTCTGGCCGTCGGGATAGATTTCCTCGGGATATTCGTAGCGCAGCTCGTCGAGGCTGAAGCGGCACCGGTCCGCCACCTCGCGGGCAGCGGCGATGGCATGGGGCCAGCGGGCGAACAGGCGCTGGATCTGCGCCGGGGATTTGAGGTGCCGCTCGGCATTGGGATAGAGCAGATGCCCGGCCGCCGCGACCGTGGTCTTGTGCCGGATCGCGGTCATCACGTCCTGAAGCGCGCGGCGTTCGGGGGCGTGGTAATGCACGTCGTTGGTGGCGAGCAGGCTCAGGCCGTGGTCGCGGGCAAGTTGGTCGAGCCGCTCGATCCGCGCGATGTCGTCGCCGCGGTAGAGATAGCTGGCGGCGATGTGCCTGAGGGTGGGAAGCTGGCGGACGAGATGGAGGAGGAGGTCTGGGAACGGCAAGTCCCTCTCGTCATCCCGGCGCAAGCCGGGATCGCCGTCGGCAAGCGGTCCCGGATCAAGTCCGGGACGACGGAACGGGATCACGTTGCTCGGCACCCGAAGCGTGAACCGCGCCTCCAGATCATCCGGCGGCAGCAGGATCAGTTGCACACCCTCGGCATGGGCGGCCAGCATCGCCAGATCGATCTCGCACACCCCCTTGTCCTGCCATTCGCCGGAAAGCGTCTGCATCCGCCCGGCACTGATGAGGCGGCACAGCCGGCCATAGGCGGCGCGGTCCTCGGGATAGGCGAGGAAGGCGAGGCCCTCGACCGTCTCGATCCGGCAGCCGATCACCGGGCGCAGCTTCAGCGTTCTGGCCTCGGTATGGATGCGCACCACGCCGGCCATCGAGTTCACATCGGCGATTCCTAACGCGTCGTAACCCTGCACATGGGCAGCGAGCACGAGATCGACGGCATCGGATGCCCCGCGCAGGAAGCTGAAGCAGCTGACAAGGCCCAGTTCGACGAACGGCGCGCGTTCGGGCGGCGCGATATCGGTAGGGTCGATATCGAGCGTGCGCTTGTCGGGGGTGAGCGGAGCGTCGGGCATTTCACCCCGCCAGCTCCGCAAGTCGCTCCTTCACTGCCGCGAGGTCCGCCGCGAACAGACGCGCCTGCTCCTCGCGCGCCGCGCCCTCTAGGCGCAGGAGGTAGGATGGGTGGACAGTCACCCATAGCTCCGCCCCGTCATCGAGCATGATCGCCCGTCCCCGCTCGCGCCCGACGCTGACGGTGCGGCCCAGCAGGCCCCGCGCGGCACTCGCCCCCAGCGCCAGCACTAGGCGGGGTTGCACCAGCGCCCGCTCGGCCTCAAGCCACCAGCGGCAGGTATCGATCTCCTTTGCGGCCGGCGACTGGTGGAGCCGGTGCTTGCCTTTCCAGGCGAACTTGAAGTGCTTGACCGCGTTGGTGACGTAGGCGGCGTTGCGGTCGATCCCGGCATGCGTCAGATGATCGTCCAGCAACTGCCCCGCCGGACCGACGAAAGGCCGTCCGGCAAGGTCTTCCTGATCGCCGGGCTGTTCGCCGACGATCATCAGGGCCGCGTCCAGTGCCCCCTCTCCCGCCACCGCGCGGGTGCCGCAATCGGCGATCGGACAATCCCGACAGGCGGCTGCGCCTTGCGCGACTTCGGCGAGCGAGGCAGGCCGCCTCCGCTCTTCGCGCTCCCCTGCCTTGACCATCGCCGCCTCGCGCGCCTGCGCGCCTGCAATCAGCTGCGGGATCAGCTCGGCCTCGGGCAGGTTCTTCCAGTATTTCTTCGGCATCTCCGAGAGCATCGCGCCGACCTTCAATCGCGCGGGGTTGAAGATCGAGGCGTAGTAGGAGCGCCACAGGTCCTCGACGGGATCGCCGCCGGGGGCATCCTCGCGCCGCGCGGGCGGGCCTTCGCGCATCACCTCGCCGTCCCAGTGGATGCTCCCGCGCGGGGTGAGGATCGACCAGCGCATATTGGCGAAGCGGCGCATGAAGAACGCCGCTTCGGCGCGCACGATGTGGTGATCGGGCTCGAACCAGGCGACGAAGTGGGGCGTGCCGTCTTCCTCGGCTACCTCGCGGAAGCGCACGAAGGCATGCATCTTGTGCGCATCGCGGCGGACCGATTTGGCGAGCTCCTCGATCCGGCGCACCTCGGGGTCGGCCTTGTCCTCCATCAGCCGCGGATTGCGCTGCAATCGCCACAGCACGCGGTAAAGCAGCCCGAAGCGTGCGGGATCGGAGTGGAGCGCGGCGCTGCGGGCGATGGTGAGGAACCGCTGGCTGGCGCGCACTGGGCGCGGGTCTGCGGGGGGCACCGGCAAGCGCTTCTCGCCGCGTGAAGGACCTTCCGAGGCGAACAGATCGCCCGTCCCGCCCGGCTCGATCCAGCTGACCCGGTCGGGCGGCACATCGCACTGCACCAGCCCCCGCGCCCGCTCACGCCAGAAGATGAAGTCGTCGGGCGCAGGCAGGTGCACGGCGTAGTGGGAGCCGAGGGAGACATGCTGCATGGCGGTCATCAGAACAGCTCCAGCTGCTCGGATCTCGGCGTCAGCAGCCCCCGCAGATCCGCCCGGTCGGTGAGCAGCGTCGGTCGCCAGTCGATGGTGCAGATGAAGGGGCGCACCTTGGTCACCGAGGCCGTCAGCCGCGCCACATCATCAAGGCGCAAGTTCCGGTGCCGGCGCGAAGCGAGGATGCGGGCGACCGCCTTGGTGCCCAACCCCGGCACCCGCAACAGCAGCTCCTTGGGCGCGCGGTTCACATCGACCGGGAAGCTCTCCCGGAACTTCAGCGCCCAGGCCAGCTTGGGGTCGATATCGAGCGGCAGATTGCCATCCGCCTCCGCCGCGTCCGCCACCTCCTGCGGGGCGAAACCGTAGAAGCGCATCAGCCAGTCCGACTGGTACAGGCGATGCTCCCGCAGCAGCGGGGGACGCTTCAGCGGCAGTACTGCCGAGGCATCGGGGATGGGCGAGAAGGCGCTGTAATAAACGCGCCTGAGGCCAAAATCGCCATAAAGACGGCTCGCCTTGCCGATGATCGCGCTATCCGAGGCATCGTCCGCGCCGACGATCATCTGGGTCGATTGGCCCGCCGGCGCAAAGCGGGGCGCGTGGCGGAAGCGTTTCCTTTCGTCCTTGGCCTGCACGATCCGCGCCTTGGTGCGGCCCATCGCACCCTCGATCTGCCGCGCGTTCTTGTCGGGTGCGAGGCGTGTGAGGCCCGTGTCCGTGGGCAGTTCGACATTGATCGAGACGCGGTCGGCATAAAGGCCCGCAGCGTGAATGATCTCGGCATCGGCCTCGGGGATGGTCTTGAGGTGGATGTAGCCGCGAAAATCATGCTCCTCCCGCAGGATGCGGGCGACTTCGACCAGCTGTTCCATCGTGTGGTTGGCGTTCTTGACGATGCCTGAAGAAAGGAACAGCCCTTCGATATAGTTGCGGCGGTAGAAGTTCAGCGTCAGGTCCACCACCTCCTGCGGGGTGAACCGCGCCCGCGCCACATTCGAGCTCTTGCGGTTGATGCAGTAATGGCAATCGAAGATGCAGTGGTTGGTCAGCAGGATCTTGAGAAGCGAGATGCACCGCCCGTCCGGCGCATAGGCGTGGCAGATGCCCATCCCCTCGGTCGAGCCCACGCCTTTTCCGCCCAGCGAATTCTTCTTCGCCGTGCCGGAGGACGCGCAGGAGGCATCATATTTTGCCGCGTCGGCAAGGATTTCGAGCTTCTGGCGAAGTGACTGCTGGACCATGGGAACCGGGAAACACCTTTCATGTGTTCCTTATATGTTCCAACAGCCCTCCTGCCAAATGCAAAGCTTGCAAGCAGCCGTCAGAGGATGCGTCGCAGCCTGGGGCTTTCCTGAAGTGCGCTACCGCCCTGACACAGGAAATCGAGCACCGCGGGGTGCATTGCGCCTTCGAAGGCGACTCCGGCCAGTCCGCCCTCGATCCAGGCGACCGCGCCGAGCGGGGTGTTGATGCCGTTGACCTTCATCGTCACCCGGTCGCCCACTTCGGCAAAGCCCGGCTTCGCGCGGATCTTGCAGCCGCCTTCGGACAGATCGAGCAGTTCGACGAACACTACGCGCGAACGCACACGGCTCTTCACCGTCAGGCTCATCGGCCGGCGTTCGGCGCCACGAGGGATCGAGTGCAGGTTCATAGCGAAAGCAACGTCGCACAAAACGGTAAAAAAATGTTGAGCGCGCAAAGCGGGCCCGATCAGGCGCACAGGCCTTGCAGAAACCAGTCGGGCACCCCGCCCCGCCCGTCGCCCGCAATGCCGAGGCGGTAGATCCAGTAGCGCCGCCCGGCCTCGTCCTCGATCCGGTAGTAATCGCGCAGACGCGTGGTGGAGCGTTCGCGCCACCATTCGGGCGCAATTCGCTCCGGCCCCTCGACCCGCACAACCTCGTGCACCGCCCCGCGCCAGCGGAAACGCTGGGGGATTCCGTCGGGCGAGGCATAGAGCACCGCGATCGGCTCCGGACGGTCGAGCAGTTTCAGCGGCCGGGTGTGGAAGGCAAGCGCCTGCTGGCTTGCCGGCACAGGCGCGAGCGGGGGCTGCCAGCCTTGTGCGCGCTCGGGAATGTGGCTGGCGCGGGAGACCGGGCGGGTCACGGCTTTCGGCCCGAGTCGCACCGTCAACCGATCGATGCAGGCGGCCAGCGCGGTGCCGTGATCTTCTGCCGCAGCATCGAGATCGGTCTGTGCGAGGTGCAGCGGCTCGCTCCAGCTGGCGCGCAGCTGCACCATCTCGATCCCGAATCCGGCGTCGACATCGTCAAGCCGCGCGGCGAACAGCCGGGTGATGTGCGCCGCCTCGCGGGTGGCGGCGGCGAGTTCGATGCGGCGTTGCAGCACCTCGCCATCGACCCGCCACAGCGCCAGTTCGAGCCGCCGCGCCCCCTCGCCCCGCGCCTCGAGCTCGCGGACCATGGCGGCGGCGAGATCGGCGAGGACTGTGTCGAGCAGCGCGCGGTGGCGCAGCGGCTCCATCAACCGGCGCTGCACCAGCGGCATGGCTCGCGCGATCACCGGCAGCAGCGGTTCCGGCACGCGGCCGAGCAGCTGGTCAAGGCGCAGCAGCGGATTGGCGGCGGGGGAATGGCGATTGCGGAAACGGCGGCGCAGCGCATCGCGCGCGGCGGCCTCCTGCACCGGATCATCGCCTGCGCCGCTCACGCCGGCAAGCTCCCCGAGCCGCTTGATACCAAGGCGGCGCAGCACGGTGAGCACGTCATCGTCGAGCCGTAGCGCCGCGACCGGCAGATCGGCCAGCAGGCGCAGCGGATCATCTTGCGGGGCAAGGATCGCCGCCCCCCGTCCATAATGCGAAAGCGCCCATGCCGCGCCTGCCGTGGGTGCCAGCGCGGGCCGGACGGTGAAGCCCCGCGCGGCGAAGGCGCGTGCGACATCCCCGAGCAGCCGCTCCTCGCCCCCAAACAGGTGGGCGGCGCCGGTGACATCGACCAGCAGGCCATCGGGCGGGTCGAGCGCGCTCCACGGCCCCCACCGCTGCGCCCACAGGGCGAGCTTTTCGAGTGCGGCAAGATCGCCCGCCGGATCGGCCGGGACAGCAGCAAGTTCGGGACACAGCGCCCGCGCATCGGCGAGCAGCATGCCGGGGCGCGCACCTGCGGCGATGCCGGCCTGATTGGCAGCCGTGATGCGCGGGCCGTGCGCTGTCTCGAGGATCAGCGCGGTCGGGGCAGTGTCCGCCTCAGGCGTGTGTGCGCGCCGCCAGCGATCGACCGACAGTCGGGCGAGCCAGATAGCGAGGATCCGGCGCGGCAGCGGAGTCGAGGTCGGGATCGTGGCGGATGCGCAGGGTTCCTGCATCATCGCTCAGCATCCATTGGCCCGGCGCGTGGGCTCGCGCGCGGAACAGTTCTGCCTGCCATGAGGCAGGCCCGGGGGCAGCGGGGTTCCAGCGCGGGGCTGCGGAAGGGGCAGAGCGCGCCTGCCAGCGCATCCGGGCCGAGGACAGATCGGGCTGCGCATCCAAGCGCACCAGCCACAGCCTGACCCCGTGGCGCTCGGCCGTCAGGCTGAGCCGGCGCGAGGCAGTGAAGGACAGCGCGCGCGGGTTGCCCGCGATCTCCCCGATCACGCAGGCGATGTCGCGGCACTTGAGCCCTTCTTCCAGCGCAAACAGGGCATCCTCCGGTGTGGCCGCGGCGACATGGATCAGGCGGTGCGCAAGCTCCGGCGACAGGCCCGCAAGGCACGGCCGCCCGCCCTGCCTGATCGCTGCACGGTCCTGTACCCACAACACCTGACGGTCATCCTCGCCCCGCCCCTCTCCCGATGACGTCAAGGCGTCACGCGCCAGAGCCAGCGCCAGCCCCGCCCCGCTCGCCTCGTCTGCCGGGGCGAAGATTTCCGAATGGAACGGCTGCGCGACAAGGCCGGGCCGCCAGCGCGGCTCGGGCAGGCCGCGCGCCAACACGCGCGCGGGTGAGGGTCTGAAAACGGTAGAGGGCATGGGCGAACGACTCATCTGTTCGCATTATGTTCCAACATCGCGGCGCTGGCAAATGCAAAGGGCGCGGGAAGCGTTTGCTCCCCGCGCCCTTCACGCACACCAGAGGTTGTCGATCAGTCGACCACCGGCCCCGGGAACTCGCCCATATCGGGCGCATCATCCTGCGGGTCGCCATGCTGCAGGTTGGAATTGCGAATGCCGTAAATGAAATACAGCGCAACCCCGCCGATCATGTAGTAGATGAAGAACATCAGCACATTCAGCGGCACCGTGGTGATCAGATACAGACACGACAGGATGCCCAGCACCGGCAGCACCGGATAGAGCGGCACCTTGAAGCCGCGCGGCAGTTCCGGAGCGGCCCGGCGCAGATAGATCACCGAAAGACACACGATCGCGAAGGCGGCCAGCGTGCCGACCGAAGTCATATCGCCCAGCACGTTGATGTCGAAGAAGCCCGCCGCAACCGCCGTCACCGCGCCGACAACGATGGTGTTGACCGCAGGCGTGTGGAACCGCTTGTTCACACGGGCGAACACCTTGGGCAGCAGCCCGTCGCGCGCCATGGTGTAGAAGATGCGGGTCTGCGCATACATCAGCACGAGAACCACAGAGGTCAGGCCGATAATCGCGCCGACCTTGATGATCTTGGCCAGCCAGCCCCACTGCGCGCCGAAATTGTCCACGACCACTGCGACGGGATCGGGAACGTTGAGAGCGTTGTACGGCACAAGCAGCGTCATGATCGCGGCGACCAGCATGTAGATCACCGTGCACACCACAAGGCTGCCGATAATGCCGAACGGCATGTCCCTGGCCGGATCCTTGGCTTCCTGCCCAGCAGTCGAGACCGCCTCGAAGCCGATATAGGCGAAGAACACGATCGAGGCCGCGCGCATGATCCCGTCGACGCCGAACTTGCCGTCACCCTCGTTTTCCGGGATGAACGGCACCCAGTTGCTGGCCACCAGCTCGGGCAGGTTCGACAGCACGATCAATCCGCCGACAACGATGAAGGCGGTCAGCACGCTGACCTTGATGGCGACGATGACATTGTTGACCTTCGCGCTTTCCGAAACGCCGACCACCAACAGGGCGGCCAGCGCCAGGCAGATGAGGAAGGCGGGAAGATTGAAGATTGTCGTCACCACCTGACCGTCAACCAGCACCGGCGCGCCATCCTTCATCAGCGGATAGCCGGCAGGTCCTGTAAACTGCGGCGGGATCTGGATACCGAAATCAGCGAGCAGGCTGACGACGTAGCCGCCCCAGCCCACCGCCACGACCGACGCGGCCAGCCCGTATTCGAGCAGCAGCAACGCGCCCATGATCCACGCCACGAACTCACCCAGCGTCGTATAACCATAAGTGTAGGCCGAACCCGATACCGGCAGGGTCGAGGACAGTTCTGCATAGCACAGGCCTGCAAAGGCGCAGACGATACCGGCGACGACGAAGCTCAGCAGCACCGCCGGCCCTGCATGCAGCGCCGCCGCGCTTCCGGTGCGAACGAAAATCCCCGCCCCGATGATGCAGCCCACGCCAAGAAGAAGCAGGTTCCACTTGCCAAGCGAACGCTTCAGTTCGCTCGTTGCGCTTTCGCGCTGGACCTGCGCAATCGATTTGCGCGCGAACATCCGCTCGGCGATGCTCCGGTTCGGTTTCGTGGCCATTAGCAGTTCCCCCTGCGCGCCTGCGCGGCGCGCGGCTTGATCCTGTCAAGAAACATCTGAATTAGGTCTCCCATTGACCGCAGGCAGATCCCCCGCGCGATCGTCAGGCCGCAACGCTAGCGCAACTGCCTCGCAACACAAGCCGCAAAGCGAGGCTTTCCCCCGACGAGCGCAGGCGCTAGACCCGTGGCCATGTCAACGACCTTCCAGCTCGACACCAGCACGAGCCGCGCCAACCCCACCCCGCAGCCGATGAAGCGGCTTACCGTGCCCGCCATCCGGACGCGCAAGACCGACGGGGTGACGGGCGAGCCACTGGTGATGCTCACCGCCTATACCGCGCGTCAGGCGCAGCTGCTGGACGCGCATTGCGATCTGCTGCTGGTGGGGGATTCCCTCGGGCAGGTGATCTACGGCCTGCCCTCGACCGTGCCGGTGACGCTGGAGATGATGGCCAACCACGGTGCAGCAGTGGTGCGCGGATCGTACCATTCGGTGGTGGTCGTCGACATGCCTTTCGGCAGCTACGAAGCCTCGCCCGAGCAGGCCTTCGAGAGCGCGGCGTTCCTGCTGAAGCAGACGGGAGCGGCGGCGGTAAAGCTTGAAGGCGGGGCGGCGATGGCACCCACGGTGGCGTTCCTCAGCCAGCGCGGTATTCCGGTGATGGGCCATGTCGGTCTCACGCCGCAGGCGGTCAACGTGCTCGGCGGCTATGGCGCGCGCGGACGTTCCGATGCGGAGGCGGAGAAGATCGTCTCCGACGCCAAGGCACTGGACGAGGCCGGGGCCTTCGCCATCGTCATCGAGGGCGTGGTCGAACCCATCGCCATCGCGGCAACGCAGGCGGTCTCCTGCCCAACGATCGGAATCGGTGCTTCGGCACAGTGCGACGGGCAGGTGCTCGTGACGGATGACATGCTCGGCATGTTCGAACGCGTGCCGCGCTTCGTGAAGCGCTACGAGGATATCGCCGGCGTGATCGACCGCACCGTGGCGCGCTATGCCGCAGAAGTGCGGGACCGCAGCTTCCCCACGAGCGACCAGACCTACCAGCCCAAGGCCTAGGCCTCGCCTGCCCGCGCCAGACGCATCGCGAGCGGGGCGGCGAGCACCAGCTGCGCGAGGTGATAGAGCAGCAGCGGCGCAATGACGAAGCCGGCGCTGGCTGGCGGGAACAGGATCGCCGCCAGGGGCGCGCCGATGGCGACACTCTTCTGCGATCCGGCGAACAGGAACGCGATCCGGTCAGGCCGCGGCAGGCAGAGCGCTACGCCCGTGCCCCACGCCGCGCCCAATGCCAGACCCAGCATCGCCAGCACCAGCACGACCAGCGCCGCCCAATCGGCGGCAGCAAACATCGTTGCCAGCCCTTGTTCCACCGCGCCGGAAAAGGCGACATAGACCGCAATCCCGATCACCGCGCGGTCCAGCCAAGCGGCGGTGGCCTTGTGGGCGACGAGCTTGTCGATGAAGTGGTCCTGCACTGCCTGCCCGATGGCAAATGGGAGGATCAGGATCAGGACGATACGGATGATCGCCCCGCCCCCGATCTCGCCCGCGCCAACACCGCCGACAGCGGCGAAAATCGGCGCGCTGACTACAACGCCTGCAATATTGATCAGCGCCGCGCCGACCACCGACAGCGCGACATTGCCGTTCGCAAGACTGGTGTAAGAGGTCGCCGATTGCACGGTCGAAGGAAGGCAGCCCAGATAGACAAAGCCCAATGCGACCAGCGGCGGCAGCACGTTATCCGCCAGCAACCCGAAGCCAAGGCCCAGCAGCGTCATCGCGCCGAACACGAACAGCATCAGCGGCCCGAAATAGCGCCAGTTGGCGATGCCCCGCGCGATCTCGCTGCGGCGGATGCGCATCCCGTTGACGAGAAATAGCACGAAGATGCCGACATTCGACACCGCGGTCGCTGTGGCGCGCGCCTCACCCGCAGCGGGCAGCACCAGCGCCAATGCGGTGGCGATCACCAGCACGGCGATCATCGGGTCCTTGAGGAAGGGAAGGCGCGTCAACATCAGGCCTAGGCCCCTGCCCTGCCGCAGCACACTTGTCGAGCGGGCGCGGATCAGCGTGCGGTCAGGCTGCGGGGGCGAAGTTCGGCAAGCAGGGCAGCAAACCTCTCCGCCCCGCCCCGGTCACCCTCCTCGCGTGCCGCGCGCATCCGCAGATCGAGCAGGGCGGGATCGTGCCCTGCGCCAAGTGCCAGCGCATGATCGAGCAGCAGCGCGGTGCGCCGCCAGTCGCCACGTGCCGCCTGCCGCCGCGCGAGATCGACGAGCGCACTGGCCGTCTGGGGCTCGCCGGCCACTTGCCGGGTCAGAAGCATTTCGGCGGCAGCCGTGTTGCCGTGGCGTGCGAAGGTCCACGCCGCCTTGCGGGTGACCGGCCAGGGACGACGCGCTTCGGAAGCCCGGGCGTAGGCGGCGAGAGCCGCACGCGGATCACCCTGACCGAGCAACGCATCGCCAGACAGGACGGCGACATCGGCGGAGGCAGGAAAGCGGGACCGAAGGGCGACCGCCTCCTGCCGCGCGCCAGCGGCATTGTCGGCCCAAAGCGCCCGCCGCACGACGCTGGTGGGACCGGGTAGGCCGTCGCGCACGGCAAGCAGCACCGGCTCTGTGCTGACCGGCTGATAGGCGCGCGCCAGCAACGGCGCGGCAGCGGCACGATTGCCGAGCCGCTCATGCGCGCGGGCAACCAGCATCAACAGATAGGGCGAGCCCTCGGGCAGGCGCGTCTCGGGTGAGAAGCGGCGCAAAAGCTCCTCCTCGCGCCCGCCATCGAGCAGGGCGCGAGCCAGCATTTCACGCACCCGCGCATTGGCAGGCTGCCGCTCAGCAAGCGCCTCAAGGCTAGCGGCGGCACTGGCGGAGTTGCCCTCCTCCAGGCCAAGAACCGCATCGAGCAATATCGCCGCCGGCACGCCTCTTGCCGCCATGCCGCTCTTCGTCAGCAATCCGCGCGCGATGGTGTAGTGCCCGCCGCGCGCAGCAAGCACGGCCTGGAACCATGGCACGCGCGGATCATCGGGTGCCGCAGCCGCCAGCCCGCGCACCGCCTCCAGCATGGCACCTGCCTCGCCGCTGTCTCCGAGAGTTGCGGCATATTCGGCGAGGATATCCGGATTGTCTCCGTCCGCCCGGCGCGCCGCTTCGAACCAGATCAGCGAATCCGGTGCGCCATGGGCGTCGCGAACCATCAGCGCCCGCAGATACAGGGCCGGCGCATGATCGGGACCGAAGGCCAGCGCGCGATCGGCTGCTTCGAGCGCGATCAAGTGCTCCCCGCCGCGCAGCCGCAGCCGGGCAATGGCGGTCCACAGGTCGGGGCTTTCCGGCGCAAGGCTGCGCGCCTCGTCAAGCTTGCGCCCTGCATCGGCAAAAGCGCCTCTCTCCATATCGCGATCCGCATCGGCAAGCAGTTGCACGAAAGCGGGGCTCCCCTCTCCCAGACCGCGGCGTGGAGGATGCCCGGGGCCTTGCGAGCAGGCCGCCAGACCCAGGGCCAGCGCGGTCGCCAGCACGGCAAGGGTCCTAGGCCTGCAAGTCATACTGCTTGAGGAGATCGTAAAGCGTCGGGCGGCTGATCCCGAGCAGCTTTGCGGTGCTGGAAATATTCCCCTCGCTCCGCGCCAGCGCGTGACGGATGACGCGGCGGTCGGCTGCTTCGCGCGCGGCCTTGAGATTGAGGACATCGGCGTCGTCGTCTTCCATAGCGCCGAGATCGAGGTCGCCCGCGTTGACCAGCTTGCCATCGGCCATGATGACCGCGCGCTTCACGCGGTTTTCCAGTTCGCGGACATTGCCGGGCCAGTCATGGGCATCGATCGCGGCGAGCGCATCGGAGGCGAAGCCGGTGACCGCCGGGTTCATCTCGGCAGCGAACCGCTTGAGAAAGGCTTTCGCCAGAAGCACCGGATCGCCGTGGCGTTCTGCAAGCCCGGGGATGCGCACGACGATTTCGGCGAGGCGATAGAACAGGTCTTCGCGGAACGCGCCCTGCTGGATCATGTTTTCGAGATCCTGATGGGTCGCGCACACGATCCGGGTGTTGACCGCAATCGCCTTGCGTCCGCCAACCCGTTCGATGGTGCGTTCCTGAAGGAAGCGCAGCAGCTTGACCTGAAGCGGCAGCGGAATGTCACCCACCTCGTCAAGGAACAGCGTACCCCCGTCGGCGCTCTCGATCTTGCCCTCGGTGGTCTTGACCGCGCCGGTGAAGGCGCCCTTCTCGTGGCCGAACAGTTCGCTTTCGAGCAGGTTCTCGGGGATCGCGGCGCAGTTGATCGCCACAAAGGGTCCTCTTGCGCGGTCGCTGGCATCGTGAAGACCCTTCGCGAGCAGCTCCTTGCCCGTCCCGCTCGCGCCCAGCAGCATCACCGACACGCTGGTGCGTGCCACGCGTTCGATGGTGCGGGCAACCTTGACCATCTCCGGCGCGCCGGTGATCATCCGGCCCAGCACGGTCTTGTCCGCGCTGGCAGACGCCACAAGCCGCCGGTTTTCCTCCTCGATGGCGCGCAGATTGAAAGCGCGGCGCACGATCAGACCCAGTGCGTCGATGTCGATGGGTTTCTGGTAGAAATCGTATGCCCCACGCGCGATCGCGGCGAGCGCGCTTTCGCGGGCACCGTGGCCGGAAGCGACGATCACCTTGGTATCGGGCTTCAACGCCATGATCGCGTCGAGCACCGCGAAGCCTTCTGTGGTCCCGTCAGGATCAGGCGGCAGGCCGAGATCAAGCGTCACAACTCCGGGCATTTCGGAGCGCAGCGCGGCAATGGCACTGTCGCGGTCGCCCGCGATCACCACCTCGAAATCGTCATAGGCCCACTTGAGCTGGGCCTGGAGGCCGGGATCGTCCTCGATCACCAGCAGGACGGGTTTCTTGTCGGCCATTATGCGACCTCCTGACTTGCGCTGAAGTTTGCTTCGCCTGCGCCCAGCAGCCGCACCGCTTCAGCGAGCGGGAGCGCAATGGCGAAGCGTGTACCGAGCCCTTCGCGGCTTTCCACGGTGATCCGGCCGCCCATCGCCCGCACCAGTTCGCGCGCCTCGAAGGCGCCGATGCCGAAGCCTCCTGCCTTTGACGAAACGAAGGGCTTGTAGAGCCCGGTCCGCACGAATTCGGGACTCATGCCCTTACCGGAATCGACCACCTCGATGCTGCCGGACAATCCGTCAGCAGAGATGTCGAGAAACACCGGACTTGCCGGATCACTCGCGTCGATGGCGTTCTGGACAAGATGGATCAGTGCCTGTTCCAGCGCCTCGCGATTGCCCATGATCCGCACCGGCACTTCTCTGGTCAGCATGACGGGATGCACCCCGGCAAAGCGCGTGGCTATGGTGCGGCCAAGCTCCACTAGTTCGATCTCGCCAAGCGCGGCGACCTGCCCCGATCCATAGCGCCCGAGACGGGCCAGCAAGGCTGAAAGCTTGTCGGCGGAATTGCGCAGTGTCACCAGCATGTCGGCACGGAAGGCAGGGTTGTCCGCGTGCTTTTCCGCGTTCGCCGCAAGCAGGGACAGCTGGCTGACGAGGTTCTTGATGTCGTGCATCACGAAAGCCATGCGGCGGTTGAATTCGTCAAAGCGGCTCGCATCCATCAGCGCCTGTTGCCCCGCCTGTTCGGCAAGGTAGCTCGCCAGCTGGTGCCCCGCAACGCGCAGGAGATCGAAATCCTCCCAATCGAGCTGGCGCGGATTGCGCGGACGGGCGAGAACGATCACGCCCACAAGCCGGTCGAAATGGATCAGGGGCACGAGCGCCCAGGCATCGTCGGCCTCCATCAGCCATCCGGGGACGCAGCCAGCCTCGCCGTGATGGTCGATTCCGGCACGCGCCTCGTCAAGCGCAAGGACGAGATTGTGCTGTTCGAGCAGTCCGGACAGTGCAAACTCGAATGCCACGGCAGGAACGGCGATGGTCGGCCAGTTCCAGCGCGCGGTGAGTTCCAGTTGCGCCTGTTCATTGGGCGTCAGCAGCAGGCCTGCCGGGCTTTCCGTTATGTCGGCCAGCGCCTTGACTACACGCTCCTCAAGGCTCGCGCCGCCGGTCGTGCTATGACCAATGGTGCGGGTAAAGCGCAGCCATTCCTGACGATAGTCGTAGCGGTGCTGGAACAGGTGTTTGGTGGCCGTCACGCGCAGCCATGCGCGCAGGCGCGGAGAAGGCAGGGCAAGGCCCGCGACAATCACTGCGGCAACAACGAACACCGCCTGGCTTGCTCGTGCGACATCGCCTCCGATCAATGCCAGCGACTTGGTGACCAGCGCCATCCCGGCCAGATAGCCGCCGATCAGCAGCAGCGAGAGCGTGCGGAAGGTGACCGCGCGCGAAGGGCTGAACTGAACGCGCGGGCCGGCGGCATTCATCCCGAGCGCGAACAGCACCGCCATCGCCCCGGCAAACAACCCGCGCAGGTCCGCCAGCGCCCGCGGCATCGCTCCGCCGAGATAGGCGAGCGTATGGAGATTGAGGTCGTAGGCAAATATCCCCGTCAGGGCCATGCCGGTCCAGCGCAGCACCGGCCGCAACGAACTGGCCGCCCCCGCGTAGAGGTTGTGCAGCAGCATCAGCGCGCCGATTGCCACCAGCATATCGATCAGCGCGCGGGCTTCGAAAGCCGCGAGGTCCCCGTGGTTGGCCGTGCCTGCCGGACTGCCGACCAGCAGCACCACGGGCTGAAGCAACTGCACCAGCACCAGCGCCACGAGAACCGGGCGCACCGGCTTCAGACTGTTGCTGCGCCCGTCGGCGGCGAACAGGCTGAAGATCGTCGCCAGCAAGGCCAGATTCCGCGCCACGGCCGCAATCACAGTCGCGCCATGCTCGCTTCCCAGCGAAGCGCCAAGCGCGCACCACACGGCGCTGGCAGCCGAGGCGGTCATCAAACCGATCCGGTCGGGCCGACCGCGCTCCCCATGGCGCCAGATCCACAGCATCGCACCCGCGCTCAGCAACGCACCCGCGAGCCAGGCCATCAGTCCGGCCAGCGGCAACACGGCGCCCGGCCAGATCACCGCGCGCCCTCCGGCCACAGGATCACCCGCAGGGTCTGGAGCAGGATCACCAGGTCAAGAAAGGGCGTGTAGTTCTTGGCGTAGTAGAGATCATATTCGAGCTTGCAGCGGCTATCCTCGACCGAGGCGCCATAGGGGTAATTGATCTGCGCCCAACCGGTGATGCCCGGCTTCACCATGTGCCGTTCGCCATAGAAGGGGATTTCCTCCTCGAGGCTTTCGACAAACGAGGGCACCTCGGGGCGGGGGCCGACGAAGCTCATCTCGCCCTTCAGCACGCTCCATGTCTGCGGCAGTTCGTCGATGCGGACCTTGCGGATGAAGCGCCCGAGGCGGGTAACGCGCGGGTCATTCTTTTCGGCCCACTTGGCGCCGTCCTTCTCGGCATCGGTGCGCATGGAACGCAGCTTGATGAGCGTGAACGGCTCACCGTACAGCCCCACCCGCTGCTGGCGGAAGAAGGCCGGCCCCTTGCTGTCGAGCTTCACCAGCACGGCGAACAGGATGATGATCGGGAAGGTCAGCGAAAGCAGGATCAGACTGGCCGTGATATCGAAGATGCGCTTCGAGGCGCTGGAAAACATCCGGCTGCTCGAGAAGCCGTCCGAGAATATCAGCCAGGACGGGTTGATCGTGTCGAGATCGACGCGGCCCGTCTCGCGCTCGATAAAGCTCGAGAAGTCGTTGACGTGAACGCCCTTGGTCTTGATCCTCAGCAGGTCCTTCAGCGGCAATGCGTTGCGTCGTTCCTGCAAGGCCAGCACCACTTCGGACACGCCGAGATTTTCGACGAAGCGGCCCAAATCATGGATCGCGGAGCGCGGAATGGCTTCCTCGACGACGCGGTTGTTGTCGCTCATCGCGATATAGGCGACGATCGCGAAACCGGTCTCGGGGCGATCGCCAAGCTCGCGTAGACGCTGCGCCCGGTCGCCTGCGCCCAGCACCATCACCCGGCGGCGGAAAGCCGATGAGCCGAGGAAGGAATTCAGCAGCAGCCGGTCCGCGATCAGCAGGATGATCGCGAGGACCATGGTGTAGAACAGGGTCGATCGCCAGAACAGTTCGCTCGGCAGCACGAAATCGACCACCGCCAGGGCGATGATGCCAAGGCTGATCGCCACCAGCACGCGCGCACCCGCGAACCGCAAGGACCGCAATGCATAGGGGCCGTAAACCCCGACCGCGATCATCGCCAGCCAGATTACCATCGCCGTCCCGAACAGCGCGACGCCGCGCCCCGTCACTGCACCGGCATCCATCCCGATCTGCGCCGCGCGCCACTGCCACGCGAGCTCGCTGGCCAGCACCAGCAAGGCAAGATCGAGCAGGCCGAGCAGCAGCACGGCGTGCGGGATGTAGTGCTTGAACAGGCGGATCATTGCGCGAAGGGCCTCTGGTGCATGCAGAGGCTGCTTCTACGGGGGAGACATTAAGTGTCGGTAAATTTTACAACGCTGCCAGCGCCCGCGCATTTCCGCGGGTTGCGAGGGTTAATGTCGCAGTGACGATCAGGGTCGAAGTCTGGGCAGCGTGCTCGCGAGCCGGGCGGGTGCGGGGGTAAGGCATTCCGCTCTCCCGCAACGTCCGCAAGGCGTGCCCAGCGGCACGGCATCGAGCCGGTCGAGCGAGACCCCGCGCGCATGCGCAAGATCGCCCGCGAACCGCGCCTCGATCCCCAGCACCACCGCGCGCCTGCCCGAGCACATCACGCCATCGACATCGACCGTGCGGGTGATGGTGAACCAGTGCCGCGCGGCGCTTTCCCCTTCGCCAAATGTCACGGCCTGGGTCAGGACGGTGCCGGGCCGCTCGAAGGCGGCATAGGGGACCCATGCGGGCCACCTCGCTCCGTCCAGCGGATAGCCCGCCCCGCTCCCCCCGGCGGTAAAGTGACTCATACGACCTGCACGGTCGATCACTGCGGTGAAGAACGGCAGTCCCCGCTCTCCGACCCGCCCCAGCGTAGTGAGGCGCTGCGCGACCTGATCGAAGCTCGCGGCAAAGCGCCGTTGCAGGATCGCAAGGTCATAACCCGTCGCCTCGCAGGCGCGCAGGAACCGGCGGTAGGGCAACAGCAACGCCCCCGCGAGGTAATCGGCGATATGCTCTCGCAGGGCCTCGCGCGCCTCCGGACTGGCGAGACCCGCACCGGCCACCAGCGTTTCCATCTCCTCGCGCATTTCGAGTTCCCCCACCTGCCGCGCGATCTGGAAGCGCCGGGCGGCACCGGGCAGCATTTCCGAAAGCTGGAGCTGGCGGGCATGCAGATCAAGCCGGTGAACCTGCCCTGGCATCACCTCGGCCGGGAGAATGCGGACCTGCAACTGGTGCTTCTCGCGCAGGCGCTCGGTGAGGCCCGCGGCAATCTCCCCGCGCGAGAGGCGCAATTCGTCGGCGAGGCTTTCGGCGGCGTGATCGAGATCGGCGAAATGGTTCTGCCACCGCTCGACCGCCCGGCGGGCGGCTGCGGCAGCATCCTCGGTAACGACACGTTCGCCCCCTCCCCCTGCATCGTAAAGCCGTGCGAAAGCGGCAGCGACTTGCGGGGCGGCGGCAAGGAATTCCTGCACTTCCTCGCGATCAATCCCGAGATCGGCAAAGCGCTTGTCCGCCATGCGCCGGACCAGACCATCAAGCCCGCCGATCGCATCATCCTCACGCAGGGAGCGCGGATCGAAATCGAAGCGTTCGATCACCTGCACCAGAACGCGGGCTGAGAGAGGGCGCTGATTGCGTTCGATGAGGTTCAGATAGGAGGGCGAAATGCCGAGCAGGCTGGCCATATTGGCTTGCGTCAGGCCTTCGCGCTTGCGCAGACGGCGCAGCGCGGGGCCAGCGAGAAGGTTGGTGTCAGGCATGCTGTCTTGTAAACTTATTTACTGATTGACACAAGTTTGCCGCCAAATGTCCGCATAGCGACACGAATTTCTGTAAGTTTCCCTGTCATGCTGCGGCGCAACACGGCACATCCTCCCCATCCACTGGCGCGAGTCCGCAAGGGCGCGCACCTCTCCCCAGGACGGACAGGAGGACGTTATGACTTACCAGAACACCATCGCCCGGATGCGCGACATCGTCACCGCCAACGGGCCGAGCTGGGCCGCGATCGATCCCGAAAGCGCCGCGCGCATGGCAATCCAGAACCGCTTCGCCACCGGCCTCGACATCGCCAAGTACACTGCCAAGATCATGCGCGCCGACATGGCCGCCTATGATGCAGATCCGGCCAAGTACACGCAGTCGCTCGGCTGCTGGCACGGCTTCATCGCGCAGCAGAAGCTGATCGCGATCAAGAAGCACTTCGGCACCACCAAGCAGCGTTACCTCTACCTCTCGGGCTGGATGGTTGCCGCGCTGCGCAGCGAGTTCGGTCCCCTGCCCGACCAGTCGATGCACGAGAAGACCTCGGTGCCGGCGCTGATCGAAGAGCTTTACACCTTCCTGAAGCAGGCCGATGCCCGCGAACTCGGCATGATGTTCCGCGCGCTCGACGCTGCCCGCAAGGCCGGTGACGCCGTCGAAGCCAAGCGTCTCGAAAACGCCATCGACAATTACGAAACCCACGTCGTGCCGATCATCGCCGATATAGACGCCGGCTTTGGGAATGCGGAAGCCACCTACCTGCTCGCCAAGAAGATGATCGAAGCCGGCGCCTGCGCGCTCCAGATCGAAAATCAGGTTTCGGACGAAAAGCAGTGCGGCCACCAGGACGGCAAGGTCACCGTGCCGCACGAGGACTTCCTCCAGAAGATCCGCGCCTGCCGCCACGCCTTCCTCGAAATGGGCGTGGACGACGGGATCATCGTCGCCCGCACCGACTCGCTGGGCGCCGGTCTCACCAAGCAGATTGCTTTCTCGAAGGAGCCGGGCGATCTGGGCGACCAGTACAACTCCTTCCTCGATGCCGATGAAGTCGATCCCGCCAACATCACCAACGGCCAGGTCTTCATCAGCCGTGACGGCAAGCTGCTCGCTCCCAAGCGTCTGCCCTCGAACCTCTACCAGTTCCGTGCTGGCACGGGCGAGGACCGCGTCGTGCTCGATTGCATCACCTCGCTCCAGAACGGCGCGGACCTGCTGTGGATCGAGACCGAGAAGCCGCATGTCGAGCAGATCGCCGGCATGGTCGACCGCATCCGCGAAGTCGTTCCCAACGCCAAGCTGGTCTACAACAATTCGCCCAGCTTCAACTGGACGCTAAACTTCCGCCAGCAGGTGTTTGACGCGTGGGAAGCGGCGGGCAAAGACGTGTCGGCCTACGACCGCGCCAAGCTGATGAGCGTCGATTACGACGGCACCGAGCTGGCGAACGAAGCCGACGAGAAGATCCGCACCTTCCAGCGCGACGCCGCTGCGCGGGCCGGCATCTTCCACCACCTCATCACCCTGCCGACCTACCACACGGCAGCGCTCAGCACCGACAATCTCGCCCGCGAGTATTTCGGCGAGGCGGGCATGCTGGGCTACGTCAAGGGCGTGCAGCGCGAGGAAATCCGTCAGGGTATCGCCTGTGTGAAGCACCAGAACATGTCGGGCTCCGACATCGGTGACGATCACAAGGAATACTTCGCCGGTGAAGCCGCCCTCAAGGCCGGCGGCGTGCACAACACGATGAACCAGTTCGAGGCCGCATAATTGGGAGAGAATCCCGGGAGGACCGGACAATCCGGCCTTCCGGGATGCCACCGATGCGCCTAAGAGCCTGCGGGTGACATCACCCAGCGGAGAGTGACATGACCGATACCGACACCCCCAAGACCGAGCCTGCCCGCGCCCGTGCGCTGCTTTCGACCGCCGACATGAAGCTGCTGCGCCGCGCGCTCGAAAGCCATGCCCGCGCGACCGAAGACCGCGAGGAGCTGGCCAAGATCAATGCGCTCCACCACCGTCTTGGCACCTATGTGCCCGCCTCGGGCGAATAGGCGCAAATCACCCGTTTCACAGTTCTCCTGGGGAGGAGAAACGGCCGCCGGATCGCCCCCGCAAGGGTCGCGCTCCGGCGGCCGAATTTTTCTGGCGGGACAGGAGAGTTCCTATCGGAACAAACGAAATCAGACGGGTGATGCGTCCTAACTGCCCTTCTTCGCCATAATCCCCAGCGTCGCCGCTGTCAGTGCCTCGGTCGCGGTGGCGATCACCACAGGCGCATCAGGTGCCCAGAACGGCGAATGCAGCGAAGGCAGTTCCACCTCGCCCTTCTGCGCCTTCTCCCACTCGGCCTGCGGCACGCCGCCGACCCAGAAGATCAGGCTTTCGACATTGGCCTTGTCGGCGCGGTAATACTGGCTGAAATCCTCGCCGCCCATCACCGCCGGGGCCTCGAAAACCCGCCCCTCGAAGCGGGGCTTGAGGCCGGCCATGACCGTCTCGGTGAATTCGGGCGTGTTATAGGTGGCAGGCGTGTAGGGATCCTGCACCGTGACTTTGGGCATCTTGTTCTCGGGAACGCCCGCCGCAATCGCCTCGCCCTTGGCGATGCGGGCGATCCCGTCGAGCAGGTGCTTGCGCGTCTCGTCCGAATAGCTGCGCACGGTCAGTTGCAGACGTGCTTCATCAGGGATGATGTTGTGCTTGGCCCCCGCCTGAAAGCTGCCGACCGTGACCACCGCGGAATCGGTGGGGTTCAATTCGCGGCTCACCAACGTTTGCAGGCGCATGACGATGCTGGACGCGATCACCACCGGATCCTTGGTCGTGTGCGGATAGGCACCGTGACCGCCCACCCCCGGTACCACGACATCGACCGTATCGACATTGGCGAGCGCGAATCCCTTGGAATAGCCGATGAACCCGGCGGGTGTCTGCGCGGCATCATGAAACGCCAGCACGTAATCGGGCTTCGGGAAGCGGGTGTAGAGCCCGTCATCCAGCATCGCCTTCGCGCCCTGCCCGATCTCTTCGGCGGGCTGAAGGATCATCACAAGCGTGCCCGACCATTGAGCCTTGCGCTGGCTGAGCAGCTGCGCGGCGCCGATCCAGGCGGCCATGTGAGTGTCGTGCCCGCAGGCGTGCATCACCCCGGTTTCGGTGCCGTTTTGCGCGACGGCTCGGACCTTCGAGGCAAACGGAAGCCCGGTCTGCTCGATCACCGGCAGCCCGTCCATGTCGGCGCGCAACATCACCGTGGGGCCCCCGCCATTCTTCATCACCGCGACTACGCCGGTCTTGCCGACACCTTCGGTCACCTCGAAACCCATCGCCCGGGCGCGGGCGGCGAGCTTCTTTGCCGTCTGCACCTCCTGGAAGGACAGCTCGGGATTGGCGTGGAGATCGCGGTAGAGTTCCACCAGCTTCGGCAGGTCGGCCACTACCGCGTCGCGCAGTTCATCCGCCTGTGCCGGAACCGCCCCCAGCGCCAGCAGGCTCGCGCCCGCAATCCAGTCAATAGCCCGTGTCATCACATCCACTCCCTCAGCAACATCACAAGCCGTACCATAGCACCAGCAGCACCGAGAGCACCCCCACCATGATTGCCACCAGCGGCATGCCCGCCCGCATGTAGTCGCCGAAATCATATCCGCCCTCGGACATGATCAACAGATTGGTCTGGTAAGCGATCGGGGTCGCGTAGCACAGGTTGCAGCCAAACAGCACGGCGAGCACCAGTGGCTCGGGCGGCAGGCCAAGCTGGCTGGCGATGCTAAACGCAATCGGCGTGCCGATAGTCGCCGCTGTCGCATTGGAGGCGAAGTTGGTGAGCACCGTGACGAACAGCATGATCGCCGCCAGCACCAGCGCGGGGGGTAGATAGGCGAGGCCCAGTGACAGCGCCTGCCCCAGCCATTCCGCCGCTCCGCTATCGTCGATCACCCGCCCGATCGCGAGACTCGCTGCAATCAGCACGATCACCTTGGCGGAAAGTGCCCGCCCGACACGGTCGAACTTCACGCAGCCGGTCACGAACATGGCGATGGCCCCTGCCAGCGCGGAAATCGCGATGGGCAGCTTGATCGGCGCATAACCCTGCGCGTCGAACCACGGCAGCCCCAGCGAGGCCGTGGCAATCGCTCCCAGCATGATCGCGCCCGCCAGCACAGCTTTGGACCGGCGCGGCAATTCGCGCGCGCCTTCTAGGCGGAGCAGGCCATCGTTGCGGGCGAAGCTCTGGAGATCCTCGTCGATGCCGATCACCAGCAGCACATCCCCCTCGCGAATTGCCGAGTCTTCGGGCGCGCTCTGGCTGTCATGCGCCGGACGATGGGTGCCTAGCACCGCGACCCCGTAAAGATCGGCAATCGCCGATCCCGCGAGGGTGCGGCCGACAAGTCGCGAATCCGCCGTCACCGTCATCTCAACCGCGACGATGTCCTCGCCGCGGGCCTTGGAAAGCTGGCGGATACGATCGATGATCCAAGCCGGCGCAAGCTCGCCCTTGAGCGCGCGGGCCGCATCCTCGATTGCTGCGTGGGTGCCCGAGATGCGCAGGTCATGCCCGGGCGCCAGCGGACCGGCGGGCGCGTCATGGACCGTGATACCCTCGGGCAGCTTCGCGCCGAGGCTCGACAGGTCGCCGCCTGCCAGCACGCTTCCCGCACCGACCCTCAGGCGGGTGTGAAAGATCCGTGCCGCCATATCGGGGCCCGTGCTGTTGTCGCGCAGCATCCGCGGCATGACGAGCCACAGATAAGGCACCGCGATCATCCCGGCGACCAGCACCAGCGGCGTGAACTGGAACACGCCGATCGGCGGCATCCCAAGATCGTCGGCAAGGCTCACCACAAGGATGTTGGTCGAGGTGCCGATGGTGGTCGCCATGCCGCCCAGCAGCACCGCGGTGTTGACCGGCATGAGAATCTTGGACGAGGGCATCAGCCCCTTGGCGGCGATGGTGACGATGATGGGGATCAGCAGAACCATCACCGGCGTATCATTGACGAACATCGACAGGAAGAAGGCGATCAGCAGCGCGGCGAGCAGGCCCAACTGACTGTTCCAGCGAAACAATTGCTCCAGCGCGCGGGCAAAGGGTTCCAGCGCGCCGGTAACTACAAGCCCGCGGCCCATGATCATCAGCGCGCAGATCGTGATCAGCGCCGAGTGGCCGAATCCGGCGAAGGCGAGTGCCAACCCGTCGGTCGGACGGGTGCCGGGCAGCGGCGCAAAGTAGAGGCCCACCGCGATCACCGCGATGGTGACCAGCGAGATGATCTCCTCGCGGTATCGCCCTCGGGCAAAGGCGATGAACATGGCGATGGTCACTGCCATGGCCGCGATCGCGTGGAGGGAGGGGGCTTCCAGCATGGCTTGCCCGCAAGGCTAACCCCTTGCGCGGCATGGGCAAGGGTTTTGTCGCCAAATCAGGTGAGTGGTGCCCCTGGCCAGACTCGAACTGGCACATCTTTCGATAACCGATTTTGAGTCGGTCGCGTCTACCAATTCCACCACAGGGGCATCCTGCGCGGATCGGCAGGCTGTTAGCGGCGAGCAGCCGCGCTGGCAAGCAAGCCGCAACGATGTTTCACGTGAAACGTCGTCGCAGGCCGGGTTGAAGGGGGTCTGGAAGGGGTCTGGAGGGGGGCAAGACGGGGTCAAGAGGGGGTCAGACCCCCCGTTGACCCCACCCTGACAGCCTACCGAAGCGCGCCAGCCAGCAGCTTGTGCAGCTTCGAATGCAGCGCGTCGTTGGCGGCCAGCACCTGCGCCGAGTGGATCTGTTCGGACCGCCCGCGGAAGTCACTCACGAAACCGCCGGCCTCGCGCACCAGCAGACAGCCGGCCGCCGTGTCCCAATCGGAAAGGCCACTTTCCCAGAACCCGTCGAACCGCCCCTGCGCCACGTAAGCCAGATCGAGGCTCGCCGCACCGAAGCGGCGGATTCCCGCGACCTCGGGGCCGATGGCGCCGAAGATGCGGGTCCACTCCGAGAAATCGCCGTGGCCGAAGAAGGGCACGCCGGTTGCCACCAGCGCATCCGACAGGCGCGAGCGGGCCGAGACGCGCAGCCGCGCATCGTGGAGCCAGGCCCCCCGGCTCTTTTCCGCCCAGAAGGTCTGGTCGGTGATCGGCTGATAGACGACGCCCGCCACCACATCGCCCCAGCCCTTGCCATCGGGGCGCGGCTCCTGCGCGGCGATGCTGATCGCGAAGTGCGGGATACCGTGAAGGAAGTTGCTGGTGCCATCCAAAGGATCGACAATCCAGCGCGGCATGCCGGGGGCACCCTCGATCACGCCCGCCTCTTCCATCACGAAGCCCCAGCCCGGACGGGCGGCGAGCAGTTCGTCATAGATCGTGCGCTCGGCGCGCATATCGGCCTTGCTGACGAAATCGGCCGGGCCCTTGCGGGAGACCTGAAGGTGTTCGACTTCGCCGAAGTCGCGCCGCAGACGTCCGCCCGCCTTGCGCGCGGCGCGTTCCATGACGCGGATGAGGCCGGAAATAGCTGCCATGATACGTCCTCAGCCGGCCTTGCCGACGTAGGCCTGCTCGTACACATCGACGATGATGCGCGTGCCGCTGCCGATGTGCGGCGGGACCATGATACGCACGCCGTTGTCGAGGATCGCGGGCTTGTAGCTGGACGATGCGGTCTGCCCCTTCACCACGGCATCCGCCTCGACGATGGTGGCTTCGACCTGCGCGGGCAGTTCGACCGAGATCGGCTTTTCGTCCCACAGTTCCAGCGCGACCTGCATCCCGTCCTGAAGGAAGGGGCGCGCATCACCCAGCAGATCGCCCGGCAGGGTGATCTGTTCGTAGGTGTCGTTGTCCATGAACACCAGATCATCGCCCTCGGCATAGAGGAACTGGAAGTCCTTGGTGTCGAGCCGCACGCGCTCCACCGTATCGGCGCTGCGGAAGCGCACGTTGGTCTTGCGGCCATCCTGCAGGTTCTTCATTTCGACCTGCATATAGGCCCCGCCCTTGCCGGGTTGGGTGTGCTGGATCTTGGCGACCTTCCAGATGCCGCCTTCATATTCCAGGATGTTGCCGGGGCGAATGTCGACGCCGCTGATCTTCATGGGCTGTGGGCCTTTTTACGAGGTGGAAAGAGCGTAGGGCGCACTGCGGGAAAGGCGCGCACCCCTGAAATGATGCGCGCCCATAGCCGAGCGCGTGCGGATCGGCAAGCGCGGGGCCGAGCCGCCGCGCGGCGCATGGTTAATGACATGGCGCGGCCCGGCGCGGGATGATAAAGGCCCGCAAATGAAGACCCGTTACATCTTCCTGCTGGTAATCAGCGCCGCTGCGGCCGCCGCTTTGCTGCCCGCCAAATCGCATGGTCAGGACCAGAGCAGCAACCGCGCCGCCTCACGCCCGCAGGCCAGCGGGACCGCAGCAAGCGACCTGCTCGGCATCCTGCGCCACGGCAACTGGCAATGCGCGCTGCCCGGCGATGCAGGGGGCGAGGCGTTCATCGAAGTGCCGGAAGAAGCCTTCCGCATCGGCACGGCCTCCAGCTACATCAGCCCGGCGGGCGACGGCATCTACCTGATGCGCGGGACCGAGGTGGTCTTCACCCGCGGCCCCAAGAAGGACCAGCGGTTCCGCGTGCTGGGCGAAAACACTCTCCAGAAGCTGAATGACGACGGGTCCTTGAGCAAGCTGATCTGCACGCGCATTTCGAGCGGAAACTGAGCGGAATTGCACCGGCCGTGACCGCCGCCTCAACCCCTGCCCGTTGGCCCAAGGCGCTGGCCTTCGACGTGTTCGGCACGGTGGTCGACTGGCGCACCAGCGTAGCCCGCGAATCCGCGGGGTTTCTGGCGCAGATCGGACAGAGCCGGGGCGATGCCGCTGCTTTCGCTGATGCGTGGCGGGGGCAGTACATCGCGGCGATGATCGGGATGCGCAAATCGGGCCGCGCTTTCGTGCCGCTGGATGTGCTCCACCGCGAGATGCTTGAGGCGACCTTGCGCGAACGCGGCGTCGATCCGGCGGGTCTCGATCCGGCGTTGCTGGACGACTGGAACCACGCCTGGCACCGGCTCGACCCGTGGCCCGATGCGGTCGAGGGGCTGACGCGGTTGAAAGCGCACTTTCCCATCGTCACCTGCTCGAACGGCAATATCGCGCTGATACTCAACATGGCCCGCCGCGCAGGCCTGCCGTGGGACGCGATCCTCGGCGCGGAGGTGAGCGGAGCCTATAAGCCGGACCCCCGCGCCTATCTCCACACAGCCGAGGTGCTGGGGATCGCGCCGGGCGAGCTGTGCCTTGTCGCCGCGCATCACGGCGATCTGGCTGGGGCACGGGCGGCGGGGTTGCTATGCGCCTATGTCGACCGCCCCGAAGAATATGGCGGCGCCCCGGCACCGGACGCGCACCACGAACAGGCGTGGGAATGGTCGGCGACGAGTTTTGTGGATCTCGCCGATCAGTTGGGGTGCTGACGGCTAGCCCCGCATTACCTTTGCAAAAGCCTCGATCGCGGCGACCTCGTCCCCGCCCCACACGGCGTGGCTGACGGCGAGGAAGTCCGCGCCCGCCTCGACCAGCGGCTTGCAATTGTCGGGCGTGATCCCGCCGATGGCGACGCAGGGGATTTCGAACAGCTGGCTCCACCACTCGATGAGCTGGGGCTCGGGCCGCTCCGCGTCGCCCTTGTCCTTGGTGGTCGAGGGGTAGAAGGCTCCGAAAGCGACATAGTCGGCCCCCGCCTCCCCCGCTTCCATCGCCATGTGGCGGCTGGCGTGGCAGGTGACGCCGATCTGCGCCTCGCGCCCAAGCTCCGCGCGCGCATCCTTGGGCGAGCCGTCGTCCTGCCCGAGATGCACGCCGTCAGCCTTGATGCGCTTTGCGAGCGCCACCGAATCGTTGACGATGAAGGCGACATCATGCGCGGCGCAGATCGCCTGAAGCGGCGCGGCGAGGCGCGCGGCCTCGTGCTGGTCGATGTCTTTCACCCGGAACTGGAAGGCAGTGACAAGATCGCCATGCCGCCGCGCCCCGGCCGCCAGAGCGCGTTCGAGCCGCGCGGGAAAATCGCCGCCAACGTCGAGGGGGCTGATGAGATAGAGCTGGGTCTGGGTCATGGCGCGTCTCGCTAATCGCTTGTCGCCGCGATGTCACCTGTTCAGCCAGCACTCAGGCGCCGGGGTGCCTATGCGTGGCCATGACAAAGCTGCTCCGCACCCCGATCCGCTTGGGCGCCCCTGCCCTCCTCGCCTTCGGCCTTGGAGCCTGCGCGGTGATCCCTGATGCGCCCCGCCCCGAAAGCATCGCCGTGCCGCAGGGCACGCCGGTGGCACTGGGGCAGGCGGTCACGGTCGGAGCGGTGGTCGCCACGCCGATGGCCGTGGTCGAGGACAGCCGCTGTCCGATCAATGCCCGCTGCGCATGGCCCGGCCGTCTGGTGGTGACGACCCGCATCGACGGGGCAGGCTGGCGCGACACCGCCGACCTCACCCTCGGCGAACCGTGGAGTACCCACGGGGTCATCATTGCGCTGACCTCGGGCGAACCGGGGCGCGAGGCGGGTGAAGGCAAGGAAACGCCGAAGGATGCCTACCGCTTCACCTACGAAGCGAGATAGGCGATCAGACGCTGGCGCTGGCGATCTGGTCGATCGCCTTGCCGAGCACCGCGTCGAATTCCGCATCGCTCTGCTGCTTGCGCAGGTCTTGCAGCAGCCCGCGGCTGAAGCTGGCGATCATGCCCGGATTGTTCGACAGACGCGCGCAGGCATCGTCGGTCGAGAACCCGCCCGACAGCGCGACCACACGCAGCACCTTGGGGTGGTTGACCAGCGGGGTGTAGAGCCCGGCGGTGGCAGGGATCGAGAGCTTGAGCATCACCTGCTGGCCTTCGGGCAGCGCTTCCAGATGCTTCAGGATTTCGGCAAGCAGGATCGCCTCGCCCTCGGCACGATCGGCGGCGGTGATGTCATATTCGGGCTCGATGATCGGCATCAGCCCCGCGGCGATGATCTGTGCGCCAACCTCGAACTGCTGGGCGACCACCGCGGCGATCCCGGCGGCGTTCGCGGACTTGATGACCGAGCGCATCTTGGTGCCGAACATGCCGGCCGCGACCGACTTTTCGAGCAGGCCCGCAAGCTTTCCCATCGGCTTCATCAGCTGCACGCCGTCCGCATCATCGGCAAGGCCTTCGTCGACCTTGATGAAGGGCACGATCCCGCGTGCCTTCAGGGCATCGCCGGTGGACTTGCCATCCACTTCGCCGTCCATGGTCTTTTCGAACAGGATCGCACCGATCACCTTGCCGCTGGAGAAGCAGGGCGAGGTGATGACGCGGGCGCGCATCGCGTGGATCTGGCTGAACATCTCCTCGTCACCCGACCACTCGCTGTCGTCCACCCCGTAACCGCGCAGCGCCTTGGGCGTGGAGCCGCCCGACTGGTCAAGCGCGGCGATGAACCCTTGTCCGGTGGCGATGCGGGTCGTCATTTCCTGGGTGTTCATGGCTGGCTGTCTCCAAGTCGCGAATGGTGGTTTGGCGGTCTGTGCATAGGTATGCAGAGACCCGTGAGCGCGCCCTTAGCGAGGCCTCGCGGATGCTGCAACCGCGAAGGATCAACGCTTGGACAGGCGGCGGATGATCCCGGTGAAACTGAGCGCCGGCTGCCCGTCTCCGGTCACCAGCCCGCGCACGAAGATGGTCTTGCCCCCGCCCCGCGTCACCTCACCGCGCGCCTCGACCAGCGCGCCGGATTGCACCGAACCGAGGAAATCCCCCGACAGATTGAGCGTAACCGCATGATCGCCGTTCAGCACATCCGTGGCGATGGCGAAGAGCGCGAAATCGGCGAAGGTCAGCATGCACCCACCGTGCATGAACCCGCCGCCGTTCATGTGGCGGTCCTCGGCGCGGAAGGCGCTGACATAGGTGCCGTCATCCTCGCGGCGGTAGTAGAACGGGCCCGAGCGCGTCTCGAAAGGATCGCCTTCCCAGAACCGCCATCCGGCAAATTCACCGGAGTCCATCACCTTGAGGGCGCCGTAACTGGTCTGGACCGCTTCGCTCATTTTCACTTCCACAATTGCAGACGGGCGATGGCCGGTGCGAGCGTTTCGTCCGCATCGACCCGCCCGAGGCTGCGTTCGGCGAGCTTCCACCCGCCGATTGCGCCCTTGCGCCACAGATCGGTGACCAGAAAATTCCCTCGCCACACATCGGAACCCAGCCCCAGTTCAAGCTCCGCTCCGGCGACGAACCAGGCGCTTTTGCCATGACGGCGCACGATCACCTCGCGGAAGGTGAAGCGGGTGCAGGCAAAGCCGCGCTCCATCGCCGCGAGAAAGCTTGGCCGGTCAAGCAGTTGCGGGGGCATGCTGCCAGCCAGCATCATGAAATCACGGGCCAGCAGTTTCTTCAGCGCCTTCGCGTCGCGCGCAACCCAGGCACGCATCATGGTGAGCGCCAGCGCCTCGATCTCTGCTGCCGTATCCGCCACGGATCAGCCTTCCAGCGCGGCGACGCCGGGCAGCACGCGGCCTTCCATCCATTCGAGGAATGCGCCGCCAGCGGTTGAAATATAGGTAAAATCTTCCGAAGCGCCCGCATGGGCGAGCGCCGCGATCGTATCCCCGCCCCCGGCCACGCTGATAAGCGAGCCTTCCAGAGTCAGCGCCGCAGCCGTGCGCGCCAGAGCGACGGTGGCTGCATCGAACGGCTCGGTCTCGAAGGCGCCCAGCGGGCCGTTCCACACCAGCGTGCGGCAGGTTTTGAGCACATCGGCCAGCGCCTCCACTGCCTGCGGGCCGAGATCGAGGATCATCTCATCTTCGGCCACTTCGTGGACGTTGCAGACGCGGAGGGACGCAGGGTTGGCGGCAAATTCCTTCGCGACGACAACGTCATAGGGCAGGTGCACGGTGCAACCCGAACGCTCGGCCTCGTCCATGATCGCGGTGACCGTCGGGGCCAGATCATGCTCGCAAAGAGACTTCCCGACATTCACCCCGCGTGCGGCGAGGAAGGTGTTGGCCATGCCCCCGCCGATAATGAGGTGCTGCACCTTGCCGACAAGGTTTTCGAGCACGGCAAGCTTGGTCGAAACCTTCGCCCCGCCCACGACCGCCGCAACCGGCTGTTCGGGCGTGCCGAGCGCAGCGTCCAGCGCCTTGAGCTCTGCCTCCATTGAACGGCCCGCATAGGCCGGCAGAAAGTGCGCGAGGCCTTCCGTAGTCGCATGGGCGCGGTGGGCGGCGCTGAAGGCGTCGTTCACGTAAAGCGTCCCGTGCGCAGCGATTGCCTGCGCGAGATTGGGATCATTCGCCTCCTCGCCCGGCCAGAAGCGGGTGTTGTCGAGTAGGCCGATATCTCCGGCGCGCAGGATGCCGATCGACTGTTCGACCACCGGCCCGGCGATTTCGGGGATGAACATGATCTCCTCGCCCAGCACGCGCTCGACATCGCCCACGACCATGCTGGTCGAAAGGGTCGAAGACCGCTGGCCGCCCGGGCGACCGAAGTGGGCGAGCAGCAGCACCTTGGCCCCGCGGCCCGCGAGTTCGAGGATGGTCGGCTTCACCGCCTCGACGCGGGTCACATCGGTGGCCGAACCGTCCTTCATGGGAAGGTTCAGGTCGACACGCACCAGAGCGACTTCTCCGGTGAGGTCGGCGGGCAGATCATCGAGGGTCTTGAAGCTCATGGGGCCAACTCATCCGTTCGTGTCGAGCGCAGTCGAGAACCGTTCGTGCCGAGCGCTGTCTCGACTTCGCTCGACACGAACGGTGCTGCTGGAGGTAATCAGAGGAACTTTGCCACCACGCCAGCGGTGTCGATCATGCGGTTGGAGAAGCCCCACTCGTTGTCATACCAGCTGACGACGCGGGCGAGCTTGCCTTCCATCACGCTGGTTTCCAGCGAATCGACGGTAGAAGACGCCGGGTAGTGGTTGAAATCGCTCGAAACCAGCGGCTGGTCGGTATAGTCGAGCACACCCTTCATCGAGCCTTCGGCGGCGGCCTTCAGCGCGGCGTTGATTTCCTCGGCGGTGGTATCGCGGCTCGGCACGAACACCAGATCGACCATCGAGACGTTCGGCGTCGGTACGCGCACCGACGAACCGTCCAGCTTGCCCTTCAGTTCGGGAAGCACCAGGCCCACTGCGCGGGCGGCGCCGGTGGTGGTCGGGATCATGTTCTGCGCACCCGCGCGGGCGCGGCGCAGATCGGAATGGATCTGGTCGAGCATGCGCTGGTCGTTGGTGTAGGAGTGGATCGTGGTCATGAACCCGCGCTCGATCCCGATCGCGTCGTTCAGCACCTTGGCCACCGGCGCGAGGCAGTTGGTGGTGCAGCTCGCGTTGGAAATGATCACGTCATCGGCGGTCAGCGTCTCGTGGTTCACGCCATAGACGATGGTCTTGGAAACGCCCGTCGCGGGGGCCGAGATGATCACGCGCTTGGCGCCCGCGGCGAGGTGCGGGCGCGAAGCCTCGTCCGACTGGAAGAAGCCGGTGCATTCGAGCACGATGTCCACGCCCATCGCGGCATGCGGCAGCTTGCCCGGATCGCGCTCCTTGGTCACCGCGATACGCTTGCCATTGACGATGATCGCCTCGCCATCGGCGCTCACGTCGCCCTTGAAGCGGCCGTGGATCGAATCGTGCGCGAACAGCAGGGCGTTGGCCTTGGCATCGGCGAGGTCGTTGATCGCGACCAGATCGAGATCGTGGTCGGTGCGCTCGAGAATGGCGCGGGCGACGAGGCGGCCGATGCGGCCGAAGCCATTGATGGCGACTTTGGTAGCCATGAGAGGTACTCCTGCTTAGTTCTTGAGCTTGTTCAGGATTTGCGGAACGATCTTGTCCGCGGTGAAACCGAAATGGGCAAACAGGTCTTCCGCCGGGGCCGAAGCGCCGAAGGTATCGAGGCCGATGTTGATACCGGAGCGGCCGGTGTAACGTTCCCAGCCCAGCGTCGATCCGGCCTCAATCGAGATGATCAGCGTGTCTACGGGGAGGAGATCGGCCTTGTAGGCGTCGCTCTGGGCATCGAACAGCTCGGTGCAGGGCATCGAAACGACGTCCGCACCGATCCCCTGTGCCTCCAGTGCCTCGGCACATTCCACCGCCAGCGCGACTTCCGACCCCGTGGCAACCAGCACGACCTTGCGCGCGGCACGTGCGGCGCGC
Organism: Sphingomonadales bacterium; assembly: GCA_019750455.1. Lineage (GTDB taxonomy): Bacteria > Pseudomonadota > Alphaproteobacteria > Sphingomonadales > Sphingomonadaceae > Erythrobacter. Next base: position 1,409 of record JAIEOM010000076.1, on the reverse strand, counting down.
AGGCGGTAGGCCCCCTTGGCGCAGCGATTGCCGGCCATGGTCCACGCCTCGTCGTCCCCCTCGCCGCGAAGCTGCGGCAGATTCTGGCGGGTGAGCGCGAGCACCGACGGCGTCTCGGACGTCGAGAGCGCCATCGCCCAGGACTCCGCCGTCTCGATCACATCGGCAGGACGATAAACATTGAGGTTGGGGATCAGGCGAAGGCTCATCACCTGTTCGATCGGCTGGTGGGTCGGCCCGTCTTCACCCAGCCCGATGGAATCGTGGGTCAGCACATAGACCACGCCGGTCTGCTGGAGCGCCGAGAGGCGGATCGCGTTGCGGCAATAGTCGGAGAAGATCAGGAAGGTGCCGCCATAGGGCACGATACCGCCATGCAGCGCCATGCCGTTCATCGCGGCCGCCATCCCGAATTCGCGGATACCGTAATAGACGTAGCGGCCGGAGTAATCCTCGGCAGTCATCGGCAGGGTCGAAGGTGTCTTGGTGTTGTTCGAGCCCGTCAGGTCAGCAGAACCACCCACCAGCTGCGGTAGCGCCGCCGTCAGCGGACCCAGCGCCATTTCCGAAGCCTTGCGGGTCGCAACCTTCTGCGGGTTGGCGGCAAGGCCGCGCACATAGGCCTCGATTGCCGCAGGCACACGTTCGGCAATCGGGGCCATCTGGGCGAGGAAATCGTCCTTCTTCGCCGAAGCTTCAAGCCGCCCCGCCCATGCGCCATGTGCCGCCCGCCCCGGCTCACCCGCCATGTGCCAGTCAGCAAGGATTTCGGACGGGACCACGAAAGGCTCGTGCACCCAGCCCAGCGCTTCGCGCGCGGCGGCGACTTCCGCCCCGCCCAGCGCCGCGCCGTGCACGCCGCTGGTGCCCTGCTTGTTGGGCGCACCCTTGCCGATCAGCGTGCGGCAGGCAATCAGCGAGGGGCGCGGATCGGCCTTCGCCTCGTTCAATGCACGGTCCACATCGGCGAAATCATGCCCGTCACACTCGGTCACGTGCCAGCCCGTGGCGATGTAGCGCGCCTTGATATCCTCGGACGAGGACAGATCGGTCGCCCCGTCGATGGTGATGCGGTTGTCGTCCCACAGCACGTTCAACCGGCCCAGCTTGAGGTGCCCGGCAAGACCAATCGCTTCGTGGTTGATGCCTTCCATCAGGCAACCGTCACCCGCGACCACCCAGGTGCTGTGATCGACCAGCTCGTCGCCATAGACCGCGTTGAGATGCCGCTCAGCCATCGCCATGCCTACCGCCATCGCTAGGCCCTGCCCCAGCGGGCCGGTGGTGCACTCCACCCCGTCGAGCAGGAAGTTCTCGGGGTGGCCGGCGCAAGGGCTTCCGAGCTTCCGGAAGTTGCGGATGTCGTCGATTGTCGGCGCGGCGTAGCCGGTGAGGTACAGCAGGCTGTA
>JAIEOM010000022.1 GCA_019750455.1 Sphingomonadales bacterium | reverse complement strand
GAAAAATAACCGATACGGTTAAATAGCGCGGGCGTCGGGATCACTCGCGGGCGCGCTTGGGCATTGACGATCCGCCGGTTCCTGTGATTCTCTACCCCCACGCTTTTCTTCACGTCGTAACAGAGGAGGAGTGATGACCGACCGCGCGTTCCTGGCCCAGATGGCAGGCTACGGCCTGTCCACGGTCGAAATCCATTACTACATGCCCGATCACCGCAGCCTGCTGCAGCAATTCGTCATGCAGCAATATGACGTGGCGCCGCAGTTCCCTGAACTGGACCGCTTCCTTGGCTTCTGGCGGCGTGAGATCGACGCGGTGCTGCATTCGGTGCGGGTCGCCCACAAGCACCTGATCGGCCCGCAGGAATGGCGGGCCGTCGACGGAATTGTCACGATTAACTGAGGTCGTGGGGCGGATGTCCGCCCATCGCGCCTAGATGATCCCGATCGCCTTGCCGGCGCGCTCGAACATGCCGAGGATGGTCTGCACCTGTTCGGCGGAATGCTCCGCGCACAGCGAGCAGCGCAGCAGGGTCATGCCCGCAGGCGTTGCCGGCGGACGGGCGAGGTTGACGTAGAGGCCTTCCTTCAGCAGCGCCTCCCACATCATCGCGCCGCGTTCCAGATCGGGCATGATGACCGCAATGATCGCGCTCTGCGGGGTTTCGGTCCCGAGCTTGAAGCCGAGATCGCGCAGGCCCTTGTGCAGGGTACGGCTGTTCTCCCACAGATGCGCGCGCTTGTTGCCGCCATGCATCAGCTTGCGGATCGAGGTGGCGGAGCTGGCCATCACGCTCGGCGGCAGGGCGGCGGTGAACACGTAAGGCCGGCACACCAGACGCATCACTTCAAACTTCGGGTGGTTCGAGACGCAGAAGCCGCCGACTGTGCCGACGCTCTTGGAGAAGGTCCCGATGATGAAATCGACTTGATCGAGCACACCCTGTTCTTCGGCCACGCCGCGGCCGTGTTCGCCGATGAAGCCCATCGAGTGGGCCTCGTCGACCAGCACCATCGCGCCGTTTTCCTTGGCGATGCGGACCATCTCTTTCAGCGGAGCGACATCGCCCATCATCGAATAGACGCCTTCGAGCACCACCAGCTTGCCCGCGCCTTCGGGGATACGCTTCAGGCGCTTTTCCAGCGCCTCGATGTCGTTGTGCTTGAAGGGCACGACCTCGGCCTTGCCCATCGCGCAGCCATCATAGATCGAGGCGTGGCTGTCGATGTCGAGGATGATGTAGTCACCCTTGCCCGCCAACGTCGAGATGATGCCGAGGTTGGCCTGATAGCCGGTCGAGAAGACCATCGCATGGTCCATCCCGTAGAATTCGCGCAGCGCGGCTTCCACATCGCGGTGATCGCGGAAGGTGCCGTTGAGCACGCGGCTGCCGGTCGTCCCCGCGCCGAAATCCTCCATCGCCTGCTTGCCCGCGGCGATGACATCATCGTCAAAGGTCATGCCCATGTAGTTGTAGGTGCCGAGCAGGATCGTATCCCGCCCGTTGCAGATCGCGCGGGTGGGCGAGAGCACCTGTTCCATCACCAGATTGAACGGATCCTCCACCCCGGCGGCAAGCAGCTGCTCGCGGGTCTGGATGATCGGATCGAACTTGGCGAGCAGATCGACGGGCTGAACGGGGGCGATGGTGTCAGTCATGGGAAAGGCCCTTATCAGCTATCCTGCAGCTTGTGGACTGCCGCGACAAGCTGGCCCCAGTTTTCGATCTCGGCCTGCTGGTTCATCGAGATGATCACATCGAACTCGTCTTCGATCTCGGCCACGAAATCCATTACCGTGAGACTGTCGAATTCAAGATCGCTGGCGAAGGTCGTCGAATCCTCGATCGTAATGCCCTTCTTGTTGAAGGGTTCGACCAAGGTGCGGATTTTGGCGTCAACATCTGCGGGGGTCATGGGCGCGCAAGCTTTCATTGGGTCGGGGGCCGTAGCCCTGAATGAGCTACGGTTGCAAAGCGGCGGATGATGCAGCTTGTCAAGCTTTCGCCGTTGCCGGGAGCGGTTCCGGCGGGAGCAGCTGGCGCACCGCGTTCATGAACGGGCTGATCGAGACCGGCTTAGAGAGATAGCCCGCCGCCCCTGCGGCACGGATGCGTTCCTCGTCGCCCTTGGCGGCGAAGGCGGTCACCGCCAGCACCGGAATGCCGGCCAGCCGCCGATCACGCTTGGCCGCCTCGATCAGGTCGACGCCCGAAATGCCGCCCAGCTGGATGTCCATGATGATGAGATCGGGCGCGGTCGCGCGCGCCGTATCAAGCACCTTGTCGCCCTCTGCCACCGGCTCCACCTCGAAGCCATTGGCACGAAGCACATCGCAGAACAATTTCCGGTTGAGGTCATTGTCCTCGACAACCATGATCCGCTTTGTCACTGAACGCCCCGATTTGCCACCCACCGTCTGATTAGACCCTCCCGAAGGACAGGACAATCCCGCATCGTCCCCCCGCCGAGACCGCCAACCCGCAGGTTCTCGCCCTGGCCGCGCTCGGCTGGGTGCTGGAATGCGAGGACCGGGCGGCGCGCTACCTTGAATTGACCGGCCTCGATCCCGATTCTCTGCGCAGCGGGCTGGGCGATTCGGCCATCCTCGCCTCGGCGCTGGAATTCCTCGCAAACCACGAACCCGATCTGATCCGAGCAGCCGAGGCGCTTGCCGTCACGCCCGAGGAACTGGTCGCCGCCAAGGACGCTTTGCTGTCATGACCCGCCCCCTGATCATCTCCGATTGCGACGAAGTGCTGCTGCACATGGTCGCCCCCTTCAAGGACTGGCTGGAGGGCACGCAGGGCGTCAGCTTCAACCTTGAAGGCCACAATTTCGCCGAGGCGCTGCGCTGGCAGGAAAGCGGCGAGCTGCTGGCGCCGCCGGATATCTGGAAGATGCTGCGCCTCTTCTTCGACAACGAGATGGATTCGCAGATGCCGATCGCCGGTGCGGTGGAAGGCATCAACACGCTCGCGGAAAAAGCCGATGTGGTGATCCTGACGAACCTCGTCGACAATCACCGCGATGCGCGGGCCGAACAGCTCGCCAAGGTCGGGATCAACGCCCGCGTCTTCACCAATCAGGGCCCCAAGGGCCCGGCGCTGAAGGCGATTATCGAAGAATACGCCCCCACCCGCGCGCTGTTCATCGACGATCTCGCCCAGCACCACGCCTCGGTGGCGGAGATCACTCCGCATGTGACCCGGCTGCACCTGTGCGGCGAGCCGATGATCGCCCACGCCATTGATTGCGCCCACAAGGCAGGCCACGCCCATTCGCGGATCGACCGCTGGGACGAAGCCCTGCCGTGGCTGCTCGAACGACTGGAGGACTGAAAATGAGCTACACCGCGAAACTCGCCGAACTCGGCATCACCCTGCCCAAGGCCGCCGCACCTGTCGCCAGCTATGTGCCGGTCGTGGTGAGCGGCGGCATGGCCTATGTCTCGGGCCAGCTGCCCTTTGTCGATGGCGTGGTGGTGACCGGCCGGCTTGGCGATGATGTCAGCGTCGAGGACGGCAGGCCGGCCGCGCGCGCCTGCGGGCTGATGATCGTCGCCCAGCTTCAGGCCGCCGGGCTGCTCGATCAGGTCGAGCGGGTGGTGAAGCTGGGGGCCTTCATCAACTGCACCGACGATTTCACGCAGCAGCCCGAAGTCGCCAATGGCGCGTCCGATCTGATGGAAGAAATCTTCGGTGGCGCAGGCCAGCACGCGCGCGCTGCCGTGGGCGTTCCGGCCCTGCCGCGCGGCGCGGCGGTGGAAGTCGATGCGATCGTCGCTCTGAAGGCATGACCGCACGGCCCGCTCCGGATTGGCTGACCGCGTGGGAATATGCCCACCGCGGGCTGCATGGAGCGGGCGTGCCCGAAAACTCGCTCGCCGCTGCCGAAGGCGCGATTGCGCGGGGCATGGGGATCGAATGCGATATCCAGCGCAGCGCTGACGATCACCCGATGGTGTTCCACGATTGGGACCTTGCCCGGCTGACGGGCGAGGCGGGCGTGACCAGTGATCTGGCTGCTGCGGCGCTGGAGGAATTGCGATTGCTGGGCACCGATCAGCGCCCGGTGAAACTGGCGACCTTCCTTGATCTTGTGGCCTGTCAGGTTCCGCTGCTGATCGAAATCAAGTCCATGCCCGGCTATGATGTCGGGTGGACCTGTGCCTCGGTGGCATGGCTGCTCGACAGCTATAAAGGTGCCGTTGCGGTTATGAGCTTCGATCCGTGCGTGCCGGAATGGTTTGCAGAGAATGCGCCCCGTATCACCCGCGGACTGGTCGGCACGGATTCCTACGAGAACGGTTTCGAAGGCGTCTGGCGCACCCCTGAAGCCATCGATGCCGCCAAGCCCGATTTTCTCGCCATCGACGTGCGCGATCTCCACCGGCCCGAGGCCGCAGCGTGGCGGGCGCAGGGCCACCCGCTGCTGACATGGACCGTGCGCTCGCCCGAAACCCGCGCGACCGGCCTTGCCCTTGCCGATGCGCTGATCGCCGAGGGGGAAGGGCTGGCGTGAGTTCGCCCGAGCTGACTGTCCGCATCGCGCCATCGGTCGGCAGCTTCGCGCCCGAGGAATGGAACGCGCTCGGCGGGAACGACAATCCTTTCGTCTCCCACGAATTCCTGACCGCGATGGAGGATTCCGGCTCGGTCGGCCCCGGCACCGGCTGGGAGCCTGCGCCCATCGCCATCACCGACGATGCGGGGCGATTGCTGGCGGCGGTGCCCGCCTATGCCAAGGGGCACTCGCAGGGCGAATATGTGTTCGACCATTCCTGGGCGGATGCATGGCACCGGGCTGGCGGGCGCTATTACCCCAAGCTCCAGATCGCCGCGCCCTTCACCCCGGCGACCGGCCCGCGTCTGCTCCTCTCGGATGACAGCCTCGCCCCGCATCTGCTGAAAGGGGCGGAGGCGGTGTGCTTGCAGAACAAACTTTCCAGCGCCCATGCGACCTTTATCGATCCTGCGCAGATGCCGCTGTTCGAGGCCGGCGGCTGGATGCCGCGCGCCGATATCCAGTTCCACTGGTTCAACCGGGATTACGGCAGCTTCGACGATTTCCTCGGCGCGCTGTCATCGCGCAAACGCAAGGACCTTCGCAAGGAGCGCGCGGCTGCGGTGGAGGGGCTGACCATCCGGCACCTTACCGGCGCCGATATCCGCGAAGAACACTGGGACGCCTTCTGGGTGTTCTATCAGGACACCGGCGCGCGCAAATGGGGCAGCCCCTATCTGACGCGCGAGGCCTTCAGCCTCCTTGGGGAGAGGATGGGCGACCGGATCGTGCTGATCCTCGCCTATGACGGGGACGAGGCGATTGCCGGGGCGCTCAATTTCGTCGGGAAGGATGCGCTCTACGGTCGCTATTGGGGCTGCACCCGCGAGGTGCGGTTCCTGCATTTCGAGCTGTGCTACTACCAGGCGATCGACATCGCGATTGCGCGCGGCCTCGCGAGGGTCGAGGCAGGCGCGCAGGGCGGGCACAAGCTCGCGCGCGGCTATGAGCCTGTGCAGACATGGTCGGCGCACTGGATCGCCGATCCGGGTTTTCGCGCGGCTGTGGAGGATTTCCTCGAGCGCGAGCGCGCCGGCGTGGCGAGCGATCAGCTCTATCTCGGCGGGCGCACGCCCTTCAAAAAGGCTTAGGCAGCGCGCAGGCGACCTTCGGCGAGCCATTGGCGCGCACGGCGCTGGGCTTCGGCGATTTCGCGGGCGGTCATTTCCTCGGAGATGTCGGCACGGCAATGGGCGGCTTCCTCATGCCCGCGTGCGGCGGCAAGGTTGAACCACTTGTGCGCTTCGATGAGATCGCAGGGCGCGCCGTTGCTTCCGGTCGAAAAAGCCACGCCAAGGTCGTAGCAGGCCCCCGCTTGACCCCGTCCAGCCTCGGCCAGCCATGCCCCAAGCAGGCCTTCGCCCGATGTTTCATGTGAAACAATCGTCTGCATCGAGATGATGTTCATTGTGCAGTCCCCTCGTCACCGGATCGCCCCCCGGCGACCCATCCATGACAAGAGAAGTGCGGCCATTATGGTCAAAAATTAGTTAACGCGACCGGCGTCTTTTAACCGCCCCGCTTTTGCCCCGCCTGCTTTCCAAAGCCGCTTGTGTGCCATGGGGGGCTTGCCTATAGGCGGCGCAGTGCTTTGCGCTTGCTGGGACCAAGTTGAGCCGATGAAAAAATTCAGGGCGTCAGGACGCGATGGTCTTCCCAGCGGCTCACGAGACGAGAGAGCTTGATGCCAACCACCGCGTCTGACGATATCGACATCCTCGAAAAGGCCAAACGCCTGCTCGCCCCGGACTATGTGCCGAGCGAGGACGAGGATTACATGAACGACCGCCAGCAGGCCTATTTCCGGATGCTGCTGATCGAATGGAAACGCTCGATCCACTCGGCGGCGGGGCAGACGCTGCAATCCTTGCAGGACGGGCCGATCCGTGAAGCCGACCTCACCGACCGCGCCTCGAGCGAGACCGACTGGGGTATCGAACTGCGCACCCGCGACCGCCAGCGCAAGCTCGTCTCCAAGATCGACGCGGCCCTGCGCCGTATCGACTCCGGCGAATACGGCTATTGCGAGGTGACCGGCGATCCGATCGGCCTACGGCGGCTCATCGCTCGCCCGGTCGCGACCATGACGGTCGAGGCGCAGGAAGCGCACGAACGCCGCGAAAAGGTCTCGCGCGACGATTGATCCGTTCACCGGCGGGCAACGACCTGTGCCGCCTTGGGACGCATCGCAACAAGCACGCTCCGCGTAGCGCAGGCTTTACCACGCGTTAACTGCGTATGCCCCAGCACCTGCATCGAACCGGAGCGGGCTACGACCGCACGACGATTTTTCGACTATGGAGGCGATCCAGAAGATGACGGGGGTGGAGACACGGAGTGTTTCGCGCGACAGCCTGTTCCTGCTGGCTGACATTCGCGTCGAACAGAACGCCGAGGTGCACCGTGTCCGCGTCCGCAATCTGTCGGACGGCGGCATGATGGGCGAAGGCCACCTGCGGGTCCAGCGCGGGCACCGGGTTTCGGTCGAACTGCGCAATGTCGGCGCGGTCGGCGGAACGGTCGCCTGGGTGCAGGACAACCGCTTCGGCGTGGCCTTCGATGAAGAAATCGAATCGCAGAAGGCGCGTCGTCCGCTCCAGCCTGCCGAGGCCGACATCACGCCTGTCGTCCAGCCTTCCTGGGCGCACCGTGCACCGCCGCCGCCCCAACCGACCCGTCTGCGGAAGATCTGACGGGGGCTATCCACCTCCGCGAACGCCGCCAAGCTGACCGCGGCGTTGCAAGCTGCTAGGCAGGACGCGATGCGATTCTGGCTGCCCCTGCTTGCTGCACTGGCGCTGTCGTCCTGCGGATCTTCCGGAGGCGGAGGGCCGGTCGAGGTCGCGATCATCGGCGCGCCCGAAAGCCTGTTCCAGCAAGGTGTGCGCCTGGCACCGCCCGCGCAGCACATGCGCGGCGCAACCGCCGAAGGGCTGGTCGCGCTCGATCAGGCAGGACAGGTCGTCCCCGCCATCGCAGAACGCTGGATCGTCACCGATGACGGGTTGAGTTACATCTTCCGCCTGCGTGACAGCACCTTGCCCAACGGCGATGCAATCACCGCTCCCGACATGCGCGAGCGGCTGCGTCAGGCGATCGCCCGGGTGCGCGGAACCTCGCTGGGCCTCGATCTTGCCACGGTGCGCGAAATCCGCGCAATGACCGGGCGGGTGATCGAGGTCCGGCTTTCCTCGCCGATGCCCGATTTCCTGCGCCTGCTTGCTCAGCCCGAGATGGGGTTGATCGGGAGGGGCGGCGGTGCGGGACCGATGCGGATGTCGCGCGGTGACAGCCCCGGCAGAGCACGGCTCTCCGCCTTGCCGCCCGAATCCCGCGGTCTGCCTGCGCGCGAGGACTGGGAGGATGTGGCACGGCCTGTCGCGGTACGCGCACTCTCGGCCGAAAAGGCGGTGGCGGCCTTTTCGCGCGGCGATGTCGATCTGGTGATTGGCGGGAGCATCGTCGACTTTACCCAGGCCGAGGCAGGGCCTCTTTCGCGCGGGACGATCCAGGTCGATCCCGCGCTTGGACTGTTCGGTCTGGTGGTGCGCCGCGAGACAGGCCTGCTCGCCGACCCTGACCGGCGCGAGGCGCTGTCGATGGCCATTGACCGCACGGGTCTGATCCAGAGCTTCGGACTGAACGGCTGGCGTGAAAGCAGCTGGCCGGTGCCGCCCGAGGCCTTTCCGACCCCCTTCTACATCGCCGACCGCTGGAACGGTGCCTCGATCGAGGAGCGCCGCCGCGTTGCCGCTGCACGGGTCCAAGCCTGGGCCGGTCCGGGGCGCGAGCCGGTGGTGCGCGTGGCTCTGCCGCGCGGGCCAGGGAGCGATCTGTTGTTCCGGCGGCTGACCGAAGCCTGGGCAGCGATCGGCGTGACCACCCGCCGCGCTGCCCCGGGCGAGGCGGCTGATCTGGAACTGCGCGACACGGTTGCGCGCTATTCCTCCCCGAGCTGGTATCTCAACCAGTTCCACTGCACCCTCGGCGCAGGCCTGTGCGCCCCGCGGGCCGATGCGCTAACGCGCGAGGCCATGGCCGAACGCGACCCCGCGCGGCGCGAACAGCTGTTCGCAGAAGCCCATGCGGCGCTCGTCGAACGCGAGGTCTACATCCCGCTGGGCGCGCCGGTGCGTTGGTCGCTGGTCCGCGCCTCGATCCAGGGCTACCTGCCCAACGCGTGGGGCATCCACCCCTTGTTCCCGCTCTCGCAGCCCTCCACATAGAGGGCATGGACAAGACCATGCCCCGCCGCCCCGAACCGCTGCGTTTCACGCTTCCCGCCGGCACCGATCCTGCCGCCGTGCGCGCCCGCGTGGTGATGATGGAGCGCATGCTCGAACGCAGCTTCACGCTGCCCGGCATCAACATGCCTGTCGGCCTTGACGCGATCATCGGCCTCGTGCCGGTTCTGGGCGACATCGTGACAACCGCGATGGGCGCCTACATCGTGTGGGAAGCGAGGAACCTCGGCCTGCCCAAGTGGAAGCTGATGCGAATGGGCGCGAACGTACTTTTCGACACGGCCATCGGCGCGATCCCGGTGGTCGGCGATGCGGCGGACCTGGTGTTCCGATCCAATGCCAAGAACCTCAGGATCTTGCTGAAGCACCTCGACAAGCATCACCCGGAAACGCGAGTGATCGAGGGCTAGTTTCCTTGGGGGCCAGCGCGCGCTAGGGACGCAGGCATGAGCGCCGATGTCACCTATGCGAGCTATCTCGATCTCGACCGCATCCTTGCCGCACAGCATCCGGCTTCGGAAGCGCATGACGAGCTGTTGTTCATCATCGTCCATCAGGCCAGCGAGCTGTGGCTCAAGCTGTGCCTGCACGAACTGACCGCCGCGCGCGAATGCATCGAGGCCGATAACCTGCGCCCTGCCTTCAAGATGCTCGCACGGGTTGCGCGGGCGCAGCAGCAGCTGATCCAGAGCTGGGATGTGCTCAGCACCATGACCCCGCACGATTACTCGGCGATCCGCCCGCATCTGGGCGCGTCGAGCGGCTTCCAGTCGGCACAGTACCGGATGATGGAATTCATGCTTGGCGGGCGCGACGGCAAGCATGTGCGCCTCCACAAGAGCAACGCCGATTGGGCCGGAAGGCTAGAAGCGGAAGCTGGCCGGGCGAGCCTTTACGATGCGGCGATCCGCCTGCTGGCGCGGCGCGGGTTCGCGATCAACCAGAGCGTGCTGACGCGCGATCCTGCGGCAGCTTACGCGCCCGATGCGAGTGTCGAGGCGGCATGGGCGGCGATCTACCGCGATCCGCAAGCGCATTGGGATCTCTATGAACTCGCCGAAAAGCTGGTCGATCTGGAATACCACTTCCAGCGCTGGCGGTTCGGGCATCTCAAGACGGTCGAGCGCATTATCGGCTTCAAGCGCGGTACGGGGGGCACGCCGGGGGTGCCCTATCTCGAGGGGGTTCTGAAACAGGCATTCTTCCCCGAACTGCTTACCGTCAGGACCGCGATATGACCCCCGAAGCCCGCGCTGCAGAGTTCGACGCTGCCGATCCCCTCGCGGAGTATCGCGCACGCTTCACGCTGCCTGATGGCGTGATCTACCTTGACGGCAACTCGCTCGGCGCCCTGCCGAGGTCCACCCCGGCGGCGATGGCGAAGGTGGTGGAGCGAGACTGGGGCGAGGGCCTGATCCGGTCATGGAACAGCGCCGGCTGGTTCGATGCCGCCGCCCGCGTCGGCGCGAAGATCGCTCCTCTGATCGGCGCTGCGCCGAATGAGGTGATCGCCTGCGATTCGACCTCGGTGAACCTGTTCAAGCTGATCGCGGCGGCTCTGGCGATGCGTCCCGGCCGCAAGGTGGTGTTGTCCGAGCCGGGCAACTTCCCGACCGATCTCTACATGATCGCAGGTCTTGAGGCACAGGGTCTCGCCGCGCGGCGCTTGGCGGAACGGGACCGGCTGATCGCGGCGCTGGACGGGGATGTCGCACTGCTGATGCTGACCCACGCCCATTACAAGACCGGCGCATTGCACGACATCGCCGCCCTGACCCGTGCAGCGCATGAGGCGGGGGCGCTGGTGCTGTGGGACCTGTCGCACTCGACTGGTGCTTTGCCGGTCGACCTGAACGGTGCGGGCGCGGATTTCGCCGTCGGATGCGGGTACAAGTATCTGTGCGGCGGACCGGGCGCGCCGGCGTTCGCTTTCGTCGCCGAAAGCCATCACGCAGACCTCCAGCAGCCCCTCACCGGTTGGTTCGGACATGCGGCACCCTTTGCCTTCTCCGACGATTACGAGGGGGCTCCGGGCATTGACCGGCTGCAATGCGGCACCCCCCCGATCCTCGGCCTCGCGGCGCTGGAAGTGGGGGTCGAACTGATCGCGGAAATCGGGGTCGACCGGCTCTACGGCAAATCGCAGGCGCTTTCGGAGTTCTTCCTCGAAAGCCTCATGGCGCATGACGTGGCGCTGGAACTGGTCAGCCCCTCGCGCGCGGACGAGCGCGGGAGCCAGCTCTCCTTCCGCCACCCCGAAGCTTACGCCATCTGCCAGGCATTGATCGCGCGCGGCGTGATCGGCGACTTCCGCGCGCCCGATATCCTGCGACTGGGTTTCGCCCCTGCTTACCTGAGCTTCGCCGACATGGCCGCCGCCGCCCGGCACCTTGCCGATGTGCTCGCCCGTGACGAATGGCAGCGTCCCGAATTCCGCGAGCGCGCCGCAGTAACCTGACGCTTACCATTTTTTACGGTTTTCCAGATACATCCCGTCGCATCGCTAACGCAGAGGTGGTGCATGGGGTCGGAAGGTCTGTTTCGCAAAGTGTTCGGGCGCAAAGGGCTGGGGGACGCATTTGCGCCGCGCAGCACCGATGGGGACGCGCTGCATCCGGCGCTTAAGGCGGAATTGCAGCGGCTCGATCTGCTCAGGGGCGGGTTGGGGCGCAAGGCGATCCATTATGTCTTGACCGGTGAGCGGAGCGATCTGTTCGACAAGCTGCGGGACATGTCGACCGCAAGCCACGCCGTGCGCAAGCCTTATGAAGACACTGAGCCGCGCCTCTTCACGGTCCACAAGGATACCGACACAGCTGTTATCGTGGGTGAAATTCCGCCGGGCCCGGTGGTGCTGCGCACGCTGGAACTGCGGCTGGCCGCAGCCGCCAAGCAGACCTCCTGGAGCTACAGCCCAAGGCCTGTGAGAACCTCGATCACTGCCCTCTCGGAGATGCTCAACGCCGGGCTTCGCAACCTTGAGGTTGAATACAAGGTCGATTGGAGCAAGGCGATCCCGGTCGAGACGGCGCTTGCGCATTTCGAAGCTTGCGCGGGCGATATCACTGATCTGTTCGTGTTTCTGTTGCATCGCGGGGAGGCGATCCAGCTTGCGTCCCATCCCGGCTGCTGGGCTGCGAGCGAGACCTGCATCGGTTATTACCGCAGCCATCCCGCCGCGCTTGCCGAGGCGCTGCGGCGGATCGGTCCGAATGCCCGCGCCGGAGCGCTGCGACTGATCGAGCAGCTGCGCCTTGGCGACATGCCGGAGGTTGAAGCACAGCTGGTCGCGATGTTCACCAAGCCTTTCACCAAGGAAGATCGTGCGCGCGCCATTTCGACCTTCGCGCGGTTCAATCCGGGGCATCTCGCGGGCATTCTCGAACGACACCTTGCAATCGGCGATGCCGATACCCGGCACGCGCTGGTCGAAGCGGCAGGCCGCAATGCCACGCCAGAGATCATCGCCTTGCTCAAGGCCCGCGCTGCGGTCGAAAAGACCGCGCGGGTGCAGGCCGCGATTGCCGCCGTGCTCGAAGTCGAAGCGACCGGCGAGGCGCTGGCCCCCGTCACCGCAGGCGAGGATGGGACGCTGAGCTACCTTGCGGTGACGGGCGAGACCATCGCCTGCCCGCCACGCATCGATAACGGCAGCGCGGACATCCCGCCGCCGTCGGACCAGGCCTGCATCGACTTCTTCGAGCTGCTGCCGGTGATCCAGGACATCCGCTGCAAGCGGACCGAGGATTACAATCGGCGCTACAATCGTCAGGGCAGCAACGTTCAGCCGGCACCCCGGCCTCCCGAACGCGAAGTGATCGAAGCCGCCTTCGCCACGCTCACGCAGGCGGCCCCGCTGCCGCCCTATGATTCCTCGAAGGTCGATCACGTCCGGCTGCTGGTCAACGACGTGCGCGCCACGCCGGAAGGGCAGAAGTGGCTTCGATCCGTGCTCGATCCGCTGCCCGTCGCCGCCCGTCTGCGGATCATGTCCGCGTCACGCCCCGGTGAAGTCCGGGCGCTGATCGGTTCGGGCTATTCGACATATCCGCATGAGGTCTTCGGAACCGATGTTCTGCGTGAGTGGCTGGCGGAAGGCCTGTTCGACCTGCGCGACATTTGCGGACCTGACGAACTGCGCGGCATGATCACGACCGGGCATCAGAACGCCCGCTACACCGGCCCCGATCCCGCGCTCAATGCGCTTGAAGCCCTGCCGGGCGATGCGGTTTGGCCGTGGCTCGCCGACAGCATGGAAGTGCTTGACGAGGCGCTTGGTCTCGCGCCCGCCAAAGGCCCCATTCCGCTCGAACGTGCGCTGCGCGTGCTGGCGCTACTCCCCGCCGTGCCGCAACGTTACCTTCCGCGTCTCACCGAGATCGCTGTTGCCGAGAAGCGCCATCTGCGGCTGCTGGCGATGGACCTGCTGCGCGATACGAAGGACCTGCCAGCACGCATCGAGGTGCTGCTTGACGACAAGCGTCAGCCAGTGCGGATCAATGCTGCCGGATGGCTTGCCGATATCCGCTCGGTCGCCAGCGAGAAACCGCTGCGGGCGCGGCTCAAGAAGGAAAAATCCGATCCTGTCCGCGCCGCGCTGATCATCGCGCTGGAGCGGCTCGGTGTGGACCTTTCGGACGTGATCGGTCCCGCCTCGCTGATCGCCGAGGCGGGGAAGGCCAACGCCAAGACTCCGCCCAAGCTGCCGGAATGGCTGGTCGCCAACCGCCTGCCGCAGGTGCGGTTCAAGGACGGATCGAGCGTGCCGCAAGCTGTGGTCGAATACTGGCTGGCGCTCGCCATCCGGCTCAAGGATCCGGGCGCCCACGGACAGTTCGGCATCTATCTCGACCAGCTTGTGCCCGAGGATGCCAAGGCGCTGTCGGGCTGGGTGCTGGAAAGCTGGATCGCCTATGACACCAGCGCCGCAAGCCTCGAGGAGGCGACAGTCTACGCGCAGGCGAATTATACCATGTCCTATCGTTGGATCTGCTCGGAAAGGAAGCCTGCCGATCAGGCCGCGGCGATCGCCGAGATGACCCGCGACAAGATGGGTGAGCTGATCAACTCCGGCTCGGATACCAAGGGTCTGCTGGCCCTCGCCTGCCGCGCCGATCCGGTGTGGGCGGCGGGCCGCGTGCGGTGGTTCCTGAAGAAGCACGGGCGCAGATCCCATCAGGCGATGGCGCTGCTTGAGGCGATTGCCGGGATCGGCAAGCCTGCTGCCTTGCAGGTGGTGATCGCAGCGTCGGCTCGTTTGAAGCAAAAGACCACCCAGGCCCGCGCCGCGGAGATCGCGCAGCGTTATGCCGAGGATCGTGGCTGGAGCGTCGACGAACTCGCCGACCGCACCGTGCCCACCGCCGGGTTCGACGACGAGGGCGAACTCGAATTGCCCTGCGGTGAGGAAGCCAAGCCCTACGTGGCGCGGATCGATGCGAGCCTTGCGATCCATCTGTTCAACCCAGATGGAAAGCCGGTGAAGGCGCTGCCCGCCGGGGATGACGAGAACACCAAGGATTCGAAGAAGGCCTTCAGCGCAGCCAAGAAGGAGCTCGGCCAGATCGTCACGCTTCAGGGCGAACGCCTGTTCGAAGCCATGTGCGTCGAGCGGCAGTGGCCAGTCGCGGATTGGCGGCTGGCGTTCCACGAGCATCCGGTGATGCGCCGGTTGATCGAGCGGCTGGTTTGGCAGGGGCTCGATGCGGAAGGCCAGCCCCTCGGCCTGTTCCGCCCCACGCAGGAGGGCGACTTTACCGATGCCGCCGACAATGATGTCGCGATCGACGATTTTGCTGCGGTGCGCCTTGCGCATGGCGCGCTGGTCGATGCCGAGACCTGCAGGGCGTGGACTGCGCACCTCAAGGATTATGAAGTGAAGCCCTTCATCGCCCAGTTCGATCATCTCCGCGCGCCGTTGACAGCGGAGTTGGCAGAGGCCGAGGCGATCACCGACCGTCAGGGCTGGGCCGCCGAAAGCCGGGCTTTGCGCGGCGTTGCCGAGAAGCGCGGCTATCACCGCGTGATGGGCGATGGCGGGGGGTGCCACGAATATGCCAAGGAATTCCGCTCGCAGGGGATCACCGCGACGATCTGGCACACCGGCTCCTATGCTGTGGACGACAACAACCGCGTGGCCCTCACGGAGCTGAAGTTCACAAGGGAAGGCCGCCGCGGCACTTTCCGCCTGAAGGATGTGCCGCCGGTCATGCTCGCCGAATGCTGGGCGGATTATCACGCGGTCGCCGCCAAGGGTGCATTCGATCCCGATTGGGAGAATATCTCGCCCTGGTAGGCGGTCAGACCAGCAGTGTCGGTCCGCAGCGTTGCTGGCGGGCCAGCATCAGCCCGTAGGCGGCAGCGAGCAGACCCGTGCTTCCCTCCGCCGCACGCAACAGATCGGCAAGGCGGGCAAGCCCGAGGCGGTCGAGGCGTTCGGCGTGCTCGGCCCGCTCCTTGTCGAGGGTGCGTGCCAGGGAGGGGCCGACTTCCGCCAGGTCGATGCAGTGCCGCCATGCCTTGGCAAGCGCGGTGTCGGTGCCGCTGCGGGGGCGGACGGAGAAGTTGCGTGTCGAAAACCGCAGCCGTTCGAGCCAGCTGCGCACCGCCGCAGGTTCGCGCCACGGTCTTTGCCAGAGTGTGAGGTCGATCGGATCATCGCCACCGAACAGAGTGATCGGTCGAACCGCCAGCCGATCGCCCTCGCGCGAAAGGCGAACCAGCACCATCCCCTGCCAGCCTGCGCGCACCTTCGCCTCGAGCGCCTCGATGGCGGTGGAGACCGGCTCCTCGTGATCCAGCGTCAACGCCAGCCAGCGGCCCGAAGCATCGCGCACCGGCCAGACCAGCTGCTGGGCGAGATCGTCGAAAAAGGCGGGAGCGATCGCTTCGGGAGCGATCAGCGCCGCGGCGGCCTCCTCTCCTGCATCGATCCCGAGCCCGATCTGCGCAAGCCAGCCCGCGTGTAGTTTGGACCATTCGCGCACAACGCCGGGCCCGTTCGGATCGGGCCGCACATCGCGCACCCGGATCGCGGCCCTTGCCCCCGCGGGCGCGGACAGGCGCCGGTCGCCGGAAAGGCCCGCGCCGGTCAGAGTGAAGGCGGCATGGCTCAGCGTCGCCAGGGATTCGGCTGTCCAGTAAGGCTGGTGCTGCCACGCCTCGCGCGGGCTGAAGGCCGGATCCTGGCCCGGACCGCGGGCGAGGGTGGTCGAATACCACGCGCCGCTTGCCCGATCCATGAACCACGCAGTGACCCCGCGTGCGCCGGTGGGGGTGGTCCATCGCTCTGCTCCACACCCGACCAGATCAAGCGGCGGGGCTTCGGCGAAGGTCCGCCGCGCCTTGCCCGCCAGCGCCGCCCGCCGCTCCGGATCGCTGCGCTCCAGCGCCCGCACCAGCGCGAAGGCGGTGGCGACGAGTTCGAGCATCCGGTCGGGATCGAAATCGAGTGCCCGCCCGCGCCGCAGCCGCATCTGCGCGGCAATTGCCCGCAGCAGTGCCGCCAGTCGCGGCAAGGCATCGGCGCGCGAGGAGACCGAGAGTTCGAACAGCGATTCTTCCAGCGGCAGCGGGGCAAGGTTCATCCCCAGCATTGCGACTTCCTCCAGCGCCCCGCCGATGCGGGCGAGGAAGGCCGGATCGGCCGGCGGGGGCGCGGTGTCGGTCGCCACGCCCTCCGCTTCCAGATCGGCGATCGGGAGCGCCGCGCCGAAATGCGCGCGCGCGGCAAGGACTGCGGCAGCGTGATAGGCCTTGGCGCTCGACTTGGAGGCTTTGGACACGATCCCGTCGAAACCCTGCCCGCGCAGGATCAGCACCGGTCCTTCGAGGGCAGCGAAGTGGACCGCGATCGATTGTGCTGCGGGCTCCACGGCCTGTGCGGCCGGTGCCAGTTCCAGCGCGGCGCGCCACGCCGCCTTGCCCGCCCATTTGGCAAGTTTGGCAGGGTCGAGCAAAGCGACGATCTCTGCAGGATCAGCCGGGGCCTCCGGGGGAGGCGGCGCGGCGGTATCGGCGGGGGAGTCACTATCGGCGCTCGCCCCGCCCTCGCGCAGGAACACCACGGCGGCGAGCCGGTGGCGGCACACCGCAACGGATTTGCACGCACAGGGCGCCGCCTTGGCCCCGCGCGCATCGAGTGTCACGAGGTGTCCGTCGGCCTCCACCTCCGCCTTGCCCGGAGCGGCGCTGACCAGCCGGACCTTGCCTTCCTCGACATCGCGAAGGGCGCGGCGCACCAGCCCGGGGTTGGCCAGGGTCGCCAGCGCCGCATCGTCAAATGCGGCAAGGCTCGCTGAGAGGGCCGGGTCGATCACGTGATCACCCCGCCGATCCACTCGGCAAAATGCTCGGGCGTCAATGCGGCCACCTGCATTCCGCACCCCGTCAGCCGCTCCGCCATGCGCTTGTCGTACGCCGGTGCGGCATCGTCGGACAGCGCACCAAGGCCGAGCATCGTCACCCGCGCCGAGGCCATGCGCCGCGTGGCCGCGAGCATGCGGGGAACCGAGCCGCCCTCCTCGAAATCGCTGATGAGGACGAACACCGTGCGCGTCGGCTGGGTCACCAGCCCTTCGCAATACTCCATCGCCCAAGCGATGTCGGTGCCGCCGCCCAGCTGTACCGCCATCAGCACTTCGACCGGATCATGTGCCTCGCTCGACAAGTCGACGATGGAGGTATCGAACACGATCAGCTTCACATCGACCGCGGGCAGGGCGGTCAGGATCGAGGCCATCACCGCGGCATAGATGGTGGATGACAGCATCGATCCTGACTGGTCGACACACAGGATGATCGTCCACGGCAGACGGCGGCGGCTGCGGCCGTGGAAGCGCAGTCGGTCGGCGACGATCACTTGCCGCTCCGCGTCCCAGTTCTTGAGGTTGTCGCGGATCGTGGCGCGCCAGTCGAAGGTCTGGAGCGACTTCACCTGGCTGCGGCGAAAGCGATTCGGGCGGCCCGCCATCGCCGCCTCGACCTTGGGCTTCAGCCGCTTGACGATGTCCTCCACAACCTTGCGCGTCACCTCGCGGATCTTGTCGCGCGCGGCGGGATCGGCGGCGCCCTTGAAGGCGATCAGCGCCTTGAGCAGGTCCTTGTTCGGCTCCAGCGCATCGAGCACCTTGGGGTCCGATAGCAGTTCCGACATTCCGAGCTTGTCGATCGCGTGGGCCTGCACCGTCTCGTAGACTGATTGCGGGAACAGCGCGCGCAACTCGCCCAGCCAGCCGAGCGCGGTGAGCTGTGTCGGGTCCATCGAACCGAATCGTCCGCCCTTGCTCTTGTCGCGCCGCAGCCCGCGCTTTTCCATCTCGCGGGCGTAGAGATAGTCGAGCGCGCGGTCGGCGCGCTGCTGGTCGCGGGTCATGCCCGATGCCGGCAGCGAGCGCTCGGCATAGCGGCCGAGCACCATGCGCCAGCGGCGAAGGTGGACTGGATCGCTCATGCCACACCGTCCCGCGCCAGCACCTCGGCCAGCTCCCGGTCGAGCGCGAGGTTCTCGGCGAATTCGCTTTGCGGGATGCCGATATCGATCCGGAGCGATCCCGGCGCGGCCCCGGCGCGGGCGGCGACATCCTCGGCCAGCCGGTCGACCTCGCGCGGGTCCAGCGGCATCAGCGCGAGACGCAGGTAGGGGAGCAGTTCGGTGAACTGTGCCTCGTCCAGACCGGTGATCACATCATCCAGCGCATCGAGGATTGCGGGCAGGGTCCATAGCAATTCGCGGGCGATCATGATCACCCCCCCGAGGAAGGCCAACCGCGCACGCGGATCGACATAACCGCTCGCCAGCTCCCCGCGCAGCCGTGTTTCGAGCACATCCGCCGCGATCTGCCCACCCATCAGCGCAAAAGCGGTGATCGCACCCTCTATCATCGGCTCGAGGGGGCGTTCCAGCAGCTCCGCCATCGCGGTATCGACCAGCGCAAGATCGACCGGCGCAGCCGAGGACTTCGCCAGCTCCACTACGCCGCGCAGGTCCGCGAGCGCCTGCACCGCGCCGGCCACCTGATCCTGGCCCTGATCGGCGAGTTCGGGGAGCAGCAGCACCATCCGCCGCCACGCCGTCTGCGTCAGCCGGTCGAGCGGAGCGACATCCTCGATCCCCAGCGTGTCGCGTCCGCGCCGCAGCAGGATGAGATCGGCAAGCGCGGCGATGACCGAGGGGAGTTCGGGGTCCTCGATCACCTGTTCCTCGATGAGGCCGAGGATCGCCTCGGCCTCGCGCCCCAGCCCCGCGCGGCAGGCCGCGGCGAACAGGTCGATTGCAGCGAGCGCATTGCGCCCCTTGCCCTGTTCGCTCAGCGCGGCGATCCGTTCGGCGAGGACGAAGGCGAGGGCCTCGGGCAGGGTGTCGGCGGCTTCGGACAGCTCGATCAGCCGCGCTTCCACCAGCGGCGACCAGCACACCGCCCAGACCTCGTGCAGCCGGTCCAGTCCCACATCGTTGCGGAAATCCGGCCCGCCGGTGCGGTCCGCGAAAGTTGTGCCAACGAGGGTCATGGCATGGGCGAAGCGGCTGGCGGCGCGGTGGCGGGGCTTGCGGTAGATATCGAGCTCGCGGGTGCGGCGCTCGCCGTCCTCGGTGCTGTAGCCCAGCGCCCTCGCCTGCGTGCGCACTGCCTCGACCAGCGGGGGGGAGCCGGTGCCGGGGGGCACCTCGCCCAGCGCCGTGCCCGTAAGCCAGGCGTGGAGTTCGGCGAGCAGCGGCGCGCCGGCTTCGGGTATCTCGTCCTTGATGAAGGAGGAGCGGACTGCGTCGATCAGGTCGTCGCGGGTGGGGAAGGGGCGGCGCCTGAGGCTGGCGAGGCGCTCGGCCTGCTCGATCGCGTTGGCGATGACGGGGAAGGGCGGCGTCTCGCCCTTTCCGGCGCGCAGGTGGGCGGCAAAGCCGGTGACGAGATCGGTCGCGAGGCCCGCCAGCCCGTCTCCGCGCGCCTCCCACACGCGCTGGTAGTAACCCGGCAGCGGCAGCCCCGCGCCATAGCCGCGCAGCGCGTCCAGCTGGCGCATTCCGTAACAGATCAGGTAGGAGCGGCCCGCACCGGGCTTGGCTGCGATAGGCTTGCCCGGGTCCTCCGCGAAGATGGCTCCGGCATGGAATCCGCCGACGACCGCGATGATCGGCCCCTCCACCTCACCGCGAGCGGCGGTGATGATCCGCCGCATCTGCTCCTCGCGCGCCAGCGTGCCGTCAGCCGCCATGTCCGCCGGATCGCTCGCACCCCGGATGCAGGCGCAATATTGCGCCACGTCGGCGAAGAAGCCCTGCCAGTAGTCTTCCGCGAGGCGGGTTTCGAACAGCTGGTCCCACACCTCGTTGCCGTCGCGGCAGCCGAGTTCGCGGGCGAGGGCGGTGACATAATCGCCCACGGTGAAGCCCTGCTCGCTCCCCAGCAGGGACCGGTCGGGCCGTTCCTCGCTCTCCCCGCGCCATTCGCGCGCGGTGGAGGGCAGGTCGATGAAGCGCGCAGGCGTTCCGGCGGCGGTGGCGGCGGTCAGGGCGACCAGCTCGGGCGAGTGCGCGCAGAAGGGAAAATAGCTCGCGGCGCGGCGCAGGCGTTGCCCCTCGCCCGCCTCGCGCAGCGACACGATGGCGACCGGCGCGCGAGTGCGGGGATCGCACAGGCTGGTGATCAGCGGGTCGAAATCGCACGGCCCTTCGACGAGGATGGCAGCGGGGCGGACCTCTGCGATCAGGCGCTCCAGATGCGCCGCGCAGACCGGGCTGTGGTGGCGCACCGGCACCACCCACAGATCGCGGGCTTTATCGTGGAGGATCGGCGTGTCCACCTCGCGCGCCTCAGCCCAGCTTCAGCGCCCGCGCCGCCTGGTAGAAATCCTTCCATGCGCCCGACCGCCCGGCGCGCTCCTTGACGATGTGATCGACATATGCGCGCAGCCGCTTGCCGTCCTCGGGCGAGTCCTTGAGCACCACGCCTTGAAGCTGGCGCGCAACATGCGCGGCGGAGAGCCTGCCGTTGTCGAGATAGGCCGCCTCCAGCGCGGCGGCGTGCATCACGTTGACCGCTTCAGCAGTGGACATGACCGCATCGGGCCGGTTGAGACTTGCGCCCTCTGCTGTGCGTCCGGTGCGCAGGTCCTGGAAGGTTCTGACCAGCACCTCGGCCACCTCGCGCTCGCCCGCGACGGTGACGCCTGCCGGGCCGAGGCGCTCGGCCAACTGCTTCAGCACCAGCTCGCGCTCGAATTCCGGATCGGCGATGGGGTGGACGGTCTCGAAATTGAACCGCCGCTTGAGCGCGCTCGACATCTCGTGCACGCCCCGGTCGCGCAGGTTGGCGGTGGCGATGACGTTGAAACCCGGCGCGGCGCTCGCCACGGCATCGGGGCCGAGCTCGGGCAGGGCCAGGGCCTTTTCGGAGAGGATCGAGATCAGCGCGTCCTGCACCTCGGGCGGGCAGCGGGTGATTTCCTCGAACCGCACGATCCGGCCCGACCGCATGGCGTTGAGCACCGGCGAGGGCACCAGCGCCCGCTCGCTCGGCCCTTCGGCGAGCAGCAGGGCGTAGTTCCAGCCATAGCGGATATGGTCCTCGGTCGTGCCCGCGCTGCCCTGCACCACCAGCCCCGACGTGCCCGAGATCGCTGCGGCGAGCAGTTCGGACAGGAGCGACTTGGCCGTCCCCGGCTCGCCCACCAGCATCAGCCCCTGATGGCTCATCAGGGAGACGATCGCGCGGTCGACCAGCGGGTCGTCGCCGTAGAACTTGCGGTTCACCCCGGCCTTGGCATCGCCGAGCAGGAACTTACGCACCGCGCGCGGGGACAGGTGCCAGCCGTCGGGCTTGGGCGCATTGTCCTCCGCCGCCAGCCGCGCCAGCTCCGCAGCATAGCGCGCTTCCGCCGGGGGACGGATTGCGGGGGTATCATTATCCATAACCGGTCTTCTTCTTCCAATCGGGGGCGAACCCCGTGCCCTTGTCGGCGATATCGTGGAGGTCGCGCCAGCTTTCCGCGAGCAGCACCGGCGGCACGTCGCCCAGCGCCATCAACGCGCCCCCGGTGGAGCCGCGCAGCTTGCGGAAGGCGAGGCTGATGAGCGCGCCGTTCTGGTTCTCCTCGGGCAGCGGACTGCCGGTGAACTCGATCTCGACCATCACCCCGGCATCGCGGAACTGCTTTTCATAGGTCATGAACCAGCCGCCATCCTGCGCGGGGCCGCGCTGGTAGCCGAGCTTGGTCGCCACGCCGCGCAGCTTGAAGGTCTCGATCTGCCAGCCCTCCCGGTCGGTGATCGCGGTGCTCTTGGCCTGATTGACGTCGAGCGCGGGCAGATCCCGCCCGAGCTGGTCGAACGTCGGCTCGACGGCATAGTCGGCCAGATGCTGGCGCCAGCGGGCGATCGCGTCAGCGGACATGAGCGAGGAATGGGCGAGCCGGACGCGCGTGAAATCGCCGAGCGCCACGTCATTATCGTCCGGATCGGTGTAACTGCCATCGCCGAGCGGGCGGAACAGCGCGAGGCCTTCCCCCGTCTCGCCGATCCCTTGCCACACCAGCCGCGCGGCGAGCCGCCCGACCAGCGGGTGCCCGGCGATGAAGCTTTCCCATTCGGGCGCATCCCATTCGCGCTGGAGGAACATCGCCTCCTGCAGCCGCGCCGTCTGGGCGGCGATCACCTGCTTCACTTCCTTGCGCGCGTTCGAAAGCTGCTTCTTGGCGGCATCGACCAGCGGCTTTTCATCGTCCACCCGCGGACCGGGCAGGGCCTTCACCTCGCGCCCGTCGGGGTTGAGGATGATGACGGCATCGTCTGCGCTGAGCTGCAGGCGATAGGTGCGGTCGATCCCGCAATCGAGTTCCTGCGTCCCGTCGGCGTCGAAGCCGGCGGTTGGCACGGTGCGGTCGGCGAGCTGGGCGGGGGTCCAGCCATTGCGCGCGGCGATATCGTCGACCAGCTGTCCGGCGAAGTCCTGCACAGACCGCTGTTTCATCCGGTTCGCCGCCGCCAACAGTGCCTGAAGTGCCGCGCTGGTTCCGATTGCGGCCAGCATCTCGAGCAGCGCCTTGGCCTGCGAGGTGCGCGACCCGTGGTCCTTGAGGAAGGGCCGGATGCGCCCTGCCGCGTCTGCCCCGTTCACCCTTGCGGCGAGCGCGAGGATGCCCTTGCTGTCGGTCGCGGTGCCGAGATAGACGCCCGCCTTGTCGCGCTTCAGCCGCGCGAAGACGATGCTGCGGTCGGTCGGGAAGTAATCCGCGCTCTGCGGCCAGCGCTTGGCATTGGCGATGTTGGACGCGAGCGCCGCATCGACATTCAGCGCGGCATAGGCATTGGCTTCTTCATCGGAAGGGCGGCGCGTGTCCTCGTCGATCCAGCCGGTCAGCACCATCCAGCCGAGCTTGTGCGCGTCCCCCGGCACCAGCCGGTCGAGCCACAGGTTGATCAGCGCATTGCCGCCCGGTTGCTTGAGCTTCGCCGCCAGCGTCACCCACCAGCGCGGCAGCACCGGATCGACCGGGGTGCCATCGGCCCAATGCAGCTGGGGGAGCATGGCGAACGGAAACCAGTCCAGTCCCTTGGGTTTCATCTTGGCGAGGCCCGCCCTGGCTTCCTTGACCAGCAGGTCGGGCTCGAACAGCGGTGACACGTCATCGCCGAGCCGTTCCAAGGCGGTGATCATTGCGGCGCGGGCGATGTCGCTCTTTTCCTTCGTCAGCGCGGCGCGGATCGCGGGGAGCTGCGCACCCGCCCCTCGCGCGGCGAGCCATTGGGCTGCGCCCGCCCGCGTCTCCTGCTTGCCGTCGCCCAGCTGCACCGCGATCGCATCGTCGATGCCCGGCGCGTCCTTGAGCAGCGCGCGGGCCTTGTCGCGGGTGCGCGCCGAGGTGTCGGAGGCTAGCGCCATCATCCGGTTGCGGTAGCGCGCCGGAAGGATCGGGAAATGCTCGAGCAACTCCAGCCCGCGATGCGGCAGCTTGGCCTGCTGCCCCGATTGCGCAGCAAGCCCCAGCGCTTCGTCGAGCGCGCCGAAGCGGGTGCAGAGCGTCGGCCACAGCGGCGCGCCGAAATCGGGAATGCCCCATGACCAGGGTCTCTCGAGGTGCTCGACGATGAAGTCCTTGCCCCCCGCCTTGAGCCACAGCCGCACGAAAGTGCGCACCGCATTGGCATCGGTCAGCCGTGCCTGCACCGCGCGTCCGATCGGGCCGATCCAGTCGCCCAGCACGTTGTAGATATTCGAATGGGTCAGCGGCACCGAAAGCCGGGCGAGGTGGTAAAGGGTCAGGCGCGGATCGCGGAAGAAGGCATCGATCGCGGGGTGCTTGAAGCCGTGATAGCGCAGCCAGTCGATTGCGGGGTTGTTGCTGTTGGCGCCGACCGGGCCGGTGCCTTCGGCCAGCCGCCCGATGGCCTTCAGGGTGCCAGCATCCTTGGGCTGGAACTGCTTGCTCCAGTGCCAGCGGATCCACGCGCCTTCTGCCTTGCCCTTGGCGAGCAGCTTGTTGAAATCGGCCACCGCCGGTTCGAGCAGCGCCAGCACCTCGCGCGGAACGGGGCTGGCCTCGGGCGGTGCGATGGTGTCCCCTGCGTCGACCCAGCTGCCATCGACCGCGGTGTAGCCCGAGGGGCCATCGCCCTGCGCCGGCAGGGCATAGGGGCTGTCGGGCGCGCCGACGGGCTTCTTCGCCGGCGGGACCGGCGCCAGCGCGGCCATTCCTGCGGTCTGGTCGAGCGCGGCGATGACTTTGGGAGTGGTCTCGCTCTCCCGCCAACGGGCGAGCAACGGCTGGCCGCCTGCACCAAGGCAGGCGGCGGCAATGGCGACCAGCTCGACCTTCGCGCCTGCCGCCGCCTTGGTCCAGCGCGCCTCGAGCGCCTCTTCGAGCGCCGCCTTGTCGCATCCGGTCAGCGCGGCGCGCGCGCTTTCGCGCACTTTCTTGGCGGAGCCGCAGGCAAAATCGATCAGCAGCTCGCGATAGGCGTCCTGCAGTTTGAGCCGCCCGATCGTAACCGCCAGCTCGCTGCGGACATCGGCACCGAGCCCCGGCGCGGCATCGATGATCGCGGTGCGCGTGGTCTCCAGCCAGTCCCCCATTCCCGCAAAGCGCGCGGCGGCGTTGGTGGCCTGATAATTGTGCGGATCACGGGCGAAGATGATGTCGAGCACCGTCGCGACGGGGTCTCCGGCTTGCGCTGCCAGTTCGGCGAGCACGGATATGGGCTGGTTCGTTGTCCCTCGGCCTAGCCAAAGCGAAACCACCTGCCGCAGCCAATCGGGCGACTTCTTCGTACCGTAATAGCCCCAATCGCTGGTGATCGGCTGGAGCGCGGTCAGCACCTCGCCGAAACGCTGCATCTGGTCGATGCGCCACTTGCCGACCTTTCCGAACAGCGCCGCTCCGTTCTGGTCGGGCCAGGACCGGATGCGATTGCGCCAGGACTGCTGCGCAGCGGTGGCCTGAAGGGTGAGAATGATCGACGCGTTGTCGCCTGCGGCCACATAGCGTGCGGCCGCCGCGGGCAGGCTACGGTCGGCCTTGGCAAGGGGGGTGAAGTAGGCTGCAAGCTTGCCGGCTGGCAGATCGCCATCGCCAGCAGTCAAGTCACTGGCAGCGCGCAGCCGCCCAAGCAGACGATCGAAAATCCAACCGGCCATTGCACCCCCGCGTTGCCGTCACACTCTTCATCGCGTGAGCCTGGCATCTACCCCGTCGTTGTATAACGACGAGTTGCGCGCGGGGGCAATGGCTTGTGGCGGGGGGGTCAGCCGACCGTGCGTTCGGCCTTGTCCTTCTCGTTCGTGCCCTTGATCATGGCGCGCATCTGCTCCCATTCGGCATCGCCCAGCGCGTGGAGCATCGGGTAGAAGGTGCCGCCAGTCGCCTGGAAGCCGGCGCCATCGATGGCGATGGTCTGGCCGTTCACATATTCCGCGCCCGGTCCCATCAGGAACACGGCAAGGTTGGCGAGTTCGTGCATTTCGCCCGCGCGGCCCATCGGGTTCATGGCGTTGTTCGAATTGCCGCCCGATCCACCCGGATTGAGGCGCGCGCTCATGCCCTTGGTCGGGAAGAGGCCCGGGGCGATGGCGTTGAACCTCAAACCATAGCGGCCCCATTCGGTGGCGAGGCTCTGGGTCATCGCGTTGATCGCGGTCTTGCTCATGGCGGACGGCACCACGAAGGCGCTGCCCGACCACACCCAAGTGGTGAGGATCGAGAGGAAGCTCGCGCGCTTCTTCTCAGCGATCAACCGCTTGCCGATGTCGAGCGTGACGTAGAAGGTGCCGCGCATCACGATATCGGCAATGGCGTTGAAGCCGTTCACCGAAAGATCCTCGGTACGGCTGATGAAGTTGCCGGCGGCGTTGTTGACCACCCCCGTCAGCGCGCCGCCGTCGGCCCAGATCGCATCGACCATGGTGTGGATGGCGTCCGCATCGCGGATGTCGCAGGCCATACCGACGATCCTGCCGCCAGAATCCTTGGCATGCAGCTTCGTCAGTTCCTCGGCAGTCTCGTCCAGCTTGTTCTGGCGACGGCCGCAGATGTAGACGGTTGCTCCCAGCTTGAGGAAAGCTTCGGCCATCTCGCGCCCCAGCCCGGTGCCGCCGCCGGTGACCAGAATGCGTTCGCCGGCCATCAGGCCTTCGCGGAACATCAGCTTCGATACGTCCATTCTTGCAGTCCTCTCAGAGACCGAGAACGGTCTTGGCGATAATGTTCTTCTGCACCTCGTCCGATCCGCCGAAGATCGTGGAGGCGCGGTTGTTGAGGTATTTGCCCATCGCGGTCTGGGCATATTCGCTCCCCACCGGCTCGGGCGCTTCGTTGCCATAGAGCGGCCGTTCAAGCGGCAATTGCAGCGCGTCGGGGCCGAGCAGTTCGAGGCGCAGCGTATCGACCTGCTGACCGATGTTGGAGCTGAGCAGCTTGACCAGCGAGGTCTGCGGGCCGGGCGCATGGCCCTTCGCGAGCTCGGCAAGAATGCGCAGTTCGGTCACTTCCAGCGCCTCCGCCTCCAGCCTCACGCGGGCGAGGCGGTCGCGGAAACGCGGGTCGTGCGCGATTGCGCCGTTGACGCCCGAGGGCTGGGTCTGGGCCAGCGTTTCCAGCCGGTCGATGCTCTGGAGCAGGCGCGGGGCGAAGCAGGATCCGCCGCGTTCGTTTTCCAGCAGGAACTTGGCGATGGTCCACCCCTGTCCTTCCTCGCCGATGCGGTTGTGCGCCGGGGTGCGGGCATCGGTGAAGAACACCGCGTTGACCTCGTGATCGCCCGACATCGAATAAATCGGAGTCACTTCCACACCGGGCTGGTCCATCGGCACCAGCAGGAAGCTGATCCCCTGTTGCTTCTTCACCGTGGCATCGGTGCGCACCAGCGCGAAAATCCAGTTCGCGTGATGTGCGTGGGTGGTCCAGATTTTGGAACCGTTGATGACGTATTCGTCACCATCGAGCCGCGCGGCGGTCTTGAGACTGGCGAGGTCGGAGCCGGAACCGGGCTCCGAATAGCCCTGGCACCAGTAATCATCGCCTGAAAGGATGCCGGGCAGGAAGCGGGCCTTCTGTTCGGGCGTGCCGAAATGGCAGATCACCGGTCCGACGAGCCGCAGACCAAGAATGGCGAGCGCGGGTGCGCCGGCGAGCGCGCATTCCTTTTCGAAGATGAACTTCTGCGTCGGCGTCCAGCCGGTGCCGCCGTCTTCCTTAGGCCAGTGCGGGGCGACCCATCCCTTCTGGTAGAGGATGCGGTGCCATTCCATCCCGATATCGGGTTCGACGAACACCCCCGGCGTGCGGCGCGCACCATCGCGCAGCCGGTCCGGCAGGTTGTCCTTGAGGAAGGCGCGCACTTCCTCGCGGAAGGCGATGTCCTCTGGGGAGAAGTCCAAGTCCATGTCGTCGGATCCCGTTCGTCGTCTTCAGTTTCCGTCTCTCATGGCCCAGCGGATGGTGCGCCGCAGCAGGTCATAATAGACATCGTAGTTCCAGGCGCACATTTCCTTGTGCGGGTAGAAATCGGCCATGCCGGGCAGGTCGTAATGCCCGCGGCAGTGCCCAAGTGCGTTGTATACGATCTGCCCCGCGCCAATATCCCTCGTATAAACGATAGGTACGGTGGTCTTGGGCCATTGGCTGCACGTGAAACCGGTCGCCTCGCCTTCGAAGGTGGTCTGCATCAGGGTTTCAATCGGCGCGGTGGTCTTGGAGAGGTAGAGCTCGTCTACAACCTCGAAGTCTTCGATGCCGCGGGTCAGTTCGTGATCCTTGTTGACGACCTCGACCGGAAACTTGTCTATCGGCGGGTGGGCGACGAATTGCGTGCCGAGCATTTCCATCACATCCGGGCGGTCATCGGGCGCATCGACCAGGCCATCGGCGGTGAAGACAAGTATCGAATTGGTGCCGTGGAGCGCCATCCACTTGCCGCCCTTTTCCAGCCATGCCTTCAGCTGCTGCGCCTGCTCGCGGGTCGGCATCAGATCGCAGGTATAGGTTATGAGGAAGCGGCACTGGTCGAGCCGCTCCAGACCCGAATAATCCGCCGCCACGGTGGTGCGGATGTGCGGGTGTTCGGCCAGCAGCTTGAGGATTTCGAGGCGCGGGTAGTCGATATCGTGATACTTGCCCGCGGCGATGAAATGCGCGTCGATTCTGGCACTTGGGCGGGTGGCGGGTTGCTGTGCCATTCTAGCTCCTGATGCTGCCGCCGCCGTCGACGGTTAGGTCGCAGCCGGTGGTGAAGCTTGCCTCGTCGGAGGCGAGGAACACCACCGCGCGGGCAACCTCCTCGGGCTCGCCGATGCGGTTCATCGGGTGGGTGGCGGCGAAGTTGGTCTCGATGTTCTCGGGGGTGTCGGCACCGGAGAACTTGTAGCGGTTGTACATCGGCGTGCGGATCGCGCCGGGGTGGACCATGTTGACCCGGATCGGCAGGCCCCTCTCGGCAAGGTCAAGCGCCACGGATTGCGTGAGGCCCCTGAGGCCGGTCTTCGATGCCGAATAGGCCGCCACGAAGCTCGCCGGGCGAAGCGCGATCATCGAGCCGATGTTGACGATAGCGCAGGGCTCCCCGCTCGCCTCCATCGCAGGGATCGCCGCGCGCATGCCGTAGAAGGGGCCGTGGAGGTTGATGTCGATGGTGCGCTCCCACACATCGAGCGCGCCATCGGGGACGTTACCGGGCTCGGAAATGCCAGCGATGTTGCACAGCACGGTGAGCTTGCCGAACTTGCCGCGCGTCGCCGAAACGGCGGCCTCCCACTGGTGCAGGTCGCACACATCCAGCTGGCAGGCTGCGGCCCGCTCACCGAGTTCGGCGGCGAGTGCCTGCGCTTTCTCAAGCTGGACATCGCCCAGCATCACGCTGCCGCCCTCGGCCACGATCAGCCGTGCCACCGCAGCCCCGATGCCCTCCGCGCCGCCCGAGACCAGCGCGACCTTGCCCTGCATCCTGCTCATTCGCGCTCCAGAATTGCAACGCCGGACAGGCCGGGTGCGCCGTAGACATGGGAGTAGCCGAAGCGGGGCTTGCCGGGCACCTGCCGCTCACCCGCGCGGCCGCGCAGCTGGGTGACGTTCTCGTAGACCTGCCTCAGGCCCGAGGCACCGATCGGCTCCCCGCAGGCGAGGCACCCGCCGTCGGTATTCACGGGAAGCTTGCCGCCACCGATCTCGGTCCAGCCATTGGCGAGCCATTCCTCCTGCTCGCCATCCTTGCAGAAGCCGTTTTCGGCCATGTGCATGATCTCCGCGCCGCTTTCGGTGTCCTGCAACTGCGCGACGGAGATGTCCTCCGGCCCGATCCCGGCCTTCTCGAATGCGGCTTGGCTGGCGAGCACGGTGGGTTTGCCGCCCTCCTCGATGCTGATGCCGGCCTGGAACACCTCGAAGGAATTGGGCGGGCGGGTCTTCACCGCCACTGCGCGAATTTTCACACCATCCGCGCCCAGTTCCTTCATCTTCTTTTCCGAAGCGAGGATCAGCGCCACCGCGCCCTCCGCGGGCGAGCAGAACATGTATTTGGTGAGCGGATCATTGATCATCGGCGCGTTCATGATCGTGTCGAGATCGACCGGGCTACGCCGCCACGCATGCGACGTGATCGTGCCGTTGCGAAAGGCCTTCTCCGCCACGCGGCCAAGCGTCGTGCGGCTGATGCCGTGCAGCTGCATATAGCGCTGGATCTTCAGCGCGAAGAACTGCGTGGTCAGCATCATGCCGGTCTGGCCGTACCATTCGGGCAAGCCGTAATCCGAAGGCTTGGCGTTGAACGCCCCGCGCGGATGCTTGTCGAAGCCGACCGCAAGCGCGAGGTCATACATGCCGCTCGCAATCGCCTGCTGCGAGGCGGCGAGTGCGCTGCCGCCGGTCGCGCAGCCATTGGCGACGTTGGTGAAGGGCAGACTGGTCAGCCCCAGCTCGTTGACCATGATATCGGCATTGCCCGCCGCCGCGCTACCGCCATAGGCGCACTCGATATCAGGCCATTCGAGCCCTGCATCCTTCAGCGCCTCTCGCACGGCATAGACGCCTTGTTCGCGGCCCGAGCGGCTGTCGGTGCGGCCGAAGGGATGGATCCCTGCGCCGATGATATAGACGTTCTCGCTCATGCGGCCTGACTTTCAGCTTGGGAGGCGGGGCGGAAGGCGAAGGTGTCGTATCGCGCGTTGAATGGCACGATACAGAACTCCAGCTCCATGCCGAGGTGCAGGTCCTCAAGACGCGCATCGACGATCCGGCTTTCGACGATCACTTCGCCGGGGAGTTCGACATAGCCAAGCAGGAACGGCTGGAAATCGGGCGGGCCTTCGCCGGGACCGGAGCCGGGGCCTTCGTAAGGTTCCTTGGGAAGGAAGCCCTGCGAGGTCCATGACCACAGCTTGCCGCGGCGCGAGAGCTTGTAGGGCTCGACACCCTCGGCCGCATCGCCGACCGGCATCGGGAAGACGATCTGGCCCGAAGGCAGGCGCCCGCCCATGAGGTGCGGATGCGCCCCGTCGCTCCACAGGTTCGGGTCGATCTTTTCGCCCATGTCTCAGTCCCCTCCAGTCCGCGTCACGCCGCGAGCGCGTATTCCGCCAGCACGGTATCGACATCGCCGAACAGCCGCGCGAGTAGCAGCACGCGCTTCATCGCGTGGCCGATGGCCAGCTCGTCGGTGATGCCCATGCCGCCGTGCATCTGCACCGCCTCGCGGGCGATGGCGTCGATGTTTTCGCCGATGAAGGCCTTGGCCCCAGCGGCGGCACGCTGCCACTTTTCGGTGTCGGTGCGGTCGGTCAATGCTGCGCGGTAAAGCATTGAGCGTGCTTGCTCTTCTTTCGCATAGCAATCGACCAACCGGTGCTGGAGAGCCTGAAAGCTGCCGATCGCCACACCAAACTGTTCGCGCTCCTTCACATAGGCGAGCGTATCGTCGAGAAGGCGCTGGCCGAGGCCAACCAGCTCTGCCGCGGCATAGAGCCGGATATCGGCGACAAGCGCATCAAGCGCCTGGGCATCAAGCGACAGCCTTGTAGTGACGGGTGTGCGGGTCAGTTTGATTTCGCCCGCGATGCTGCCATCGGCGAGGCGATAGGCGCGCACCTCCAGCCCCGGCGCGTCGCGCGGCACGAGGAAGCACGCGGTCTCCCCGCCAAGGTCCGCAGTGACGATGAACAGGTCGGCGAGCAGCGCGCCCATCACCATCGTCTTCTCGCCGGTCAGGGTGAAGCCGTCCGCGCCGCTTTCCGCCTTCATGCCTTTGGCCTTGAGGCTGTAACGCTGGCCGCGCTCGGTCCAAGCGAGGGTGGCTATGGCCGTTCCTGACAACACGCCCTCCAGCACGTCATCCGCTCCGCCGCGTTCCAGCAGCAGGGCGGGCAGGATGCCGTGTTCGAGCAGCGGGTCGGGCGCGTTGGCCTTGCCGACGGCTTCGAGCACCAGCGCCAGATCGACCGCCGATCCGCCCAAGCCGCCCGCATCCTCGCCTGCGGCGAGCGCGATCAGGCCCATCTCGGCCAGTTGTTGCCAGCGTGCCCGGTCATATCCCGTGGGCGAAAGGCGAAGCTTGCGACGCGCTTCGACATCGATGGGGGCGGCGAACCGCTCCACCGATGTCACGAACATCTGCTGTTCTTCGGAAAGATCGAAATTCATGCGCGTCAGGCTTTCCGCGTGAAGGTGATGGGCAGGTGGGTTACCCCGCGCAGCAGGATGTTGGGGAGGATGCGGATTTCCTTCTCGTCCGCGACCGCGAAGTTATCGAGCCGTTCGAGCAGCTCGTCGAAGGCGACCAGCATTTCCTTGCGGGAGAGCATGTTGCCCACGCACATATGTGGCCCCTTGCCGAAGGAGAGGTGCGTGCGGGCGTTGGCGCGCTCGATGTCGAAGCGGTCGGGATCGGGGAACTTCGACGGATCGCGGTTGGCCGCAGCATAGCGCAGTTGCACCACCGCGCCCGCCGGGATCGCTACGCCGCCAAGCTCGGTGTCCTGCTTGACGATGCGCCACATTCCCGCCGTGGGCGTTTCATAGCGAAGCGCCTCCTCGACAAGGTTCATCAATACCTTGGGATCGCGCCCGCCGGCCGCGGCCTTGGCCTTGGCCATCTGGTCAGGATTGCGGATCAGCTGGAGCAGCCCGCCCGCCAGCGTCGAGGTGGTGGTCTCGTTGCCGGCGACCATGAACTGCTGCATCAGCGACATGATTTCAGGGTCTTCGAGCGGCTTTTCGCCCTCGATCCGGGCTTCGACCAGATCGGTGAGGAGATCATTGCCGCCATTGGCCTTGCGATCATCGATCAGGCCCTTGATGTAGTGTTGGAACTCCACAAGGCTGCGCGCGCATTCCAGCTTGCGCTGGTGATCGACCATCTGGCTGAAGCGGTCGACCGCCGCGTCCGACCAGCGTTTCACGCGCTTGGGGTCGTCCTCCAGCCCGATCTGCCCCGCGATCATGGCCACGGGCAGCGGCACGCCGAATTCCTCGACGAATTCGCATTTGCCCCGGTCGGCAAAGGCTTCGATAAGCTCGATCGACTTCTGGCGCATGTCGGCCTCGATCGCGTTCACGCGCGGGGCCGAAAAGGCGAGGTTCACCAGCTTGCGGTTGCGGGTGTGGACCGGATGATCGGCGGTCAGCAGGGTGGGCAGGTCGGGCCAACCCTCCGCAAGGATCGCCTGAATGTCCTCATCCGCCTCGCGGCCCATGAGGGCGGTGAAATCGTTCGAGAACACCTCCGGCTTGGCCGCAGCTTCGCTGCACAGGTCGTAACTGTACACGACCCAGGTGTTCATGCCCTCCAGATGCTCGATCGCGATCCCGGCCTCATGGATGGCACGATAGTAATCGAACGGATCGATCAACGTTTCAGGCGCAAAGACATTGCCTTCGGGCTTGTTCATGTGAGGCGGCTCCAGACCCTTCCCAGATTATGGATGGAGCCTAACCAAACCCGCGCCACCCTTGCGATGCACGAATGTGTTAGGGTTGCAGGGAAAGCATCAGCTTCCGGCAAATTCGCGCTGGAATTCAAGCATGTCGAAATAATCCCGCCAGCCGGTGATGCGGCCGTCTGCGCCGATTTCGAATGTGCCCATCACGCGGATCGCCGCGCGGCGGCCATCCTTGAAATGGAAGATGTCGGTCCGCTCGGTCAGCACCACGTTGCCGTTGGCCGCGATGGCGTGGGTCTGCCAGTCGCACCGTTCGATATCGCCGAGGAAGCCTTCGACCATCGCCTGCATTGCGGTGGTACCATGCACCGGCTCCATCGGGATGTTGTGGTAGACGATGTCGTCGGCACACAGGGCGAGCATCGCATAGATGTCGCAGGCGTTCCAATGGCCGATGAAGGCCTCGACAGTCTCTTGCGGGGTCATGGGGTTGCTCCTGAGGTGTAATCGAGCGCCTGACGCAGCAACTGGCGCACATGGGGGTTGGCGTAGGTCTCCGGACCATCACCGAGTTGCAGGTAGATGAGCGGCGCGGGGCAAGTGCGGCTTTCCCAGGCGATGCAATTGCTGCC
>JAIEOM010000083.1 GCA_019750455.1 Sphingomonadales bacterium | reverse complement strand
ACGTGGCGCAGGCGACGGTGTTCTTCCTCGCCGACCGTGCGGTGTCGGGCGAAACCTTCATGCCCTCGGGCGGCCTCTCGGTGGAACGCTCGACCACCGAGCGCGAGCTGTTCGGCTCGCCCAAGCAGGAACGCTTGGACCAGATGCGCGGCAAGACCGTGTGGATCATCGGCGAACACCTCGCCGACTATCTCGCCGAGACCGCACGCGCCTTCATCGAGGATTGCCACGCGGCGAACGTGGTGCTGATCACCCGCACCGCCGAAGCCTTCGAGGCGATCAAGGCCCAGCTCGAGCCCGAGACCGCCGAGGCGCTGACCTCGCTGGTCAAGACCACCGACATCGAAGCCGCAATGGACGAGGCGCTGCTGGCATGGGGCAAGCCGACCACGATCCTCTCGACGCCGATGTCCGCGCTCCCGGGCAAGCTGTTCGCCACAGACGATCCGCTAACCCCGGAAGAGTTCCGCACCGTGGTGGCCGACAACCTTACCCACCACTTCCGCGTCTCGCGCCGGGCGTCGCTCTATGACGATTGCCAGCTGGTACTGACTTCGCCGGACGTGCCGATGGGCGACAAGTCCCCGGCCTTTGCGCTGGCGAACTTCATCAAGACCACGCTCCACGCCTTCACCGCGACGCTCGCTGTGGAGAACGAGCGGTTGGTGCATGATGTGCCGGTCAACCAGATCAACCTCACCCGCCGGGTGCAGTCGGAAGAACCGCGCGATCTCGACGAGCATCTCGAAGAGGTGCGCCGCTTCGCCCGCGCGGTGCTGCTGGTCGGCGCGCCGCTGCCCGATGCCGAGGATTCGCGGTATCGCGCGCGGATCTATCGCGGCATGTCGATGACGGTGTGACGCGGAGCGGGAGGTGATCCAGTACCTGCCCTTCGAAAAGCCGATCGAGGCGCTCGACAGGCATGTGGCGGAGCTTTCCGCTCTGCCCGAAGGGCTGGCCGAGGCGCGGATGCTGCGCGAGCGGGCGGACAAGCTGCTTGCCGATACCTATGCGCGCCTCTCCCCGTGGGAGCGCACGCTGGTTGCCCGTCACCCGCAGCGCCCCCGCTTCGAGAAGCTGGTGGCGGGGCTGTTCACCGACTTCCTGCCCATCGCGGGCGACCGCACCTTCGGCGATGATCAGGCGATCATCGGCGGCTTTGCGCGTTTTGAAGGGCGCAAGGTGGTGGTGATCGGCCATGTTAAGGGCGAGGACACGCCGGGCCGCCTCCGCCACAATTTCGGCATGGCGCGGCCCGAAGGCTACCGCAAGGCGATCCGGTTGATGGAGCTGGCCGACCGCTTCGGTCTGCCAGTGGTGACGCTGGTCGATACGCCGGGTGCCTTCCCGGGTGTCGATGCCGAGGCGCGCGGTCAGGCCGAGGCGATCGCTCGCTCGACCGAGGCGTGTCTGGCGCTCGGTGTGCCGCTGGTCGCCGTGATCATCGGCGAGGGGGGATCGGGCGGGGCGGTGGCTCTCGCAGCCGCCAACCGCGTGCTGATGTTCGAACATGCCGTCTATTCGGTGATCAGCCCGGAAGGCTGCGCCTCGATCCTGTGGCGCAGCAGCGCGCAGGCGGCGACGGCGGCTGAAGCCATGCGGGTGACGGCGGGCGATCTTCTGAAGCTCGGCGTGATCCACCGCATCGTCTACGAACCGCGCGGCGGCGCACACCGCGATCACGCCGAGACGGTGAAGCGCCTCGCGCTGGCACTGCGCGCGGAGCTGGACGCGCTGGCCGCGCTCACACCAGAAGAACTGCGCAGCGAGCGCGAGGAGTTTTTCCTCAAGCTGGGATGAAGGCGATAGTGCGAACGGTGCCGGCTGCAGGGATCGAACCCGCGACCCCCTGATTACAAATCAGGTGCTCTACCATCTGAGCTAAGCCGGCCTTCCGTGGCTGCGGCCCTAACCGCATTCCGGCCCGCCCTCAAGAGGGCAGGTCGGTGCAGGAAACCGCTCTAGTAGTTCCACTGCGCCTGAATGCGCAGGATCTGGCCCTCTGCCTGACCGAAGCGACGCTCGTCGGCTTCCTTGCGCTTGGCAAAGCCGTAGGTGGTGGTGATTTCCAGCGCCGGATCGAGCTGGAATTCGAAGCCCAGTTCCAGCTCCTCCGTCTCCAGCCGCGCCGCGTTGATCGCAGTCTTCAGACCCCCGCGGTAATACTGCCAGCGGGCAAAGGGATAGAAGGGGCCGATCGGCGATTCGTCGATCTTGCCCATCACCTGCACATAGCCGCCATCGAGCGGGCGTTCCTCGATCCGGCCCGACGCCGGCACGAATTCGGGGCCGGTGCCCCAGTTCCATTCCGCCTGCACGCCGATCGGGTTGGGATAGAGCACTGCGTGGATACCGATGCGGTCATCCTTGAAGGACGCCGGGCTGAGGCCCCCGGTGCGCACTTCGGGGCGCACGCGGTTGCGCATCACCTGCCCGCCGATTTCGAACACCTGTCCGTCCAGACCCAGCCCATCGAGCTCGAAGGGCCAGGTGGCAAGGCCGACCAGCATCACGCCGTCATTGCCCTCGGTGCGGTTGAGGCCCTGTCCGTTGAAGGCACCAAAGCCGAAGGCGCCGTAATTGCCGAAAAGCTTCTGCCCGTCGGCGGTCAGGCGGTCCCAGATCGCCTGCACCTTGGGCGGCGTGTAATAGGCGACCACGCCGAGATCGCGCTCGCCCGGCGCGGCGGAGTTGATCGCATCGGTACGGTCAAGCGCGAGGCGGTTGGACGAGGACTGCATGTTCTCCCAGCCGTAAGGCACCTTCGACTGGCCGAGGCGGATGCGGAACGACTTGTCGTCGAACGGGAAAACGTCGGCATACATGTCGCGCAGCGAGACCGAATTCTCGCGCCGCTCGCCGACCGACTGGTTGGAGACGGCAGCCGCGAAATCGGGCTGGAAATACAGCGAGACGTGATCGTTGAGGTCGCCCTGAAGGATCAGACGCATCCGGCGGAAGCTGAAATTGTTGTCACCGCGCACGTCGCCGTCGTGCATGGTGCGCAGGCGCGATAAGCCCGCGGGCGCATCGGCCGGCCCGTCGACGATCTGGTTGAAGCGCATCTGGGTGTAGCCGCGCAGACGCAGCTTTTCGTACCATGCCTTGCCCTTGGGCTTGGGCGCGCTGGCGGCGGCAAGGCGCGGATCGCCCGCAGGGGCTGCGGGAGCCGAGATGGCCGCCGGCGGAGGTGCGGACTGGGCAAGGGTCGTAGCCGGAGCAGGAGCCTGTGCGGCTGTGGTCACCGGCGCGGGGGCGGGCTGGGCCTGCGCGGCCTGAAGCGCCGTGACCATCGCCTTCAGCTCGTCAATCTGGCGCTGGAGATCGGCAATCGTGCGCGACTCGTCCGCGGCAACAGGCGCGGCGGGAGCGGTCTGGGCCCACGCGGCGGGCGTCATGCCGAGCCCGGCAACCAGAGCGAGAGCGATGGCGGTAGTGGAGCATCGCCCCGAAACGAAGGACATGATCGTGCCTTTGCAAAAAGGATCGCCTCCGGGGCGACCGGCACGGCGCGTCTATGGCGGTTAAATGTCACTTCGGTGACAAATATGACCGGAATTTATGCACAGCGTGACAAGGCACGGCCGCGGACGGCCCCCGCCCGTCGCCATTTCAATGCGCTAGAGCGCGCCGAAGGTCCATCCTTCCGTGCGCGCGATCGCAGGGGTGAGCGCGGAAGGGTGCCACAAATCGGCTGTGGCGTGCACGCGGCGCAGCCATGCTGCGGTCAGCAATGCATCGGCGGAGTGATCGTCGATGCCGCCCGTGCCCTTCACCGGCGGCGAGCCGAGCGCATCGAGCGCGTCGGCGAGCGCCTGGTAGGTACGAATCTTGGTCGCCGTTCCGATCACCCCGCCGAGTCGCGCCGCCATCGAGGTGTATATTTCGGTCACGACCGATCCTTCGCCGGGCAGCGGGTCGATGGGCCAGACCGGCAGGCGCGGGCCAAGCCGGTGCAGCATCCGCATCCCCGTAAGGCTCGACTTGCCGACCTGCGCTGCGCCTACGAGGTTGAAATTGCTCACCGGCCGCACGCCCTGCGCACGCTGCGCGGCCTCGGCTATGCGGAAGCGGCCTTCACGGGTGGCTGCGCCGGGGAGCAGGAAGCGATCACCCTCGGCTCCTGCGCCGTGGCGGAAATAGCGCGCCACCTCGGGGTGGGCGAGGAAGCTGCCCGCTTCAAGGTTGGGATCGGCTTCGCACAAGGCATCGACCAGCGCCCACAGCGCGCGCGCATCGGCGGGTGACGCGTCCCACCCGGGGAAGAACGCACCTGCATCGGCGTGGGGCAGGGAAATGCCGAGATCGAGCCCGACCAGCGTCGGCACTTTCAGCGCCATGAGCAGCGCCAGCACCTCGGCGCGCGCCCAGCCTTTGGAATCGGGCGGGGCGAGCAACACCGGCGCACCGCCCCCGGCTTGCGCCAGCGCGACCGCAATGCCTTTTTGCCGCGGGCCCTTGGCGCCCGACCAGTCGACCGCGAGAAACTGCGCGAAGCGGGTCATCCCCGCTCCGCTCTGAGCTTGTCCCAGTAATCGAGGCGCTTTTTCACCTCGCGTTCAAAGCCGCGCTCCACCGGCACATAGAACGCTTCCGCCGCCATGCCATCGGGCCAGTAATTGTCGCCGGAGAAGCCGTCCGCCGCGTCGTGATCATAGGTGTAGCCCGCGCCGTAGCCGATATCCTTCATCAGCTTGGTGGGCGCGTTGAGGATATTGGCGGGCGGGGCGAGGCTGCCCGTTGCCTTCGCAGCCTTCCACGCCGCCTTCTGCGCCATGTAGGCGGCGTTCGATTTGGGCGCGGTGGCGAGGTAGAGGCAGGCCTGCACCAGCGCCAGCTCGCCCTCAGGCGAGCCGAGGAAGCGGTAGGCCTCCAT
This sequence comes from Sphingomonadales bacterium, assembly GCA_019750455.1. GTDB lineage: Bacteria > Pseudomonadota > Alphaproteobacteria > Sphingomonadales > Sphingomonadaceae > Erythrobacter. The sequence continues at coordinate 28,733 of JAIEOM010000083.1, read as the reverse complement.
CGCCGCCATGCATTGCGGGAGCGCCTGCGGGTCAGCCATGCCGATGTCCTCAACCGCCATGCGCACCAGCCTCCGGGCGAGGAACAGCGGCTCCTCCCCCGCGACCAGCATCCGCGCCAGCCAGTAGAGCGCCGCCTGCGGATCAGAACCGCGCACCGATTTGTGGAGCGCCGAGATCAGGTTGTAATGCCCGTCGCGATCCTTGTCGTAGACCGCGACCCGGCGCTGGAGGAACTGGCCAAGCGCTGCCGGATCGAGGGGTTCAGTCAGTCCGGCGGCATATAGCGTCTCGGCCTGCCCCAGCAGAAACCGCCCGTCGCCATCGGCCTGCGCGATCAGCGCCGCGCGCGCTTCGGGGGTGAGGGGGAGGGGGCCTTCGAGGCTTTCCGCCTTGTCCAGCAGCGCGGCCAGTGCCGCCTCGTCCAGACGGTTCAGCACCAGCACCTGCGCACGCGAAAGCAACGCGGCGTTGAGCGCGAAGCTCGGGTTCTCGGTGGTCGCGCCCACCAGCGTCACCACGCCGCGTTCGACAAAGGGCAGGAAGCCGTCCTGCTGGGCGCGGTTGAAGCGGTGGATCTCGTCCACGAAGAGCAGGGTCTTGCGGCCTGCCTTGGCGAATTTCTCCGCCTCGGCGAAGGCCTGCTTCAGATCGCCCACGCCCGAAAACACCGCGCTGATCGCGGCATAGCGCATGCCCACGGCATCGGCGAGCAGGCGCGCGATGCTGGTCTTGCCCGTCCCCGGCGGCCCCCACAGGATCATGCTGGACAGGCGTCCCGCGGCCACCATCCGCCCGATCGCGCCGTCCGGCCCGGTCAGGTGCTCCTGCCCGACCACCTCGGAAAGCTGGCGCGGGCGCAGGCGGTCGGCCAGCGGCGCGTCTGCCGCGGGCATATCCTCGCGCGGGGCCTCGGGGGCGTCTTGTCCGAACAGGTCAGCCATTCGTCGGGCGTGATAGGCCATCGGGCGGAAAAGGAAAATGTCGCTGCTTGGTCCGCTTGAAACGATAGGTCTAAGATATATCTTGGATGTATCGCAGATAGTGGCGAGGAGATATTGATATGACCTGGAACCGGTATGGCCGCGGCGGCGGCTGGGAGAAATTCGCCGAAACGATGGCGATGATGGCAATGAACGGGAACATGAACTTCGCCGGTCCCGGCTGGAAGGCCCGTGCGCGTTGGGACGAGGACGGTCCGCGCGGCGAGGGTGCCGAGGAAGGCCGCCGCGGCCGCCGCGGGCGGATGTTCGCGCAAGGCGAATTGCGCCTCGCTCTGCTGGCGCTGATCGCCGAAAATCCCTCGCACGGGTACGAACTGATCAAGGCGATCGAGGAAATGACCGGCGGCGATTACGCGCCGAGCCCGGGCGCGGTCTATCCGACGCTCCAGCTGCTCGAGGACGAAGGCTCGATCGAGGAGGCCGAGGCCGAGGGCGCGAAGAAGCCCTTCGCCGCCACCGCGCAGGGCCTCGAGGAGCTTGAGGACCGCAAGGACGAGGTCAAGGCGCTCCTGCGCCGCCTCGGCCGTCACGGCGAACGCACCACCACGGTCCGTTCGCACGATGTGTTCCGCGCCATGGGCAACCTCGGCTCCGTGCTCAAGAACCGCGCCAAGGCGGGCAAGCTCGACGAGGCGACCATCAACGAGATCGTCGACATGATCGACGAAATGGCCAAGCGCATCGAGCGGCTGTGACGTTACGGCGCGCGCCGTTGCAGCGCGTGCAATAGCGGTATATTCTCTCCCCCGTCCGGGTCGTATCGGATGGGGGAGGGGAAACCCATGACAATCACAAGCGACGGGCGCAGCCCTGCGCCTATTCACCTCTGGCTGGTCGGGGCCGTGACGCTGCTGTTCAACAGCATGGGCATCATCAGCTACACCACGACCAAGCTCGGGATGCTGGCCGAGATGGGCCTGACCCCCAGCCAGATCGCCTTCATGGACAGCTACCCTGCGTGGGTGAGCGGGTTCTGGGCGCTGGGTGTGTGTGGGGCATTCGCCGGATCGGTGCTGCTGCTGCTACGATCGCGGCTGGCGGTGTCGGCGATGTGGGCGGCATTGCTCGGCCTGCTGGTCACGACGATCTATCACTACGTGCTGATCGAGGTGCCCGCCGATATGCAGGCCCCGGCGCTGGATGTGACGATCTGGGCGGTGACGCTGTTCCTGCTGTTCTATTGCCGCCGCATGGCGAAGGTAGGGGTGCTGCGGTAACTACCCGCGCGCCTTGCGGCGTTCCCCGACCAGCTGGACATAGGTGTCCGCGACCACCGCATTGATCGCTTCCCAGCTGTATTCGCAGGCCCGCGCCTCGCCCGCCGCGCCGTGGGCGGCGCGCAGAGCCGGATCGCTGCAATAGGGCGCAAGGGCCGCGGCGAAGGCGGCGGCATCGGTTGTCATGCTGCCCGAAGGCGCGACCAGTCGTCCGGTGACACCATCGGTGACAAGGCTGGCGCTGCCTGTCGCTCCGGCGGCGACCACCGGCAGGCCGCTGGCCATCGCTTCGAGCGTGACATTGCCGAAAGTCTCGGTGACCGAGGGGTTGAAGAACACATCCCCGCTGGCGAGCGCCTGTCCCAGCGCCTCGCCGGTCTTGAAGCCGGCGAAGATGCCGCCGGGCAGGTTGGTCTCGAACCAGCCGCGCGCGGGGCCATCGCCGATCACCAGCACCTTGTGGGGCGCGCCGGCCTCGCGCAGGCGGGCGATGGTCTCGGCAAAGACATCGAGGCCCTTTTCCATCACCAGCCGTCCGAGGAAGACGATGGCGACGTCGTCGTTCGCGAGGCCGAGACTGCGGCGCCATTCGGGATCGCGCCGCGCGGCGGAGAAGATCATGCGGTCCATCCCCCGGCTCCACAACCCGATGCGGGTGTGCATCCCCATCGCCAGCAGCTCGTCGATCATCGATTGCGAGGGCGCGACCAGCGCGTCGCAGCGGTTGTAGAAGCGCTTGAGGCCCTTGACGATCAGCGGCTCGAGGAAGGCCATATTGTAATAGCGCGGATAGGTCTCGAAGCGGGTGTGGACGCTGGCGAGCACCGGCAGGCCCCGCGCACGCGCCCAGCGCAGCGCGGCGTGGGCGGCAGGATCGGGGGAGGACAGGTGGACGATATCGGGCGCGAAGGCCTCCAGATCGCGCTTCACCGCCGCGCCGAGGTGAGTCGGCATGCGATATTCGCCCCGGCCCTTCACCGGCATCGGCACATTGGGCACGCCGACAAGATCGCCGGTGGGCGCGAAATCGGGTTTGTCGACCTTGGGCGAATAGACGCGCACCTTCGCCCCGCGCGCCAGCAGCGAGCCGACGAGGCGGTTCAACGCCTGGTTGGCCCCGTCGCGGGTGTAGTTGTAGTTGCCGCTGAACAGGGCAATGCGAAGGTCGGATACGTCCATGGAGCGGCCCCATTAGGCGAGACAGCCGCGGATTGCGAGAGGGAGGTTGTGTCTGTTTCGACCGGCCTTTCCTTGTGTGCAGGGCGATGCGGGAAGGATTCATCCCCCGCCGCCCCCTTTCTTCATTGACTCCGCCCCCCGCGCCTCTAAAGCCGCCCGTGGGCCACGCGGTCCCAACGCCGCGCGAGCTCTCTGCAAGGAGAGAATACATGACTGAGTATGCACGCGGGCTCGCACACGAGCCGACGCTTAAGCCTGAGCGCCCCTTTTTTTCCTCGGGCCCCACGGCAAAATTCCCCGGCTGGTCGCTGGACAAGCTCAAGACCGATGTTCTTGGCCGCTCGCACCGTTCGGCGCTGGGCAAGAACCGCCTGAAGTATGCGCTTGATCTCAGCCGGGAACTGCTCGGCATCCCTGATGATTACCTGATCGGCATCATGCCCGCCTCGGACACCGGGGCGATCGAGGCGGCGATGTGGTCTATGCTCGATCCCGCGCGCCCGGTGACGGTCGCGGCGTGGGAAAGCTTCGGCAATATCTGGATTCAGGACGCGGTGAAGCAGCTCAAGCTGCCGAACCTGCAGGTGCTGACCGCCGATTACGGCCAGATCCCCGACCTCACCACCATTCCCCAGCGCAATGACGTGGTGTTCACCTGGAACGGCACCACCTCGGGCGCGAAGATTCCCAACACCGACTGGCTTGAAGCCGGGCGCGAGGGCGTCACGATCAACGATGCCACCAGCGCGATCTTCGCGATGGAGATGGATTGGGCCAAGCTCGATGCCACCACCTATTCGTGGCAGAAGGTGATGGGTTCCGAAGCCCAGCACGGGATGCTGATCCTCAGCCCCAAGGCGATCGAGCGGATCGAAAGCTATGATCCGGCATGGCCGTTGCCCAAGCTGTTCCGCATGAAGAAGGGCGCCAAGCTCAACCGCGGCATCTTCGAAGGCGAGACGATCAACACCCCCTCGATGCTGGCGACCGAGGATTACATCGCCGCGCTCGAATGGGGCAAGGCGATCGGCGGGCGCAAGGCGCTGATCGAACGCGCCAATGCCAACGCTAGAATCGTCAAGGACTGGATCGAGGCCACCCCGTGGCTGCACAACATGGCGGGCGATCCGGCCCAGCAGACCAACACCGGCGTGTGCATGGTCTTCCAGGGCGACTGGTACGAAAGCCTTTCGGCAGACGATCAGGCCGCCGTGCCGAAGAAGATCGTCAAGCTGCTCGAAGAACGCAATGTCGGCTTCGACTTCAACGGCTACCGCGACGCGCCGCCGTCCTTGCGCATCTGGTGCGGTTCGACCGTCGAGCAGGAGGACCTGAAGCGCCTGCTGCCGTGGATCGAATGGGCCTACGAGAAGGTCAAGAACGGCTGAGGCCGTCCTTATTCGCGTCGCCCCGGACCTGATCCGGGGCCGCTCTCCCCAATGCACCAGCGCGTGTTGCGCGCGATCCCGGGTCAGGCCCGGGATGACGATGGAAGGTATTCAACATGACCCGTCCCAAAGTTCTCATTTCCGACAAGATGGACCCCAACGCCGCGCGCATTTTCGAAGAGCGTGGCTGCGATGTCGATGTGATCACCGGCGAAACGCCCGAACAGCTGATCGCCCGCATCGGCGAGTATGATGGCCTCGCCATTCGCTCCTCGACCAAGGTGACCAAGGCGATCCTCGATGCCGCCACCAATCTGAAGGTGATCGGCCGCGCCGGCATCGGGGTGGACAATGTCGACATCCCCTACGCCAGCGGCAAGGGCGTGGTGGTGATGAACACCCCGTTCGGCAACTCGATCACCACCGCCGAACACGCCATCGCGCTGATGTTCGCGCTGGCCCGCCAGATCCCGGAAGCCAACGCGCAGACGCAGGCGGGCAAGTGGCCAAAGAGCGGGTTCATGGGCGTGGAGCTGACCGCCAAGACCCTCGGCCTGATCGGCGCGGGGAACATCGGCTCGATCGTCGCCAGCCGCGCGCTCGGCCTGCGAATGAAGGTGATCGCCTATGATCCCTTCCTCACCGAAGACCGCGCGATCGAACTCGGCATCGAGAAGGTCGATCTCGACACGCTGCTCACCCGCGCCGATTTCGTCACGCTGCACACCCCGTTGACCGACGAGACACGCAATATCCTCAGCCGCGAACGGCTGGAGAACGCCAAGAAGGGCATCCGCATCATCAACTGTGCGCGCGGCGGGCTGATCGACGAGGCGGCGCTGAAGGACTGCCTTGAAAGCGGGCAGGTCGCAGGCGCCGCGCTCGACGTGTTCGAGACCGAGCCGCCGGCTGCCGATCACCCGCTGTTCGGTGCGCCCAACTTCATCTGCACCCCGCACCTTGGTGCCAGCACCACCGAAGCGCAGGTCAATGTCGCCCTTCAGGTGGCCGAGCAGATGGCCGATTATCTGGTCAATGGCGGCGTGACCAACGCGCTCAACGTCCCCAGCCTTTCGGCAGAGGAAGCCCCCAAGCTCAAGCCCTACATGGCGCTGGCTGAAAAGCTCGGCAGCCTTGTGGGCCAGCTCGCACACGGCAACCTCACCCAGATCGGGATCGAGCGCGAGGGTGCGGCCGCCGAATTGAACGGCAAGCCGATCACCGCCGCCGTGCTGGCGGGCTTCATGCGCCGCTATTCGGACACGGTGAACATGGTCAATGCGCCGTTCCTCGCCAAGGAACGCGGGCTGGCGGTGAGCGAAGTGCGTCACGAGCGTGAAGGCGCGTTCAACACGCTGGTGCGCGTCACGGTGGAAACCGCGCAGGGGCCGCGTTCGGTCGCGGGCACGCTGTTCGGCACCGAAGCGCCGCGTCTGGTGGAAATCTTCGGCATCGGCATCGAAGCCGAACTGTCGGGCCACATGCTCTACATCGTCAACGACGACAAGCCGGGCTTCATCGGCCGCATCGGGACGCTGCTGGGCAGCCACGGCATCAACATCGGCACCTTCAACCTCGGCCGCCGCGAAGCGGGCGGGGAAGCGGTGCTGCTGCTGAGCCTCGACGAAGCCCTGACCCCCGAAGTGATCGCCGAGGCCGAAAAGGTCGAAGGCGTGAAGCTGGTCAAGGCGCTGGCGTTTTAGTCTCTCGCCCTTCATCGTCATCCCGGGCTTGACCAGGGATCGCTCTCCTTCGGACTCCGTACTTGCGGTCAGCGATCCCGGCTTTCGCCGGGATGACGATTTGGGTAGGGGCAAGACAACATGACCAAACCCAACGACCTCCTCCCCGAAGGCCTCGAAGACCGTCTGCCGCTGGAAGCGGCGCGGATCACGGCGGCGATGCGCGCGTGCCTCGATGTGCTGGCCGCCCATGGTTATGACCGGGTGCGCCCGCCTCTGCTGGAGTTCGAAGCGTCACTGGTCGGCCGCATGGCGGGCGTGACCGTGGGCGAGCGCAGCAGCATGTTCCGCTTCGTCGACCCCGCCTCCCTGCGCACCCTCGCGCTGCGCAGCGACATGACCCCGCAGGTCGGGCGGATCGCTTCGACCAGCCTTGCCTCGGCGGCCCGTCCGCTGCGGCTCGCCTATTGCGGCGATACGGTGGTGATCAAGGCAAGCCAGCTCGACCCCGCGCGTGAACGCCTGCAACTGGGCGCGGAGCTGATCGGCACCGACAGTGTCGCGGCGGCGGGCGAGGTGGTGATGCTGGCGGTCGAGGCTCTGAAGGCGGCCGGGCTGACCGGAATCGCGGTCGATTTCACGCTCCCCGATCTGGTCGACACGCTGGCCGAAAAGGCCTTCCCGCTCACCCCCGACCAGATCGAAGCGGTGCGGCGCGAGCTCGACACCAAGGACGCGGGCGGGCTGAAGGCGGCAGGGGGCGCGGCCTATCTGCCGCTGCTTTATGCCACGGGTCCGCTGGAAGCGGCGGTTGCTGCGCTGCGCGCGGTGGATGCGGGCGGGGCGCTCAAGTCGCGGCTCGACGGGCTGGAGGCGATTGCCGCCCATGTCGGCGATGCGGCGACGATCACCCTCGACCCGACCGAGCGGCACGGGTTCGAATACCAGTCGTGGTTCGGCTTCACGATCTATGCCGAGGGCCTGCGCCGTGCGGCAGGGCGGGGCGGCACCTACCGGATCGCGGGGAGCGACGAGGCGGCGACCGGCTTCACGCTCTATCTCGATCGCCTCGCCGATATCGCCCCGCAGCCGGAAACCAGCCCGCTGGTCTGGCTGCCCATCGGCCATGACCGCGCCAAGGCAGCAGCGCTGCGCGCATCCGGCGCGCGCACAATCGCCCAGCTGGCCGAGGGCGAAGACCCCAAGGCGCTGGGCTGCACGCACATCCTCAAGGGCGATGCCCTTGCCGAACTGGAGGCACGCCCGTGACCGATAGTCCGAAGCCGGTCACGCTGGAGAACGATCCGCTCGCGCCCTACATGATCGCCCCCGCGTGGCAGGCCGGGGGGCTGCTGTTCCTCTCCGGTCAGGCGAGCATCGGCGCGGATGGCAGCATCGTCGGCGCGGGCGATATCGACGCGCAGATCGCCCAGACCTTCGCCAATATCGAACGCGTGCTGGCAGCGGGCGGGAGCGACCTGAGCAAGGTGGTGAAGGTGACGATCTACCTCACCGACATGGGCAACTTCCCCAAGATCCTCGAAGCCCGCAAGCGCTGGTTCACGCCGCCCTATCCCGCCGATACCACGGTGGAGGTCAAGGGCCTCGCGCTCCCCGAACTGATGGTCGAGATCGACGTTATCGCCAGCGTGTGAAAGGCAGGAGGCGCGACCCTTGCGGACCGCGCCCCATGTCTGGCCCTTCCCCAAAGGGAGGGGTGAGGATTACCCCAGCACCTTCTTCAGCCAGTTGTCCATCACCACGGTCGCGGCGTAGTCCTTCTGGCCAAGGCGGCGGTTGATTTCCATGTGGCCCTTGAGACCCTGCCCGGGGAAGCCCGCGACCTCCGCCTGCGATCCGCCCTTGATCAGCGCCTCGGCCAGCGCCTTCGATTGCGCGACCGCATCGGGGCGCTGGACGTGGAGCAGCAGGAACGCGGGCGCATTGGGCGCAGCCGCCTGCGCGACCGGGGAGAGCGCCTTCTGCCGCGCCGGATCGGTGCCGAAGGCCTGAGTATAGGTCTCCAGCATCATCGGCCCCGCGTCCTTGATCTGCGCGGCGACATCATAGGCCGCACCGTCATTGGGCATCACCCCGTCGATATCCGCGAAGGACAGGCCCGCGCTGCGCAGGTATCGCTCGTCCGTCCCCACCAGCGCGACCAGATGGGCGCCAGCGGAATGGCCCGTCAGCACCACCCGACTGCGGTCGATCCCCAGCGCATCGGCGCGCTTAAGGATATGGGCAAGCGCGGCGGCCACATCGCTCGCCTGCTCCTCCACCGTGTTGCGCGGGACGAGGCGGTAATCGATCGAGGCGAAGGCATAGCCCTGTTCGAGCATATGCGCGGGCATCGGCCTGCCCATCGCGTTGTTCTTCGATCCGCGCTTCCACCCGCCGCCGTGGACGAACAGCACCAGCGGGGCGTTCTTCGCCCCCTCGGGCACCCACAGGTCGAGCGCCTGGAGACTGTCATTGCCATAGGCGAGTGTCTGCGGGGCGGGGCCCTGCCGTCCGGCGCGCTGTCCCGCACCGCCGCGGCGCTGTTCCATCCTGGCGCGCAACTGGGTGCGGCAATCGCCGGACAGCTGGCTGGCCTTCTCGGCAAGGCAGGCGCGCATCTGCGACCGGTCCGTGCCGCACAGCTGGACGATCTCGGCACGGCACGCCTGCGGCACCCCCGCACCCCCGCGGGCGCGCTGCTGGGCGAGGATCGGGGTCGCCAGCGCGGCGAGCGCGCCCGCGGCGATCAGGACTTTGGCGGTGGTCTTCATGGTTGGGCATTCCTCGCGAAATGTGACTGTTCTGCTCGCATCAACGCAGCATCCCGCAAAACCCTTCGCGCATCCTGCCCGCACCCTTGCCCTCGGCCCGCCAACCGCCTAGGCCCCCGCGCGGAATTCCCGGCACCTGATAAGGATTGAAATGGCCAACGTCACCGTGATCGGCGCCCAGTGGGGCGATGAGGGCAAGGGCAAGATCGTCGATTGGCTCGCCAGCCGCGCCGATGCCGTGGTGCGCTTTCAGGGCGGCCACAATGCCGGCCACACGCTGGTGATCGACGGCAAGACCTACAAGCTCTCGCTCCTGCCCTCGGGCATCGTCTCGGGCACGCTGTCAGTGATCGGCAACGGCGTGGTGCTCGATCCCTGGGCCCTGCGCGATGAAGTCGCCAAGGTCGAAGGGCAGGGGGTGACGATCACCGACGAGAACCTCGCCATCGCCGACAATTGTCCGCTGATCCTGCCGCTTCACCGCGACCTTGATGGCCTGCGCGAAACGGCGGCGGGCAAGGGCAAGATCGGCACCACCGGGCGCGGGATCGGCCCGGCCTACGAGGACAAGGTCGGCCGCCGCGCGATCCGCGTGTGCGACCTTGCGCATCTCGATACGCTGGAGCCGCAGCTTGATCGCCTCTGCGCCCACCACGATGCGCTGCGCGCCGGGTTCGGCCAGCCGCCGGTGGATCGCGCCGCGCTACTGGAAGAGCTGCGCGAGATCGCGCCCTTCGTGCTGAAGTTCGCTCAGCCGGTGTGGAAGCGGTTGAAGAAGGTCCGCCGCGCGGGCGCCAAGATCCTGTTCGAAGGCGCACAGGGCGTGCTGCTCGATGTCGATCACGGCACATATCCCTTCGTCACCTCGTCGAACACCGTCAGCGGCACGGCGGCCAGCGGTAGCGGCCTTGGCCCCAATTCGACCGGCTTCGTACTCGGCATCGTCAAGGCCTACACCACCCGCGTCGGCTCCGGCCCGTTCCCGACCGAGCTGGAAGACGAGATCGGCCAGCGTCTTGGCGAGCGGGGCCATGAATTCGGCACCGTCACCGGCCGCAAGCGCCGCGTCGGCTGGTTCGATGCGGTGCTGGTGCGCCAGTCCTGCGCGATCAGCGGCGTCACCGGCATCGCATTGACCAAGATCGACGTGCTCGACGGGCTTGAGAAGGTGCAGATCTGCACCGGCTACCGCCTGCGCGGGAAGGTCTATGATTATCTCCCCAGCCACGCCGCCGATCAGGCCGAATGCGAGCCGATCTACGAGGAAATGCCCGGCTGGCACGAAAGCACTGCAGGCGCGCGGTCCTATGCCGACCTTCCGGCCAACGCGATCAAGTATATCCAGCGCATTCAGGAGCTGATCGAATGCCCCGTGGCGCTGGTCTCGACCAGCCCGGAGCGCGACGACACGATCCTGATGCGCGATCCCTTTGTAGACTAGGCGTTTCGTGGATTGATCGAAGAGGCGGGGGTGGGTTAATCTTGCCCGCATGACCCGCCTTGCGCTCCTGCTGCTGCTGTTGCTCGCCGCCTGCGCTGCGCCCCCGCCGCCGCAGGCCGAGGCCCCGTCTTCCCGCCCTCCACTGTCGCGGGAGGCTGCGCGGATCGTCCCCGAACGGCGCTTCACGCAGGTCGATTACCTCATCGTTGACAAGTCCGAACGACTGATGGTCGCCTATGCCGGGGGGCAGCCGGTCAAGGCATGGCGCGGGCTACAATTCGGCGATGCGCCGCAGGGCCACAAGCAGTTCGAAGGGGACGAACGCACGCCAGAGGGGCGCTATGTGATCGAGGGCCGCAATCCCGGCAGCGCCTATCACCTCAGCCTGAAAGTTTCCTACCCCAATGCCGCCGACCGCGCCTTTGCCCTTGCGCAAGGGCGCTCGCCCGGGGGCGAGATCTTCATCCACGGCCAGCCCAATTCGCTACCCTTCGGCCGCGTGCCGGGGGACTGGACCGATGGCTGCATCGCCCTGTCCAACGATGAAATCGCCGAGCTGTGGCGCATCGTGCCCGATGGGACGGTGATCGAGATCCGGCCGTGAAAGCGGCGGGCGTGAAGGGCTGACGCAGACGTAATCCTACAGCGATTACGCAGATTTACTTGACCTGATCCGGTTTTGTTCTATTCTCGTTCCAACATTGTTGGAGTCGAGTCGATGCTGACCCACGCTACACCCTCGCGATCCCCCCAGGCCGATTTCGCCTATGATGTGGCCGATGACGGCGCGGGCCTCCCGGCGCGCGTTGCGATCTTCGGTGCGGATGAAGGTCTGCGCCGCCAGATCGCTGCCGACCTTGGCGGGGCTGGGTTCCGCTCGATTGACGGCGGTTCGCTGCGGGCGCTGCTCGAAGGGCCGATCGCGCTGTTGGGCGATGTGGTAGTGGTCGATTGCATGGTCACCGGCTCGCGCGGGATTGACGGCATGATGCTGGCGGGCCTCGCGCGGCTCGATATGCGCGTGGCGCGTTCGGGGGCCAAGCTGATCGTCGCCACAAATCTTGACGGGCTCGATGATGTCTTCGCGGTGCTCGACCAGTCCAATCCGCAGATCCTCGTCTCGCCCAGCCGTGCCGAACGGGTGATCGCGGTGGGCCGGGTTATGGGTGAGGCGGGGGCCGCACGCCTGCGTGAAATGGGCGAGGAAGACCGCGTGGCGCTGCTGCGTCTTTCCCAGCAGGTCGAAGCGATTGCCCACTCGCTCGACCGGCTAGGCCGTGCCCCGGCGGCCGGCGGGGGCAGCGTCTTCGGCGAGTTCCGGCGCGATTATACTGGGGCAGAACCTTCGGCCCTGGGCAGCTTCGGCGCGCCTGCTCCGGCCAGCGATCACCCGCTCCCCGATCCGCAACTGGTGCGCCAGATCATCGCCAACCGGCAGGCGCGCGCGGTTCTTCGATCCCGAACTGTTCGGCGATCCGGCGTGGGACATGCTGCTCGATCTCACCGCCGCCCATGGCGAAGGGGCGCAGGTCTCGGTCACCTCGCTGTGCATCGCGGCGGGTGTTCCGGCGACAACCGCGCTGCGGTGGCTGACGCAGATGGTCGAAAACGGCATCTTCCAGCGGGTGCCCGATCCGGCCGACCGCCGCCGCGCCTTCATCGCCCTGAGTGACAAGGGGATTGCGGCCATGTCGGGCTATTTCGCCAGCCTGCGCACACCCGCGCTGCAAGCGGCGTGAGGATCAGGCCCTAGGGCAGGCCCCTGGTCGCCAACGCAGGATCAGGGTCAGCCCCCCAGGCGGATCCTGCCCCTCGCCAGACCCGGCGTTGCCCGCGTCTGACCCGGTCTTAACCCGCTCCAGACCCCCTCCAGACCCCTCCGTGCTCGCCCGTTTCACGTGAAACATCCGGCGTGCGGCATCCGCACGCGCTCTGGCAAGGATCGGGGCGGGGACTTCACCGTCCAGCAGCAGCAGATCGGCCTCGCCGAGCAGCCGGGCCTGTCGCAGGGTCAGCTCTTCGGGATCGGCATGGGTCAGGACAAGTTCCACAACAGCGCCCGCCGCCGGGCTCTCCGCCCCTTCCGCCCAAGCGGCAACCCGCTGGAAAGAATGCGGATCGAGCGGATCGAGCGGGCCCCCTTCGCCCAAGGCGGAGTCCACAGCGCGGCGCCGCTCAGCTCCCTCGGGAAAGCGGGCCCGCAAGGCAGGACGCGCCGCCTCCAGCGCCCGTGCCAAGGCACCCAGCGTTTCGGGCAAGACCCGCTCCAGCCGCAGCCGCACGTGCTTGGCCAGCCCCGCCGATGCTCCGCCCGTCCCGATCGCCACCAGCAAGGGATCGCGGTCAAGGATGGAAGGCGTTGTAAAATCGCACAATTCCGGCCGGTCGACGACATTGACCAGCATCCCCGCACAGCGCGCGTTGATCGCCGCGACCTCGCAGGCCTGCGCGTCTTCGAAGGCGATGAAGGCCAGCCGCACGCCTTCGTCCACAGCACGGGCAAAGTCCTCGACGATCACGCCGCCAGCCCGCTCGACCAGCCGCCGCTTGGGCTCCGCCGCCGGGCCATCGCCAAGCACTAGCACCTGTTGGCCGGCAATCTGGTGGAACAGCGGCAGGCTGGCGATGCGGCTCATGCCCGTATCACTCGCGTTCTCAGATCAGCCATTCCGGCACGCGTTCGGCATCCATGATCGCCCCCGCCTCGATACGGTCGGCGACCACGGCAAACTTGTCACCATCGACCAGCACTTCGGCCACAAACCCGCGTGAATTGTAGGACGAGGCCATCGTCGCACCATAAGCGCCCGCGGTGCGGAACACGGCCAGATCGCCCGCCTCCAACGCATCGCACTCGCGGCCCATGGCGAAGGTGTCCCCCGTTTCGCAGATCGGGCCAACGATATTGGCAGTCATCTGAGTGCCTCTGGGCTCGACCGCCTCGAAGTGGTGATAGGCGCCGTAAAGGGCCGGGCGGGCCAGATCGTTCATCGCCGCATCGACGATCACGAAAGGGTCCTTGATCCCGCGCTTCACCCGCACCACGCGGGTCAGCAGCACGCCGGCATTGCCCGCGATCACGCGGCCCGGCTCGAAGATCAGCTTGACGCCCCAGTCCTTCGTCACCCGCGCAACCATCGCCCCGTATTCCGCAGGCGCCGGAAGCACTTCGCCCACCCGATAAGGCACACCGAGGCCGCCGCCCAGATCGACATGCGTCACCTCATGCCCCGCACCGCGCAGCGCCGCAACCAGCGCGCCAAGCTTGGTAAAGGCGGCTTCAAGCGGAGCCAGATCAGCCAGTTGGCTGCCGATATGCACCGCCACGCCGCGCAGGTTCACCCCCGGCAGCCCCGCGAGCTTGCCGAAAATCTGGCCCGCCTCGCTGATCGGCACGCCGAATTTGTTATCGGCCTTGCCGGTGGAAATCTTGTCGTGGGTGCCGGCATCGACATCGGGGTTGATGCGCAAGGTGCACTGCGCCGTCATGCCGCGCGCCGCCGCGATTTCCGCGATTTCAAGGCCTTCTTCCTCGCTCTCGATGTTGAACTGGCCGATGCCAGCTTCCAGCGCGGCGACCATCTCTGCCGCGGTCTTGCCCACGCCCGAAAAGACGATCATGTCCGGCGCAATCCCCGCCGCCAGCGCGCGGCGCATCTCGCCCACCGACACCACATCGGCGCCCATGCCCTGCGCGCCCAGCACCTTGAGCACGGCGAGGTTGGGGTTCGATTTCACCGCAAAGGCGATCAGCTTGTCCGGCACATCGGCCAGCGCCTCGCGGAATACCTTGGCGTGGCGTTCCAGCGTCGCGCGCGAATAGACGTAGACGGGCGTGCCGACAGCATCCGCGATCAGCGGCAGGGGCACGTCTTCGGCGTGCATGACGCCGTCTCGGAGGGCAAAATGGTCCATTGTTCCAGTCTATTCGGGGGGAAGATCGAAGGGATCGTCCTGGCGTTCCTCGGAGCGGCGGCGCAGTTCGACGCTGCGTTCGGGCGCGGCGAGTGCTTCGCGGCGCAGCAATTCCTCGGCAGAGGGCCTGTCGGCCGCGCCATAGGGCGCGGTAGGCAGGCTTGCGCCTTCAGGGGGCGTGAGCGGCGAGGCCGTCCCGCAGCTGGCGAGCAGCGCGGCGAGACCGAGGGCGGCAAGGTTGCGCATCATTCCTCCATTCCCAGCACCGCCCGCGCGGCAGCGACCTGACTACGCACCTGATCGGGCGCGGTTCCGCCATAGGAGGCACGCGCCGCGACCGAGGCGTCGACAGACAGCGCCGCATAGACGCTCTCGTCAATCCGCGCATCGATGGCCTGAAGGTCTTCGAGCGGCAGCTGGTCGAGCGCGATTCCGCGCGATTCCGCGAGTTTCACCGCACTGCCGGTGATGTGATGCGCCTCGCGGAACGGGATGCCGCGCGCGCGCACCAGCCAGTCGGCAAGGTCGGTGGCGGTCGCATAGCCCAATTCGGCGGCGGCGCGCATCCGGGTGGTATTGAAGGTGGCGCCTTCGACCATCCCGGTCATGGCGGCGATGGAGAGGGCCATGAGGCCCGCCGCTTCGAACACCGGGGGCTTATCGTCCTGCATGTCCTTGGAATAGGCGAGCGGGAGCCCTTTCATGGTGATCATCAGGCTGGTGAGCGCGCCGATCACCCGGCCGCTATGCCCGCGCACCAGTTCCGCGGCATCGGGGTTCTTCTTCTGCGGCATGATCGAGCTGCCGGTCGAGAGGCTGTCGGGCAGGCGGATGAAGCCGAAGGGCTGGCTTGCCCAGAGGATCAGCTCTTCCGCAAGGCGCGAGAGATGCAGCGCCGTGGCCGAACAGCTCCACAGGAAATCGAGCGCGAAGTCGCGGTCGGACACGGCATCGAGCGAGTTGGCCGTGGGCCGGTCAAAGCCCAATGCGCTCGCGGTTGCTTCGCGGTCGATGGGAAAGCCCGTGCCTGCCAGCGCGGCGCTGCCGAGCGGGCATTCGTTCATCCGCTTGGCCGCGTCGGCAATGCGCGCACGGTCACGCCGGAACATCTCGTAATAGGCCATGAGGTGATGGCCGAGGGTCACGGGCTGGGCTGTCTGCAAGTGCGTGAAGCCCGGCATGATGCTGCCGGCATGCTCGCCCGCGCGGGTCACCAGCGCACGCTGGAGCGCGGCCAGCCCTTCGTCCATCTGCGCAAAGGCATCGCGCACCCACAGGCGGAAATCGGTCGCCACCTGGTCATTGCGGCTGCGCGCGGTGTGGAGGCGCCCTGCGACCGGCCCGATCAGCTCGGCAAGCCGGGCTTCAGTGGTCATGTGGATGTCTTCGCGGTCCCAGTCCTCGGGCACGCCGTTTGCTTCATATTCGGCAGCGACCGCATCAAGCCCGTTGGCAATCACCAGCACATCGTCTGCCGGGATGATCCCCTGTGCGCCGAGCATCGCGACATGCGCCTTGCTGGCGGCGATATCCTGCCGCCACAGCGCCTTGTCGAAGGGGATCGAGGCGTTGATTTCGCGCATGATCGCGCTAGGGCCATCGGCGAAGCGCCCGCCCCACATGGCGTTGGTCGCTGTACCCTGATCGGAGCCCGTCATGTCCCGCTCGCCGCTCATTCTTGCACTACCGCTCCTGCTGCTGGCGGGATGCGATAGGGCCGCCGAGGCCCCGGCGCAACCGGTTGAGACGCCGCAAGCCGCAGCGGGCGTGGTGACCCGCCAGTTCGCGGGCACGCCCATTCCGGCGATGCAGCTTTCTGACCCGGCGGGGCGCAGCCTCGATCTCGCCGCGCAGGACGGGCCGGTGCTGCTCAACCTGTGGGCCACATGGTGTGCGCCCTGCGTCAAGGAAATGCCCGCGCTGGACGCCCTTGCCGCCGATCTCGAGGGTGAGGTGAGGGTCATCACCGTCAGCCAGGATATCCGCGGGGCCGAGGTGGTGGAGCCGTTCTTCGCCAAGGGCGGCTATGCGCGGCTTGAACCGTGGCTCGATCCCGATACGCAGCTTTCCGCGCAGTTCACACCCGAAGGCGTGCTGCCGCTGACGATCCTGTTCGATGCCGGCGGCAAGGAAGTGCTGCGAGTGGCGGGCGGATATGCATGGGACACGCCGCAAACGGGGGCGCTGGTTCGCGAGGCGATCAATCTACGCAAGTAGCGGTTTCTTAAGGGCGGATCAGATAGTTCTCCCTCCCCGGGGAGACTCGTTCCATGTTCGATATTGGCGATAAGGTGGTGTATGTGGATGCGGGGCCGAAGAAGGGCCGCATCGGACCTATCGTGCCGATCCATCACCTCTTGCAGGAAGGCAGAGTCTATACTGTCGTCGACCTGCATTACAGTACCAACCAGCACAACTTTTTGACGGGTGAGACCACGCTGGTTTTCAAGACGACACCGTCGGTCGCGCTGGCAGAGGTGCAATTGGAGCCGCCGATGAAGGGCTTTGAGGCCTATCGTTTCCGCAAGATCGAGCCGCCGGAAACCGAGCAGGAGCGGATCGAACGGGTTGGCGAACTGATCGAAGCCTAGCCGATCCTGCGGGCGATTGCCTCGCCCATGCGCAAAGGAGCGGCGGGCACAAGATCCTCGCGCCACGCCACCCGTCCGGGCTCGAACAGCAGCACCACGGTGGAGCCGAGGTAGAAGCGGCCCATCTCGTCCCCGGCGGCGAAACGGCGATCTTGCCCGGCGAAATCCTCATGCACCGGTGCGCTGGCGTGGGTGCGGAAGGTGTTGGGCCAAACAGTGTCGATCCCGGCGACGATCATTGCGCCGACCATGATGCTGGCGAAATGTCCGTCCGGCCCGTCAAAGCGGCACGACAGGCGTTCATTGCGCGCAAACAGCCGGTCAACGCCCGCGGCGGTGGCGGTGTTGACGGAGAACAGGTGGCCCGGGATGTAGCTGGTCTTCGCCAGCGTTCCGGCCGCGGGCATGTGGACGCGGTGGTAGTCCTTGGGCGACAGATAGATCGTCATGAACGATCCGCCCTCGAACCGCGCGGCTTCCTCCGCGCCGCAACCGAGGATTTCGGCCACGCTGTAATCGCGCCCCTTGGCCTGAATGATGCGTCCGCCGCTGACGGGGCCAAGTTGGCTCACCGCGCCATCGGCAGGAGAGAGGATGAACTGCGCAGCATCGGCCAGCGGGCGGGCGCCGGGTTTCAGTTCGCGCGTGAAGAAGTCGTTGAAGCTGGCATACTCCCCGATCCCGCGCGCGGCTTCGGACAGGTCGACGCCATAGGCGGCAGCGAAGCGCCGGATCAGGCGGTCACGCAGCCACGGCGTCTGGCTCGCGGCGATGCGCCCCGCAAGGCGCGAGAGGGCGTGCTGGGGCACGAGGTGCTGGAGCGCGATGAACAGATCGGACATGCCTGACGCGCTAGAGGCCCGCGCCACACCGCGCAAGCCGGGCGCGTCAGAGCGTTACCGGTTACAGCGTGACGGTCTGGCCGCCGTCCACCTTGATCGCGCTGCCGGTGATGAACCCGGCACGCGGGCTGGCGAGGAAGGCAGCGATATCGCCGAATTCCTCGGGCCGCCCGAGCCGCCCGCCCGGAATCGCTGCGATCGAGCGCGCCGTCACCTGTTCCTTCTCCAGCCCCTGTGCCGCCGCCATGCCGGCGTGCAGGCTGGTCAACCGGTCGGTCGCGATCTGGCCGGGGAGCAGCAGATTCACCGTCACGCCGTCTGCCGCCACCTCGGCGGCGAGGGTCTTGCACCATGATGCCAGCATCGCGCGCACCGCGTTGGAGAGCACCAGCCCGGGCACCGGCGCCACCAAACTGGTCGAGGCAATCGCGAGGATCCGCCCGAAGCCGTTGGCGCGCATCGCGGGCAGGAAGGCCTGTGCGAGTGTGATCTGGGCGTTGAACATCCGCGGGAAGACCGCGGCGAAATCCGCCGGAGTCGCGCTCGCGGCCGTTGCCATCGGCGGGCCGCCGGAATTGAGCACGAGGATATCGGGCGCAGGACCCGCGGCCAGCACCGCAGCAATGATCGCCTGGGGAGCGGCGGGATCATCAAGATCGGCGGTGATGTGGAGGCAGCCCTCGATGCCGCTGCCGGAACGGGCGACGGTCGTAACCTGCGCTCCCTCTGCTGCCAGCGCCGCTGCGCTTGCCCGGCCAAGCCCCTTGCTCGCCCCCAGCACCAGCGCCCGCTTGCCTTCGAGTTGCAGATCCATGCCCCAAGTCCTCCGGTAGAAACGCGCATTGGCGAGGTGATGGGCTCTACCGGGGGACCTGCGCGGTGTAAACGCGGCGCGGGGGCGCAGGTCGCCTGCCGCGCGGCGGTCTAGCGACGCCGCAGAGCGCGGCCAGCCGTTCCCGTCGCTGAAGCGGTCGCGATTGCCGTGTGGTGGCTGTTTGCAAACTGGGTGATGTTCGCCGCAGGCAACCTCGCCTCAGGTGTCCGCGAGACCCTGGAGATCGCCACTTGCCCGAAATTGTCACCGCTTCCCTGTTCACCGAGGTTTCGGGTCTGCTGATCCTTGCCGGAGCGATCGGTTATGTCGGCCACCTGCTCAAACAGCCGCTGATCGTCAGCTACATCGTTGTCGGAATTCTCGCCGGGCCATCGGTGCTGGGTCTCGCACGGTCCGAGGGGCCGCTGGAGCTGCTTTCCGATCTCGGCATGGCGGTGCTGCTGTTCCTTGTCGGGCTGAAGCTCGATTACCGGCTGGTGCACGAACTGGGCATGGTGTCGCTGCTGACCGGGCTCGGGCAGGTGCTCTTCACCGCCGGTTTCGGTTTCCTGATCGCGATGGGGCTGGGCTTCGATGTCATCGCCAGCCTCTACATCGCCGTGGCGCTCACCTTCTCCAGCACGATCATCATCGTAAAACTGCTGAGCGACAAGCGCGAACTCGACGCGCTTCACGGCCGGGTCGCGCTCGGCTTCCTGATCGTGCAGGATATCGTCGTGGTGCTGTCGATGGTGGTACTTTCGACGATCGGCATCGGCGCGGCTGCCGAGGGGGAGGGGCTGTCGGTCACCGGTGCCCTGACGGCGGCTGCGGTGCTGGTGGTGATCGTGGTGCTGATCGTGCGCTATGCCGCCAACCCGCTGACGCGCAGCCTGGCGCAGAGCCCGGAGCTTTTGATCCTGTTCTCGATCGGCCTTGCCGCCCTGTTCGCGGCAATCGGCGAGGCGCTGGGTCTGGGGCTGGAGATCGGCGGGCTGCTGGCGGGCACGGCGCTCGCCTCGACACCCTACCGCGATGCCATCGCCTCGCGGCTCGGCCCGCTGCGCGATTTCCTGCTGCTGTTCTTCTTCCTTGTACTCGGCACCGAGCTTGAGCTCACGATTCTCGGCGAGAATGTCACCGCGGCGCTGATCTTTTCGGCCTTTGTGCTGGTCGGCAATCCGCTGGTGGTGGTCATCATCATGGGACTGCTGGGATATCGCCGCCAGACCGGGTTCCTGGCCGGACTGACGGTGGCCCAGATCAGCGAATTCTCGCTGATTTTCATCGGCATGGGGGTGACGCTCGGCCATGTGACCGAAGCGGAGCTCGGGCTGGTGACACTGGTCGGCCTGATCACCATCGCCGCTTCAACCTACATGATCACCTATTCGCACAAGCTGCTGCCGATCTTTGCCCCCTATCTCGGTGCTTTCGAACGCGCCGATCCCGAGCGGGAGCGGGCGGACGAGGAACGGGGCGCAGAAGAACCGCCCGAAGTCATCCTGTTCGGGCTGTCGGGGCTCGGCAGTGCGATTGCCGAGCGGCTGGCGCAGAAGAACGTGCCGATGCTCGCGGTCGATCTCGACCCGGCGGTGGTGCGCGAATGGCAGTTGCGCGGGGTGGACGCGGTCTACGGGGACGTGACCGATCCCGAGTATCTCCTCGGCCTGCCGCTCGCGAGCGCGCCTTGGGTGGTCACCACCTTGCGCCACCACGGTCCCTATCTCAACACGCCCGATCCGCGCCAGACCCTGCTCAAGGTGCTGAACGCGGAAGGCTTTGACGGGCGCGTGGCGGTGGCGGTCTATGACCCTGCCGAAGGGGACAGTGTGCAGGAGGGCGGCGCGGATCTGGTGCTCGATCCCTTCGCCCTGACCGCCGAAGCACTGGTCGACAAGGTCATGGAAAAGCAGGAAAAGGCGGAATGAGCGTCCGGGCGCGCCGGATCGGGGCAAAGTCCCCGTCATGCCATGGTGGGCGGTAACGGGCTCGAACCGCTGACCCTCTCGGTGTAAACGAGATGCTCTACCAACTGAGCTAACCGCCCCACGCTGCTGGCGCGCTGGCGGTTTAGCCGTGTCGGCGCGCCCGTCAAGCGGCTTGGCGGCAAGTGGGCTGAACGGCAGGGCAGAGCGGACAAGGGGAGCGCGGGTGATCGAGACGCAGCTGAATGATGGCACACCGGTCTGCATCCGCCGGGTGCGGCGCGAGGACGAGGCGCGGCTGCGCGAGGGAATCGCCCGGCTTTCGCCGCAATCGCGCTATCTCCGGTTCTTCTCCGGAATGCGTGAGGCGCCGCCGCAGGTCCTGCATGCGCTGGTAACCCCCGACGGGCACGATCACTTGGCATGGGGCGCGCTGCGCGGCGATCTGCCTGACACCCCGGCGCTCGGCGTGGTCCATGCCTTCCGCGATCCCGATGACCCCGACAGCGCCGAATATTCGGTCGCGGTGGTGGACGAATATCACGGGCGCGGCCTTGCGCGGCTTTTGACCGCGGTGCTGCTGCTCGATTGCGCGCGCGAGGGGTATGAACATTTCACTGTCCATGTCCTGCCCGAAAACCGCCCGGCACTGGCCTTGGCGCGTTCGCTGGGGGCGAAGGGGGTGGGATTCGAGGGCGGGGTGACGGAGATGTCGATCGACATCGAAGACGCGCTCGGCGCCCTGCGCGCCGAAGCGGACGTGCCGGGGCTGGCCGCCGTGTTCGAACAGTTCGGCAACGAGCCGCTAGGCGCGGACGGCTGCGGCAGCTAGGGGCGAGCGCATGACAAGCACTCCGCGCATCCTCGTCCTTGGCACCGGCGGCACGATTGCAGGTGCGGGCGCGGGCGGAACGGGGGCCGCCTACCGGCCCGGAGGCCTGTCGCTCGATGTGCTGGTCGGCCACCTGGCGGCGCTCGGCCTTGCGGCGGAATGGCGCATGCAGGAGATCGCGCGGATCGGATCGCAGGATATCGGCTTTGCCGAGTGGCGCGCGCTCCATGCGGCCTGCACGGCGGGGATTGCCGATCCGGCCATCGATGCGGTCATCATCACCCACGGCACCGACACGGCGGAAGAGACCGGCTTTCTGCTCGACCTCACCTTGCCGACCACCAAGCCCGTGATCCTCGTGGGCGCGATGCGCCCGGCCGACGCGGTGGGGGCGGACGGGATGCGCAACTTCGCCAACGCGGTGAAGGTGGCGGGCGACCCTGCGGCAAGCGGTCGCGGCGTGATGCTGGTGATGGGCGATGCCGTGCTCGCTGCGCGCGATGCGAGGAAAGCGGCCACCAGCAGCATCGATGCTTTCCGCACCTTCCCGAGGGGCGCGCTGGCGCGTGTCACCCCGTCGAGCCTCGACTGGTTCGGCCCGCCGCACCGGGCGGGGCAGGCCGCGCGCTATCCCTTCCCGGCAGAGCTGCCGCGGGTCGCGATCCTCACCGCAGGGGCGGGAATGGACGAAAAGCCCGTCGAGGCGCTGCTCGGCATCGGCGCGCGCGGCATCGTGCTCGCCGGCATGGGGCAGGGCAATGCGCCCCGGGTGGTACTGGACGCTCTCGCCCGCGCGGCGGCCAGCGGCGTTCCGGTGGTCCGCGCCTCGCGGGTCGACGAGGGGCTGGTCGACCGCAATGTCGAGGTGGACGACGACGCGCTGGGCCT
Organism: Sphingomonadales bacterium; assembly: GCA_019750455.1. GTDB lineage: Bacteria > Pseudomonadota > Alphaproteobacteria > Sphingomonadales > Sphingomonadaceae > Erythrobacter. The sequence goes on along the minus strand of JAIEOM010000083.1, from coordinate 6,240 downwards.
GGTGGCGGCAAGGGCGCTGGGCCCGGCCAAGGCACGGGTGCTGCTGATGGTGCTGGTGGCGAGCGGAGTCACCGATGCGGCGAGTGTGCAGGCTGCGTTTGATGGGTGAGGGCTGCTGATTTTTCTTGCAAATTCATTCGCTATCCGCAATTATGCCTATGGTCTTTGATGATGCAATTTCATCACAGACTGTGAGGTGCGCGATAACGCGATCTCACCGAGGACTGTGGGGTCCGCGATAGCGGCCTAGTATGCGAGCATAACCTCACCCGCCTCGGGCCGGCACACTGCCGGAGCATACCACAATGACTTTCCTGTCATTGGAGGTATGAATTGAAGAAACTTTCTAAAATCAGGGCTCTGAAATACGCGGCGCAGGGCGGACGGTGTTTCTATTGTCGCCAGCCTATGTGGCATGGAAACCAAGCAGGTTTTGTCGAAAAATTCGGGCTGCCGTGTCATAAGGCCCACTACCTGAAGGTAACCGCCGAACATCTTCTGGCGCGCTGCGAAGGGGGCGGGGATACGCCTGAAAACATTGTTGCCGCCTGCTGGTTCTGCAACACCCACAGGCACCATAGCAAGCGCCCGCTCGCCCCGGATGATTATGCGCGCAAAGTCCGGTCAAGGCTAAGCCGGGGCCGATGGCACGGTCTCATTTTGGCCGCAGGCGGTGATTTGGCCAAGCCAGCATTGCCTGTCACCCCAGCGAAAGTTGGGGCATAGCTCTAAAATGAACCCCGGTCGCCGCTCTCGATCCCGGCTTTCGCCGGGATGACGAAGTCGGCAAGGTTAGCCAAACCCGTCACCCCGTGCCCGACACGGGGCCGGGCTTTTCCTCGTTATGCGCTCCCTCGTCCCGGGCTTGACCCGGGACCCAGCTTCTTCATCTGCGGAACGATCTGGCGCAAAAAGCGGGGCCCCGGGTCAAGCCCGGGGCGGGAAAACCCCTCACCTCCAGGGCGTGACCAGATATTTCTCGCCGGTCTTCATCTGGCGGTAGTCGCAGATTGCGTCCTTTTCCAGCATCCCTTCCAGCGTCACCTTGGCCTTGTAATGGCTGGCGAAGGTGGTGGTGAGGTTGTCGATCACCCGCTTGCGCATCCGCACCACGGTTTCCATGCCCGCACGCTGGAGGAACGGGGTCAGCAGCCAGCCGGCGATGCTCCATTGCAGGCCGTAGGACGGGGTGAGGATCGTCGGCGACAGGTCGAGCCGGCCGTAGATGTACATCTTCTTCTGCTGGTTGGAGCCATAGCGCGAAAACTCGCTCATCTGGGTGACCGCGACCTGCTCCATCGCCTTGAGCACCCCGTCCGAGGCCTGCCCGCCGCCGATCGGATCGAAGCCGAGGTAAGCGCCGGTCTCGGCAATCGCGGCGCGCAGATCGGCCATGTAGGTGGGGGCCGAGGAGTTGACGACATATTGCGCGCCCTGCGACTTCAGCAGTTCGACATGCTCGTCCTTGCGGACGATGTTGACGAGCTTCATCCCGTCCTCGATGCAGATGCGGTTGAGCATCTGGCCGAGGTTCGATGCGGCGGCGAGGTGGATGATGGCCGAGTGGCCCTCCATCTTCGCAGTCTCGACAAAGCCCAGCGCGGTCATCGGGTTGACGAAGCTGGAGGCGCCCGTTTCCGAGGAATGGTCGCCCAGCGGCAGGCACATCATTGCATCGGCGATGGCATACTGGCTGAAGGCGTTGCCCGGGACGCAGGCGACGCGCTGGCCCATCAGTGCCTTGGCCATGTCGCTGTCACCGGTGGCGATCACCGTGCCCGCGCCCTCATTCCCCGCTGGGAGCCGCTGGCCGTGGCGCGCCTTGTTGCCGGTGAGGAACGGCTCGGGCATGGTCGCGACGACCTTGCCGGGGGTGTATTCGGCGGTCTCGAAATCGGCCGCAGAGGTGAGGATCGCGAGATCCGACGGGTTGATCGGCGCGGCCTCCATCTTGACCAGCACCTGATTGCCCTTGGGCTCGGGGAAGGTGCTCTCCGCGACCTCCAGCGTCAGCTGGCCGTCGGCGGTGAGGGTGGTGAAGAGCTGCTTTCCGGTGGTCATCCTGCCTGTCCTTCTTTGGTCATTACCAGTTGCGCTATCGCTACGCTGGCAATGACGAGAAGGCTAGGGTGACCTTACGTCAGGTCCTGCGGATAGATCGCCTCGACGAAGTAGAGCCCGTGCGGCGGAGCGTTGAGGCCGAGCGCGCCCCGGTCGCGCGCCGCCAGCGCCTCAGCCATGCGGCTCTCAGGCCATGTCCCCGCGCCGACCAGCTTCAGGCACCCGACCATCGAGCGCACCTGATGGTGGAGAAAGGAGCGCGCGGCGGCGTGGATGTGAATCTCTTCGCCGACACGCTCAACCCGCAGCTCGTCAAGCGACTTCACCGGATCGGCCGCCTGGCAATGGACCGAGCGGAAGGTGGTGAAGTCATGCCGCCCCACCAAGGCTTGGGCGGCGCGGTGCATGGCTTCGGCATCGAGCGGCTGGGGCACGTGCCACGCCTTGTCGCGCATAAGGGTGAGCGGCGCGCGGCGATTGACGATCCGATAGAGGTAACGCCGCCCGGTGCAGGAAAAGCGCGCGTGCCAATCCTCGGGCACGACCTCGCAGGCGGTGACCGCGACCGGATCGGGGCGCAGCTGGGCGTTGAGCGCAGCCGCCAGCCGGAACGGATCGAAGGGTTTTTCGATATCGACATGGCTGCGCATCGCCAGCGCGTGCACGCCCGCATCGGTGCGCCCGGCAGAATGCATGACGACCGTCTCGCCCGTGATCCGGTGCAGCGCGTCCTCGACCGATTGTTGCACGCTCGGCCCGTGGCTCTGGCGTTGCAGCCCGAAAAACGGCGTGCCGTCGAATTCCAAGGTGAGTGCAAAGCGGGTCATGCTCAGCCCCTAGCCGTTCGTGTCGAGCGAAGTCGAGACACCTGTCTCCGGCCTCTCGACTGCGCTCGAGGCGAACGGATCAGGCAAGTCTGGTCCCGCTTGCCACAGGCCGCCCGCGCTGGAACTCCGCGCGCTCTAGCGCCGGCTTGCCCGCGCGCTGGAGCCGCAGGGGCCGGATCGCGCCAGAGCCACACGCGATGGTGAAGTCATCATCGAGCACCGTTCCGGGCGCGCCGCTGGCATCCGCCACTTCGGCCAGCAACAGCTTCACGCGCTCTTCCCCCAGCTCGAACCACGCGCCGGGGAAGGGGGCAAGCCCTCGCACCAGCCGCTCGATAACGGCGGCGTCCTGCGACCAGTCGATCTTCGCCTCGGCCTTGTCGATCTTGGGCGCGTAGATGGCGGCCGCATCGTCCTGCACCTGCGGCGGGAAGGCTGCGAGGTTAGCCAGCACCTCGACCATCGCCGCTGCGCCGACCGCGCCCAGTTCTTCGAACAGTTCGCCCGTCGTCTTGCGGCCGACCGGCACGGTGACCTTGTGCAGCATCGGCCCGGTATCGAGCCCCGCTTCCATCTGCATGATCGTCACGCCCGTCTCGGCATCGCCCGCCATCACCGCGCGGTGGATCGGCGCCGCCCCGCGCCAGCGCGGCAGCAACGAGGCATGGATGTTGAGGCAGCCGTGCACCGGGGCATCCAGCACCGGTTGCGGCAGGATCAGGCCATAGGCGGCGACCACGGCAACGTCTGCCTCCAAAGCGGCAAACTCCGCCTGCGCCTCGGCATTCCGCAGCGATACCGGCGAGCGCACCGGCACGCCCAGCCGCTCGGCCTCGACCTGCACCGGAGAGGGCATCAGCTTTTTTCCCCGACCTGCCGGACGCGGCGGCTGAGTGTAGACGCATAGGATTGCATGCCCGGCTTCGTGCAAAGCGCGCAGGGCCGGAACCGCGAAATCCGGCGTCCCCATGAAAACTATCCGCACGTCACCAGTCCCGTTCGCCCTGAGCTTGTCGAAGGGCCGTCCTTACTTCTATCGCGGACAAAAGAAAGACAGGCCTTCGACAAGCTCGGGCCGAACGGAGTAAGGTCGGGGCATGGCCTCACAGGAAATCGAAGCCCTCAGTTCCGCGCTGGCCCGCCTGCCGGGCCTCGGTCCGCGCTCGGCGCGGCGGGCGGTGCTGTGGCTGGTCAAGCACCGCGAGAGCGCGCTGCCCGCCCTGCTCGAAGCGCTCGCGGGCGTCGCCGAGACGCTGGTCGAGTGCCATATCTGCGGCAATGTCGATACCCGCGACCCCTGCGTCATCTGCGCCGATCCGCGCCGCGATGCGCGTTCGCTCTGCGTCGTGGAGGAAGTCTCCGACGTCTGGGCGCTGGACCGCGCGCGGCTGTTCCCCGGGCGCTACCATGTGCTGGGCGGCAGGCTCTCGGCGCTAGACGGCATCGGCCCGCAAGACCTCAACATCGCCAGCCTGCTCGCCCGCGTGGCGGATGGCGGGGTGGACGAGGTGGTTCTCGCCATGAACGCCACGCTCGAGGGGCAGACCACCGCGCATTACCTCGCCGAGCGGCTGGAGGCGCACCCCGTCCGAGTCACCCAGCTCGCCCACGGCCTGCCGGTCGGCGGCGAGCTCGACTATCTCGACGAAGGCACGCTGGCGCAGGCGCTGAGGGCTAGGAGGCCAGTAGGATGAACCGCACGCAACGCTTCTTCAGGTGGCTCCTCGGCCCCGGGGTCGAGCGGGAGTCGCGCGAGTGGAAATACGAATGCGGCCATTGCGGCCATCGCGAGAGCGTTTGGGAGAGCGGTGGCATCCGCTACAAGGCGACTGGCGAGAATTCCTATCGTGGCCGCTGCCCCGCCTGCGGCCATGTCGGCAAGCGCTGGCTGCGTCGATCACCCTGATTGGAGCATCGCGCTTGCCCGCAAGGGCGTGCGTCCCTATCTTGCAGGGCATTATGGCTATCCGCGAAATCCTCGAAGTGCCGGATCCCCGGCTCAAGATCGTCTCGACCCCGGTCGAACCCCACGAGTTCGGCCCCGAGCTCAACACGCTCGTCGAAGACATGTTCGAGACGATGTATGATGCCCCCGGCATCGGCCTCGCCGCGATCCAGGTCGGCGTGCCCAAGCGGGTGCTGGTGATCGATCTCCAGCCCGACGATCCCGACGCACCCCCGGTCGAATGCTCGCATGACGGGCACAAGCACACGCACCCGGCGACCAAGAAGGAACCGCGGGTGTTCATCAACCCGGTGATCCTCGATCCGGCCAAGGAGCTGTCGACCTATCAGGAAGGCTGCCTCTCGGTCCCCGAGATCTACGCCGACGTCGATCGCCCCGCGACCTGCACCGTCCGCTACCAGGACCTTGCAGGCAACACCCACGAGGAAGCGCTCGAAGGGCTGATGGCGACCTGCCTGCAGCACGAGATGGACCACCTGGAGGGCATCCTCTTCATCGACCATCTCAGCCGCCTGAAGCGCGCGATGGTGCTGAAGAAGCTGGAAAAGATCAGACGGGCGGCGTAATTGATTGTGAAGGCGCCTCCGCGCCTTCGTCCTCGGTGCTGTTCCTTCCCCCGGGTCAAGCCCGGGGTACGGGCACCTGTGGGCAGCCATTCGGCCTTGCGGCGCGTGCCGCGCCGATGCTCGCGCCAAACACCCCACCCTCGTCACCCCGGACTTGATCCGGGGCCAGGCTTTCTTTCTTGTTGGAAAGCGCGCGGTGGCCACTAGCGTTCTCTATTCGTTCCGTGTAGGCTTGCCTCATGGACCCTGCGATTCTTTCGATCATTGCCCTGCTTGCCGGCGCCGCGCTCGGTTGGTTTATCGCCTCGCGCCCGCTGGCCGATCTGCGCGCCCGACTGGACGAGGCTGAGCGCGCGGGCAGCGAGCGGGCAGGCGAGTTCAAGCGCGCCATCGCCGAACTCGGCGAAGCGCGGGTCGAGGTTGCGGCGTTGGGTGAGCGCGCTGCCCGTGCCGATGGTCTGGCGCAGCAACTCGACGCCGCGCGCGAGGAAAACGCCCGCTTCCGCGCCGAGCGCGCCGCCTTCGAGGAACAGAAACGGTTGCTGGAAGAATCGCGTGCGAACTTGCTCAAGGAATTCGAGAACACCGGCGCACAGGTGTTGAACCGCGCGCAGGAAGCTTTCCTCAAGCGCGCCGAGGAACGCCTCGGCCATTCCGAGAAGGCGAGCGAGGAGAAGCTGAAGGCGCTGCTCTCGCCCGTGGGCGAGAAGCTGGCGAATTACGAGCGGCAGGTCGCTGACTTGGAAGCCAAGCGCACCGATGCTTTCGGTCAGCTGGCGGGCCTGATCCAGTCGATGAAGGAAGGGCAGGAACAGGTCCG
>JAIEOM010000104.1 GCA_019750455.1 Sphingomonadales bacterium | reverse complement strand
ATGAAGCCCAGCTGGATCGCCTGCTGGGTGAGGCTGAAGGCGCCCGAAATCACCGCCTGGCTGGCGATGATCGTGGCCAGCAGTGCAAGGATGATTACCGGCACGCGCACCATGTCTGGGATCATCAGGAAGAATGGATCCTTGATCAGCGCCGCGGTCGCCTCGGGCGAGGTCTGCGACAGAACCAGCGCGCCCTGCCCCATGTAGTTCAGCATCAGCGCCGGGAACACGAAAGTCAGCCAGGAAATGCCGATCGGCTTGCGGCCGAAGTGGCCCATATCGGCATAAAGCGCCTCGGCACCGGTCACTGCCAGCACCACGCTGCCCAGAGCGATGAAGGCGGTGAAGCCATCGACGAGGAAGAAATTCAGCGCATTCGCAGGATTGATCGTCTCGAGGATGATCGCCGGATTGGCGCTGAGATGCATCACGCCCAAGGTCGCCAGCATCGCGAAATAGCTCAGCATGATCGGGCCGAACAGCTTGCCGACCCGCTCGGTCCCGCGTGATTGCAGGGCGAACAGGCAGACGAGGATGGCGATGGCCGTGGGCACGATCCACGGCTCGAAACCGGGGACGATGTATTGCAGACCCTCGGTCGCGGAAAGCACCGAAATCGCGGGCGTTATCATGCTGTCGCCGTAAAACAGCGCGGTGGCGAACACGCCCAGCAGCACGAGCGGCGCGGTCCATCCGGCGCTGTCGGAAGCGCGGCGGATCAGGGCCAACAGAGCCAGGCTCCCGCCCTCGCCCTTGTTGTCGGCGCGGGTGATGGTGAGGACGTATTTGACCGTCACCACCATCATCATCGACCAGAAGACGAGGCTCAGCACGCCGTGGATATGCGCCGCATCAGGCGAAATGCCGGGCGCGCCGTGATGCGAGGCGAAGGTTTCGCGGAACGCGTAAAGCGGGCTGGTGCCGATGTCGCCGAACACGACGCCCACAGCGCCGACCGCGAGGGTGAGCGTGGAGGCCCCGTGGCCGTGGCTGTGCCCAGCTGCGGCGACCGGATCGGTGGTGGAGACGGGTGCGCTGCTCATGCTATCGGATTTCCCGTATCCCCCCGGTACTGCCCATCCCGCCTGAACGACTCAGGCAGGCAAGGCGGCGCGCCTAGCACCCTGCTTTCGCACCTGCAATATGGCGCGCGATGGTGAGGACACGCCTCATTGCCCCTGAAGCATCGGTGCGCGGGCGATCATGTCGTCAAGCCGGGCGACTTCCTCCGCCAGCCCCTCCCGCCAGGGTGCATCGGCGGGCGAGCGATCAACCAGCCCTTTCCACACATTGCGCGCGGCCACGATCTCACCGCTCTGGCGATAGGCGTAGCCGAGGAAGTATTCGGCCCCCGGGTGCCCCGGATCGATCATCCGTGCGCGGCCAAAGGCCTGCACCGCGGCCGGAGTGACCACGCCATCGGCATGGCCGACCAGCGCCATGCCAAGCGCGAGCCAGCTTTCCAGATCATTCGGATTGTCCTTCAGCCCCCTCTGGAGCAGCCCGGCGGCATCGGCGAACTGGCCGCGGCGCGCGAAGGCATCGGAGGTGACGAGGTAATTGGGCGGCGGCAGCGTGCGATCGAACAGCGCCGCGCGGCCTTCGACCATCTGCGTGCCCTGCTCGCCCGCCTGCGCGACAGCCGGCTTGGGCGCGGAAGGCTGGCCGGGGGAACCCTGCCAGGCATAGCCTGCCAGCCCGAACACCAGTGCCGCGCCGAATAGCGTCAGCCCATGACGCGGGAGCTTCATGACCAGTACCGCGAGCGCAAAGGCAGCAAGCGCCAGCGCAGCGACGGCAAACCAGCCTCCGAGAAGATCGACGCTCATGCCACGTCTCCCCCTTCGGCATCGCTGCGCCGCTTGCCGAGCCGGCGCAGCAACACCGCACCGACGACCAGCAGCAGCAGCAGCGGGGCGACGAACAGCGGCCAAGTGGTGCTGCTCACTTCCGGTTCGTAGCTGACATAGTCGCCATAGCGGGCGATCAGCCAGCGGCGGATCTCGTCCGGGCTTTCACCCGCCAGAATGCGGCTGCGCACCTGATGGCGCATGTCGCCTGCCATCGGCGCGTCGCTATCGGCAATGCTTTGCGACTGGCACTTGAGGCAGCGCAGCGTGTGCATCAGCGCGCTCGCCTCGGCCTCGAGCCGGGGATCGGCGAGCTGGTTATAGGCATAGGGCGCGGGCGGCATGGAATCCTGCGCCGCCACCGACAGCGCCAGCAGGGCGATGATCGCTGCAAGGATGAAGCGGATCATCGCGCCTTCTCCAGTTCCGCGAGCAGCTTGGGCACGTCGCTTTCGCGGATATCGCCGATATGCTGGTAACGGATCACGCCCTTGCCATCGATCACGAAGGTTTCCGGCACGCCGGAGGAACCGATCGCCAGTTGCACCTCGGAAATGGCATCGCTGCCGATGCGGCTGTAGGGGTTACCATATTTCGCGAGGAAGTTTGCGACATCCTCGGGCCGGTCGCGGATCGCGATGCCTACGATCTCGACACCCTGCTTTTGCAGGGCCTCAAGCTGCGGGGCCTCGGCGATGCAGGGAAGGCACCAGCTGGCCCAGATGTTGAGCAGCCGGGGCTTGCCCGTGAAGTCCGCCTTGGCTGCGCCGGGCAGGCCCGCATAGGCCGGATCGAGCGCGAATTCCGGCAGCGGCTGGCCGATCATCGTGCTCTCGACGAACTGGTCCTTTTCCTGCGTGAGCATATAGGCTGCCAGCCCCGCAAAGAAGGCGAAAAGCGCGAGCGGGACCCACAGATAGACGGAGCGCATCGCAGCCCTACTCCGCCGGCTGGGGCGCGACCGCGCCCAGAGCTTCGAGATCGGCGCGACGCTGGTCGCCCTTGGAGGCAGCGCGGCGGCGGGTCACATCGACCTTCACGCGACCTGCAATGGCAAGGATACCGCCCAGCCCGATCAGCAGGCCACCATACCAGATGAAGGTCACGAACGGCTTCCACCAGATCCGGATCTGCCAGCGCCCGTCCTCGGCCTGATTGCCGATCACGGCGTAAAGCTGGCCGTTCCACTTGGTCAGCAGCGCGCTTTCCGAAGTCGATTGCGGCGGCGACCAGAAGTTGCGCGCCTGCGGGGTCAGGATCACCGGCTCCCCGCCGTCCTGCCGCACGGCAAGGCTGGCCTCGATCGCGGTCCAGTTCGGCCCGGCAACCGGCGTCACAGCATCGAGCATTACCGCGAAATCATTGATCTGTTCGGTTCCGCCCACAGCCACTGCGGCCAGTTTCTCCTCGGAGAAGGCCCCTTCGCAGGCCATGCCGAACAGCGAGACCGCGACACCGAAATGGGCGAGCACCATGCCCCATGTCGCCACCGGCACGCGGGCCAGCTTGCGCCCCTTCAGGGGCAGCAGCGCAGCCACCGCCAGCGCCGCCGCCAGCCCGAGGCCAAGCAGCGGCAGCAGCGGGAAGCGGCCAAAGAAGCTGACCAGCGCAATCACGCCGATCACCAGTGCGGCGATCAGCGCCAGCTCGAACTGGAGGCGCGCGGGCTTGTCGCTCTTCCAGCGCAGCAGCGGGCCGACCGCCATCACCAGCAGCATCGGGATCGCGAATATCGCGCTAGCCGGATTGAAATACGGCGGACCGACCGAGACGCGCACATCGAAGGCCTCGGTCAGTAGCGGGTAGAGCGTGCCCAGCAGCACGATCGCGAGGATCGCGGAGAGCATCACGTTGTTGAACACCAGCGCGCCTTCACGGCTGAGGGCGGCAAACCGCTTGCCCTCGGCCACGGCGCCGGCGCGCAGGGCGAAGATGGTGAAGGCTCCGCCGATGTAGAGCCCCAGCAGGCCGAGGATGAAGGCGCCGCGTTCCGGATCGACCGCGAAGGCGTGGACAGAAGTCAGCACGCCCGAACGCACCAGGAAGGTGCCCAGCATCGACATTGAGAACGCCAGCACGCCGAGCATGATTGTCCACGTCCGCAGCGCATCGCGCGCGGCCAGCACGCTCACCGAATGCATCAGCGCGGTCGCCGCCAGCCACGGCATCAGCGAGGCGTTCTCGACCGGGTCCCAGAACCACCAGCCGCCCCAGCCCAACTCGTAATAGGCCCAGTAAGAACCCGCCGTGATCCCCAGCGTCAGCAGCACCCAGGCGCCCAGCACCCAGGGGCGCATCACGCGGGCGAAGGACGGATTGACCTCACGCGTCAGCAGCGCGCCCATCGCCAGGCTGAAAGCGACCGACAGCCCGACATAGCCCGCGTAAAGCGTCGGCGGATGGATCGCGAGACCGATGTCCTGCAGCAGCGGATTGAGGCCGGTGCCCTCGGCAGCAGGGACCGGCAGGCGCTCGAAGGGATTGGAGGCGAGCAACAGAAAGGCATAGAAGCCCAGCGCCACAAAGCCCTGAACCGCCAGCGTCGCGCCCATGGTGCGTTCCGGCAGTCGTTTCTCGAAACCCGCCAGCAATCCGCCCGAGGCAGCCAGCACGCCGACCCACAGCAGCATCGAACCCTCGTGGTTCCCCCATGTGCCGGTCAGCTTGTAGAGCAGCGGCTTCATCGAGTGCGAATTGCTCGCCACCAGCTTCAGCGAAAGGTCGGTGATGGCAAAGGCGCGCAGCAGCAGCAGGAAGGCGAGCACCGCGAGGAAGGCCTGGACCACCGCAGCGGGGCGGGCGTAGATCGCCAGAGGATTTGCCTCGCCCGCGGGACCTGTGCGCAGCGCGGCCGCGCCCGACACCATCTGGAGCACCGCCAGCGCGGCGGCAAGCCACAGGGCGGCAAGGCCAATCTCGGCAATCATCGCTTGGCCCTCATTTGGATCATGTCCGCTATTTCAGCCCCACCGTCGTATCGGCAGCCATCTTGGCGGCTTGTTCGGTGCCCATGCCTTCAAGCTCCTTGGGCACGTAATTCTCGTCATGCTTTGCGAGCAGGTTGGTCGCCAAGAACACGCCGTCCGGGCCAAGGCTGCCTTCGGCCACCACGCCCGAATTCTCGACGAACAGATCGGGCAGTATGCCGCTGTAGCGCACCGGAATGGCATCGGGGGTGTTGCCGGTGACGAGGAAATTGACGGTGACCCCGTCAGCCTCGGTCTTGATCGAACCGGCCTTCACCATTCCGCCCAGCCGCACGGCCTGGCCCACTTCGGGCGGATCGGAAGCCATCTGTTCGGGCAGGTAGAAATAGTTCGCCTGATTGCGCAGGCTCCACGCGGCAAGCAGCCCTGCCCCCGCAATCGCGAGAAGGGCGATGATCACGAGGATCAGGCGCTGGTGCTTGGCTTTCATATCCGTCCTCTCAGCGCCGCTTTGTCGCGTCACGCCGCGCCTCTGCGGCCTTCATCGCGCGCCACGCCCAGACGACCAGCAGTGCGAGCGCGAGACCGGCGACGCCATAGGCGAGCCACACGAAATCCCACTGGTCGAGGTTCTCGCGCATCACGCCTGCTCCATCACGGGCGCAGCCGGCACAGGCGCGTCGTCGTCAAGCGCGCGGCGGCGCAGGCGCGCTTCGACCTGTTGTTCGGCAATCAGCGCGCGCATCCGCATCAGCACGATCGCGCCGAACAGCAGCGAGAAGCCCACCACCGCCACCAGCAGCGGCACGAGGAACGTCGCCTCGATCGCGCTTTTGCCTGCCGTGATGCTCGGCGGCTGGTGGAGCGAGTTCCACCACACCACGGAGCGGTTGATGATCGGCACATTGACCGCTCCGACCATGCCGAAAATTGCGGCGATCTTGCTGGAGGAACCTTCCTTTTCAGCCGCCTCGGTCAGGGCGATGTAACCCGCGTATAGGAACAGCAGGACGAGCATCGAGGTCAGCCGGCCATCCCATTCCCACCAGGTGCCCCAGGTCGGGCGGCCCCAGATCGATCCTGTGGCAAGGCAGATCGCGCAGAACACCATGCCCGGCACGGCAATCGCACGCGCGGCGATGGCGGCGAGCGGGTGCTTCCAGATCAGCAGCATGGCCGAGGAAATCGCGATTCCCGCCCAGCCGCCCATGCCCAGCCATGCAGCGGGCACGTGGATGAACAGGATGCGCACCGTCTCGCCCATCAGCCGGTCGGGCGGAACCATGAACAGCCCCCACAGGGTCGCACCCAGCGACAGCACCAGCCCGCCCCAGAACAGGAGCGGCATCAGCCACTTCGCGAGGGCGAGAAATCGGGTGGGGTTGGCGTAGATGTGCATCGGTTTTCGCTGTCGGCGGGCTTGTAGCCTTACACCCGTTCCCGACAAGAGCGCAAATGGAGGGCCGGGCGATTTGTTCCTGCCCTGCCCCCGCCTTTTGCGATCAGCCGCGACCGATGAGCTTCTGCGCCATCCGGTCGGCGACGACATCGGCGGTCAGACCGCTCGCCGCGCTTTCGGCCCAGATCGATTCGAGCCGTCCGGGAATCTGCGCCACCAGCGCGTTGACTTCAGCGATGTCGCCGCTGCGGCCATCGCGGCGGGCAAGGTATTCGGTCGCGACCGAGATGATGCCGCCCGCGTTGATCACATAATCGGGCGCATAGAGGATGCCGCGGGCAGCCAGCTTCCCGCCGTGCTCGGGCCGGGCGAGCTGGTTGTTCGCCCCGCCCGCCACGATCGCGCAATCGAGCGCGGCGATACTGGTATCGTCGAGGATCGCGCCCAGCGCATTGGGGCTGAAGACGTCGCACGGCGTGGCCATGATGGCGTCCGATCCGACCGCCACGCCGCCCAGCTCGGCGGCCAGCGCAGCAGCGCGCGCTTCGTTGATGTCGGCAAGGGTCAGCTTCGCACCGTCGCGGGCCAGCAGACGGGCCACCCCGCCGCCGACGCTGCCGGTGCCCTGCACCGCCACATGCACCCCCGCGACACGGTCCTTGCCCAACTTGTGGCGCACGGCGGCCTTGATGCCGAGATAGATGCCGTATGCGGTGAACGGCCCCGGATCTCCGCCCGCGCGGCCCTCGCCCTCCACGGGAAGCCCCGAGACATGCGCGGTGCGCTGCGAGACGGCGACCATATCGGCCTCCGAAATCCCGACATCCTCGGCCGTGACATATCGCCCGCCAAGCGCCTCGACCGCGTCACCGAAGGCGGCAAGCATGTCGGGGGTCTTGATGCGCTGTTCATCAGCAAGGATCACCGCCTTGCCGCCGCCCATCGGCAGGCCGGCCATGGCGTTCTTGTAGCTCATGCCCCGCGACAGGCGCAGCGCGTCGCGCATCGCGCCTGCGGGATCGTTGTAATGCCAGAAGCGGGTCCCGCCCGCCGAGGGGCCGAGATGGGTCGAATGCACCGCAATAATCGCCGTCAGCCCGCTCGCCCGGTCGTGGACCAGCTGCACCAGTTCGTGCGCGTCGAAATCGGGCTCGGCCCAGAATGCGGTCATGTCGTCTCCCCTGTGGGGCGCGGACTTCGACAGCAGCAGGGGAGAAATGGGGCGATCGAGGGGTCTCGAACCCCCGACCTCCGGTACCACAAACCGGCGCTCTAACCAACTGAGCTACGATCGCCACACACCCCTGCTGGCATACCACCGTTCCGGTCGCTGCCAAGTCCGTGCGAGACGGGCGGCATTACGGATGGCAGACACACCGTCAAGTGCGCTGTCAGGGGAGGCGCGCCTCTTGCACAAAGCCCGTTCCAAGGGAAGCGAAAACTGCGCCGCAGGCGCTTTCGCGCAAGATTGTTTCGCGGCCGCAAATTCGTTGCCTCGTCATCGCGGGCTTCTATCCTCACTACGCCATGACGAATCCCGCCGATTCCATCGTTACACGGCTCGCCGCGCATGCCGGTATGCAGCACGTGCCCAGCCCCAAAGCCGCGGTGTTCCAGCACCGGCGATTCGTCGATGCGGACCTCGCCGCCGAGCTGATCGCGCTGATCGATGCCGACCGCCGCCCGTCGACCATCGCCGACGACAATGGCGATGCCTATTTCCGCACCAGCGAGACCTGCGATCTGGCCGCGCACCCGCCCGCGGTGCAGCGGGTCGAGACGCTGTTGACCGCGCTTTCAGGCATCGATCCGGCGTTTGGCGAGCCACTGCAAGGCCAACGCTATGCCGAAGGGCAGGAGTTCAAGCCGCACACAGACTATTTCACGCCGGGCGGCCGGGACTTCCAGAAATACTGCGCCTTGTCAGGCAATCGCACCTGGACCTTCATGATCTATCTCAATGACGTTGCCGCTGGCGGGGCTACCCGGTTCAAGATGCTCGACAAGACCTTTCAGCCCGAGATGGGCAAGTTGCTGTGCTGGAACAATCGCCTGCCGGACGGGAGCGTGAACCCGGCGACGCTCCATCACGGGATGAAGGTCAGGAAAGGCGTCAAATACGTGATCACCAAGTGGTATCGCGAACGCGTATGGAGAGGATGATGGCAGACTATGCGCAAATCGCAGCGCGGCTTGAGGCGCGGCTGGCGGAACTGACCGCGCGGGCCGAGGGGATCGAGGATGATCTGCGCTCCCCGCTCGATGCCGATTTTGCCGAACAAGCAAGCGAGCTGGCGGATGATGAAGCACTGGAAGGTGTCGATGAGCTGCTGCGCGCCGAAGCCGCCGAGGTGCGCGCCGCGCTCGGCCGGATCGCCAGCGGCACCTATGGCATCTGCACCAATTGCGGGGCGGAGATCCCGCGCGCGCGGCTGGAAGCCCAGCCCGTGGCGACGCGCTGCATCAGGTGCGCCGCGTGAGCGCCTGAAACGAAAAAGGCGACCCCGTCGGGCCGCCCTCCTCGTTGCAGCCCCGAAGGACTGCGCAGCTTGTGAGGCTTACTTCTTGAGGCTGAGCCCGCCGAAGCGCTTGTTGAACGCGGCCACGCGGCCACCTTCGGAAACCTGTTGCTTGCCGCCGGTCCAGGCAGGGTGGCTCAGCGGATCGATGTCGAGCGCGAGCACATCGCCTTCCTTGCCCCAGGTGGAGCGGGTCTGGAATTCGGTGCCATCGGTCATCTTGACCGTGATCATGTGGTAATCGGGGTGACCTTCGGTCTTCATGACGGTGTCCTTTTCAGCCTAGTGCCGGTTCCGACCGGCACAGCTATGAATGGGAAGCGCGCCCCTTAGTGGCGAAAGCGACCCAATGCAACCTTAGATGTTGGCGGCGATACGGGGCACCAAGCAGTTCAGGCGCTCGGCCTCACCGACGCGACCTTCAGGCCGCAGGAACGAGGACATGTACCCGCAAAATGCGGGTGTGCGCCCATCAAACCTTATCAACCATCATCGCGGTGAATTCGACCTCGCAGGTTGTCTTCCCCTCGACGCTGGCCACGCCCTTGAACTTGTAGACGCGGCTGCGCTTCTGGGTGAATTCAACGTGCAGGTCGAGCAGACAGCCCGGCGTCACGGGGGCGCGGAACTTGGCGTTCTCGATCCCCATGAAGATCACCAGCTTGCCCGTGCCAGCCAGTTCCATCGTCTCGATCCCGAGGATGCCGGCAGCCTGCGCCAGCGCCTCGATCTGGAGCACGCCGGGCATGATTGGCGCGCCCGGGAAATGGCCCTGGAAGAACTGCTCGTTCATGCTCACGGCCTTGACCGCGTGAATACGTTCACCCAGCTGGATCGCCTTGACCCGGTCGACCAGCAACAGCGGGTAGCGATGCGGCAAGGCATTGAGGATCTTGACGATATCGTAATCCAGCACCTCTGCGGTGACGCCACCCGTGTCGCTCATCGATCAGGGTCCCTTAGCGACCGACGGGGGCCGGAGCAGCCTGCTGCTGGCCCGCGGCCTGCTGCTGCTGCTGGGCCATCTGCGCGGCGATCAGGCGCTGCTGGATTTCCTGATAGATCTGCACGCCTTCGCGGCTCGGCTGCCAGCCGGCGGGCGGAACCACGCCAACCGCGGGAACGCGGGCGTTGAGCGCAGCGGTCACCTTAGTGGTGATGTCGGCTTCCGGCGGCGCGAAGAGCAGCGTCGAGGGATCGATCACCAGCTTGATCTGGTCCTTGGTGGTCACATCCTGCAACGCCGAGGGGTACTGGACGATGATCTGCTCGATCGCGAAGACGCGCGCGCCGTCGATCTGGTTGCCCAGCGCCTGGATTTCCTGCTCGAGGGTCTGGAGTTTGGCGAAATCGGGCGACTTCTGCATCGCCTGCTGCTCGGTATCGTCGACCTGCTTGTCACCGTTCTTGTCGAACTTGGCGAGCATGGTCTGGCGCTCCTGCGCCTTGGTGCGGCGCAGTTCGTTCTGGGTCGCATAGGTGGTGGTGACCTGCTCGTAGCCGGTCTGGAAGGCGGTGGTGCCGATGATGGTGCGCGGAATATCGACCGTGGCGATGTTCCCCTGCACCTGCGCCTGTGCGGGCAGCGCGGCGAGAGCGGCGAGGATCAGGCCCGCAGGGGCGATGGACTTGGCAAGACGTGTCATCAGAATTGGGTTCCTACGTTGAAGGTGAAGCGCCGCTCGTCGTCGCCTTCCACCTTGCGGATGGTCTGGGCGAAGTCGATGCGGAAAGGTCCGAAGGGCGAGTTCCAGTTGACGCCGATCCCGGCGGTGATGCGCGGGCTCGGCGAATTGCCGAGGAACAGCTCGCGGATGTTGGTGCCGGGCTGGATCAGGCGGATATGGGGCGAACCGTCAGCGGCGGCCGCGCTGGTGGTGATTTCCCCGGTGACGGGAACCTGGAAGAGCAACTGGCCCTGTTCGTTGCGCAGCTGGGTGCCGAGCGGATTAACCGTCAGCACCGGCGTTTCCACGCCCCACAGGGCGCCGATATCGGTCCAGATCGAAGGGCGCAGGCCCAGTTCGCGCGCGCCCGACCCGAGCGGGATTTCAAGCTCGGCACGGCCCAGATAGTAGTTGCGCCCGCCGATCGCGTCATCACGCACCTGACGGCGCTCGGTAACGAAGGTCGGGTTGCCGTTGGCATCGAGCACCGGGCGGTTGAGGTTGTCGAGGATCGACTGCTGCGTGAGGATGCGCGGACCGACACCGCGGATCGCGTATCCGCGGAACTGCGGTTCGCCCAGGAAGAAGCGGTCAGTCAGCAGCACATCATCCACGCCGGCGCCGGGGCGTTCCTGCAACGGAATGATCGTGCCGCCCTCGGCGAGGATCGAGAAGATGAAGCCCGAGTTGCCGACGTTCCAGAACTGCTGCGCGCGGCCGCGGAAACGGGTGTAGCGCACATCCCCGCCCAGCCCTGCAAACTCGGCGCTGAGCGAGATAGTCTTGCCCGCGGTCGGACGGATGCGCGAGTTCAGCGAGTTGTAGTTGAGGCTGAGGCCGACGATCGAGCTCAACCGGGTGCCGATCGCATCGCACAGGAAGCGGCCCGCCCGCAGCGGATCACACTCGGTCGTGCCATCGCCGTTGGTGTCCGAGAAGAACAGGCTCTCGTCGAGCGTCACGTCATCGTAGTTGAGCGTGTAACTGCCGACCAGCGCCATGTATTCGGTAAGCGGCACGCCCGCGCGCGCAGAAAAGCCGGTGGTGGCCTGCTGGAAGGTCGTGTTGCGGTTGTTGCCGGTGAAGTTGAAGCTGTTGAAATCGCGACGGTAGATGTCAATTCCGCCGGAGATGTTGCGATCGAAGATGTAGGGATCGCTGAAGCTGATCTGGGCCGAGCGCGAGAACTGCGAGTAGTTGAGGCTGAGCCCGATGGTCTGCCCGCGGCCGCGGAAATTCCGCTGGCGGATAGAGCCCGCCAGAATGAACTGCTCGATCGAGGAGAAGCCGGCCGAGAACTGCAATTCGCCGGTGGGGCGTTCCTCGACATTGGCTTCGAGGATGATGCGGTCGGGCGCGCTGCCTTCGACCTGCTTGACCTCGAAGTTTTCCTGGAAATAGCCCAGCGAATTGATGCGCGCATTGGTGCGCTGCACGGCCAGGCTGTTGAAGGCGTCGCCCTCGGCCAGTCGGAACTCGCGGCGCACGACCTTGTCCTGCGTCAGCGTGTTGCCGTTGATGTCGACCCGCTCGACATAAACGCGCGGCGCCTCGCGCAGGACGAAGGTGACATTCATCTTGCGGTCGGCGGCGTTGCGGTTGAAGCGCGGCTGCACGTCGGCGAAGGCATAGCCGTAGCGGCCGGCCAGTTCGGTCAGCTGCTCGACCGTATCCTCGACCGTCTTGGCGTTGTAGAAATCGCCGTCCCGCATGGGCAGCTGAGTGCTCATCACGTCGGAATCGAAGTCGCGCAACTGGCTGTCGACCTTGACCTCGCCGAAGGTGTAGCGTTCACCTTCCTCGACGACATAGGTGATGATGAAGTCCTGCTGGTCCGGCGTCAGTTCGGCCACCGCAGAAACGACCCGGAAATCGGCATAGCCGTTGGTCAGGTAGAACTGGCGCAGCTTCTGCTGGTCGAAGGCCAGACGATCGGGATCGTAACTGGTGTTCGAGCTGAAGAAGCTGGTCAGACGAGCCTGCTTGGTCACCATCTCGCCGCGCAGTTCGCCATCGGAGAACTTCTCGTTGCCGAGGATGTTGATCTGGCGAACCTTGGACTTGGGGCCTTCGCTGATTTCGAAGACGATATCGACGCGGTTCTGGGGCAGCTGCACCAGCTTGGGTTCGACCCGCGCGGCAAAGCGGCCCTGCCGCTTGTAGAGCTCGATAATGCGCGCAACGTCGGCGCGGACCTTGGAACGGGTGAAGATCTGGCGCGGCGCGAGCTTGATTTCGGGCGCGATCTTGTCGTTCTTAAGCCGCTTGTTGCCTTCCAGCACGATGCGGTTGATCACCGGGTTCTCGGTGACGGAGATGACCACGTTGCCGTTATCGTTGCGGATCGAATAGTTCGCGAACAGTTCGGTCGCGCTCAGATCCTTGATCGCCTCGTCCGCGGCGGTGGCGGTGTATTCCTGGCCGACCCGCAGGCGGATATAGCTGAGGATGGTGGTCGGCTCGAGCCGTTCGGCTCCGACCACGGTGATGGTGCGGATGGTGTTGGCACGCGCAGTCGGAGCGGGCGCACTCTGCGCCTCGGGTGCGGGCTGGGTTTGCGCGGCGGCGATGACCGGAACCCCGGCGAGGATCGACCCGCAGGCAAGCAGGCTCGCCAGACGCAGCGGCGCGCGCGGGGCCACGGGGTGGCTGGTGACCGGCATCGCACCCGTCTCGCTCATTCGGTTCATGCAGCTAAAATCCCGTTCTCAACCCTGTGCACCACGACCATTGCGACCGGTGCAATGCCAATCTGCCAGATACCTCTCGCGCACCCTGCGCGCCCCGCTCCATCCCCGGGCAAGCCTCTGCCCGATGTGGCCTGCGCGGGTCAAGCCGCGAGGGCCTCGGGCCGGCCCGTTTCCACCACCTGCGTCAGCTGCCGAAGATGGGCAGCGAGATAATGTCATTCACCGTCACCACCACCATCAGCATCAGCACCAGCGCAATCCCGGTGCGATAGGCCCATTCGGTCGCCTGCGGACCGACCGGCTTGCGGCGGATTGCCTCGGCCGCGTAGAACACCAGGTGCCCGCCATCGAGCGCGGGGATTGGCAAGAAGTTGATGAATGCCAAGTTAAGCGAGATCAGCGCGGCCAGCTCGATGAAATTGAGCGGCCCGAGGCTCATCTGCTCGCCGGAGTATTTGGCGATCTTGATCGGCCCGCCCATCTCGCTGAACGCCCGGTCCCCGCGCACGATCTGGGCGATGCCCATGACCATCATCTTCATCGCATCCACGGACTGCTGCACCGATCGCGCGGCCGCCTCGCCAACTGAGAGCGGGGCGAACCGCTCTGCGGTTTCAACGGTGCGAATGCCGATAAGCCCGACTGTCTGGGGGTTGCCGAACCGGTCTTCGACCTTCTCGGCGGCGGTCGTCACCGGCAGATCGATCCGCGACCCATCGCGCGACACGGTGATGACGAAGCGATGGTTGGGGCGCAGCAGGATTGTTTGCTGGATTGTGCGCCAATCGGACATCTGCTCGCCATCAATGGCGACGATCCGGTCCCCGACCCGGAAGCCGGCCTGCTTGGCCCGCGAGTTCTCGGTGAATTCGGCGATAGTGCCGACCTCGTCCGGCGCGACGGGTAGCGGCTTGCCGAAGGCGAGGTTGAAGGCGAAGAAGATCGCGATGGCGACCAGCAGGTTCGTCACCGGCCCCGCCGCCACGATCAGCGCGCGCTTCCACAAGGCGGCACTCTGGAACGAGCCCTCCTCCACCGGCGCGTGGGGATCGGGGATGCTTGCGGGGTTCATGTCGCCCTTGAACTGGACATAACCCCCCAGCGGCAAGGCTGACAGCTTCCAGCGCGTGCCCTGCCGGTCGGTGAACCCGGCCAGCTCCTTGCCGAAACCGACCGAGAACGCCTCGGCCTTGACGCCGAACAGGCGGCCCACCAGCAGGTGGCCGAGTTCATGCAAGGTGACGAGCGGCCCCAGCAGCAGCAGGAAGCCGATCACGTACATCCAGAAAGGGGGGCTCTCAAACAAGGGCGTTGTTCTCCAGCAGGGCTTGCGCCTGCATCCGGGCGGACGTGTCGACGGCCAGCACTTCTTCAAGGCTCGCCGGGCGTGGGGCATCGTTGCTGCGCATCAGGGTCTCTTCCACCAATGCGGCAATCCGCGTGAACCTGATCTGACCGGCGAGGAAGGCGGCAACCGCCACTTCGTTCGCGGCGTTGAGGATCGCGGGCGCCGATCCCCCTGCCCTGATCGCCTCGCGGGCGAGCCGGGTGGCAGGGAAGCGCTCTTCGTCCGGGGCAAAGAAGGTGAGCTCGCCGATGGCGGCCAGATCCAGCGGCGCCAGCGGCGTTTCCATCCGCTGCGGCCAGGCGAGGCACGAGGCGATCGGCACCCGCATGTCCGAAGGGCCAAGCTGCGCCAGCGTCGACCGGTCGCGGAATTCGACCATCGAGTGGATCACGCTTTGCGGGTGGACCACGATGCCGAGCTTATCCAGTCCCACGGGGAACAGATGATAGGCCTCGATATATTCGAGCCCCTTGTTCATCATCGTCGCGCTATCGACGCTGATCTTGGCGCCCATCGACCAGTTGGGATGGGCGACAGCCTGCGCAGGCGTGGCCGCGTCCAGCTGTGCCTGCGTCCACGTCCGCAGCGGCCCGCCGCTGGCGGTCAGGGTGATCTTCGCCACATCCTCGATGCGGCCCGCGGCAAGGCACTGGAAGATCGCGTTGTGTTCGGAATCCGTGGGCAGCAGCGTCGCGCCGTGACGGGCGACTGCTTCCATCAGCACCTCGCCTGCCGAAACCAGCGCCTCCTTGTTGGCAAGGGCGATGGTGCCGCCCCGCTCGACCGCTGCCATGACCGGCGCAAGCCCCGCGCAGCCGACGATCGCCGCGACCGTCATGTCGACAGGTCGCGCCGCCGCCTCGATCAGGGCCTGCTTGCCGCCCGCTGCCGCGATGCCGCTGGTGCCGAGCGCCTCGCGCAGTTCCGGAAGGCAGCTTTCGTCGCCCACCACCGCCAGCTTCGCGCCGAATTCGATGGCGAGCGCGGCAAGCTCGGCCGCGCTGCAATGGGCGGTCAGCGCCTCCACGTCCCACGCATCCCGATTGCGCCGCACCAGATCGAGGGTCGATGCCCCGATCGATCCGGTCGCGCCGAGCAGGGTTATCGTCCGCTTCATGCCGGCAGCATCATCCACAAGAGGCGTGCCTGTTCGATCAGGAACAGGATGAAGAACACCGCGATGAAGCCGTCGAGCCGGTCGAACAGCCCGCCGTGGCCCGGGATCAAGGCGCCGGAATCCTTCACGCCTGCCCGCCGCTTCATCCAGCTTTCGAAGAAGTCCCCGGCCTGCGCGAGGACAGCAATGAACAGGCCCCCGACCATCGCCATGACGAGCGCAATAGCCGAGGTGCCAGGCGCTGCGGCAGGCCCGAAATCGGCGAGCTCCACCGCTACACCTACCAGCCCGGCGAGCACCGCTCCGCCGCCGAGACCCGCCCAGGTCTTGGCGGGGCTTATCCTCGGCGCGATCTTGGGGCCGCCGATGGCACGGCCTGCGAAATAGGCGCCGACATCGACCGCGATCACCGGCAGGATGAAGCCCACCAGCACCACCAGCGGCCCATAGCCCGATTGCGCCGGATCAAGCGGCAGCACCTGCCGCCCGTTGCGCACCACCATCATCGCATAGGCCGCGCCGCCGACGTAGATCACCCCGGCAAAAAACCACAGCGTCTCGGCAAGGCTCGACAGGCCGAAACGCTCGATCAGCCTGTTCCATTCCCAGATCACCCCGACCGCCAGCAGCACGACGAATCCGGTCCAGAACCACCCGCCAAGCCACAATGCCCCGCCGGCCAGCACCAGCATGACGATCGCCGAGGCAAACCGCACCGGCAGATCGGACACACCTGCCTTGGGGTCCCGCACCCGTGTCGCCTCACCGCCCTCCATAGCGCCGCTCCCTCCGCGCAAAATCATGAAGCGCCTGCGTCAGATGCGCAGGCTCGAAATCGGGCCACAGCGTATCGACGAACAACATCTCCGCATAGGCCGCTTGCCACAACAGGAAATTCGACAGGCGGATTTCCCCGCTGGTGCGGATCAGCAGATCGAGCGGGGGCAGATCCGCGGTGTCGAGCCGTGCGGCAATGGTATCGATCGTCACCTCGCCCGAAGCAGCCGCCTTGGCTGCGGCCCGCGCGATTTCGTGCTGGCCGCCATAATTGAGCGCCACCGCCAGCGTCTGCTTGCCGTTCGCGGTCTGCGCGAGGGCATCTTCCAGCATCGCGACGATATCGGGCGCGAGGCTCTGCCAGTCGCCGATGATCTTCAGCTTCACATTATTGGCGACGAACTCGGGCAGATCGGATTTGATGAACCGGCGCATCAGGTTCATCAGATCATCGACCTCGTCTTCGGAACGCTTCCAGTTCTCCGAGGAGAAGGCGTAGAGCGTCAGACACTCAAGCCCCGTCGGCTCGAGCGCACGCACCAGCCGCCGCACCGCCTCGACCCCGCGCTGGTGGCCGACCGCACGCGGCAGCCCCCGCTTCTTGGCCCAGCGGCCATTGCCATCCATGATGATGGCCACATGTCTGGCGCGCGACTGGTCCAATCCTGTTCCCACGTTCCGAAACCCCGCGCTTACTGCGTCAGGATTTCCTGTTCCTTCTTGGCCGCTGCCTCATCCGTCTCCTTGACGTATTGATCGGTCAGCTTCTGGACCTGATCCTCGGACCGCTTGCGGTCGTCTTCCGAGATTTCCTTCTTCTTCTCGTCAACCTTGAGGCTTTCCATCGCGTCGCGACGCACGTTGCGGATCGCGATCTTGGCCTTTTCGGCATACTGGCCCGCGAGCTTCGCCAGTTCCTTGCGGCGCTCCTGGGTCAGATCGGGGATCGGCAGGCGCAGCGTCTGACCGTCGATGATGGGGTTGAGGCCAAGGTTGGCATAGGCAATCGCCTTTTCCACCGCATGGAGGTTCGACTTGTCCCACACCTGCACGGACAACATCCGCGGTTCGGGCGCGGAAACGGTGGCGACCTGCTGGAGCGGCATCATCGAGCCGTACACTTCGACCTGCACCGGATCGAGCAGGGTGGTGTTGGCGCGGCCGGTGCGCAGACCCTGAAGATCACTCTTGAGCGATTCCACTGCGCCCTTCATCCGGCGCTCGACATCGGCCTTGTCAAATTGCGGCATGGCTTTTGGTCCTTCGGTTTTTCAGCTGTCTTGAACGATGGTCTGGACGCCCTCGCCCGCCAGAACGCGGGCCAGATTGCCCTTCTCGCGGATCGAGAAGACCACGATCGGAATCTTGTTGTCACGGCACAGCGCCACGGCAGAGGCATCCATCACCTTGAGATTGTCTGCGAGGACGCGGTCGTAAGTCACTGTATCGAAACGCACCGCATCCGGATTGTGCTTGGGATCGCTGTCGTAGACCCCGTCGACACTGGTGCCCTTGAGCAGCGCGTCGCAACGCATTTCCGCCGCGCGCAGGGCCGCGCCGCTGTCGGTGGTGAAGTAAGGCGCGCCCACGCCCGCGGCAAAGATCACCACGCGGCCCTTTTCCAGATGGCGCTCGGCGCGGCGGCGGATCACCGGCTCGCACACCTTGTCCATCTCGATGGCGGACTGCACGCGGGTCTGCACGCCCAGCTGTTCCAAAGCGTTCTGCATCGCCAGCGCGTTCATCACGGTCGCCAGCATCCCCATGTAATCGGCCTGTGCGCGGTCCATCCCCTTGGCGGCCCCCGCCATGCCGCGGAAGATGTTGCCGCCGCCGATCACGAGGCAAATCTCGAGCCCGGTTTCCTTCGCCGCCTTCACTTCCTTTGCCAGCTCGGCGACGAATTCGGGATCGATCCCGAACTGCTGGTTGCCCATCAACACTTCGCCCGAGAGTTTCAGGAGAACGCGCTTGATGGCTGGCAAAGACATGAGTGGCATGGTCCGTGGTTGCTGTGGATTGGCGGCTCCTTAGCGATGAAGCGTAGCAGGCGCAAAGGGGAAAGGCGCTTGCACCGGTCGGCGCAGGACAGTCCCGCAGGACAGGTTCCCGCAAGGACACGACCGATGCCACGCAAGTGCATGGCATTGCTGCGATTCGATCTTGGGTTGCAGAGTGATTGGCTGTAGGCGGAACAATTGTCACCGCGTTACGGGGTCTTGTATGTTTCGGTTTTCGGGGGATGCCGCTGGGCGTCTTCGCTCGCTTCTGTGGGGGACCACTTTGCTGGGCGCCGCACTGTCCACTCCGGCCCTCGCCCGGCCGGTCGAGCCAGTGACAGCTTCCGATCTCGACACGCTCGATCTGGCACTGGCGGCCCGGACCCCGCTGCCCCTGCCCCTCTCCAGCCTGACCGCACTGCCGAGCGAGTCCCGTGCCGCCGCGGTCGATGCCGACTTTACCGGACCGATCATGGTCGCGACGCAGCCTGATCCTGACGAGGCGCTCGCCCTGAACGGAGATCTGCCGCGCCGCGATTACGCGTCTTTCGGCGAAGACGTGAAGGCGATCAAATGGGAACTGGCGGCAGTGGCCGGCTATTACACCGCAACCAACATCCCCAAATTGTTCAAGAACCCGCGCTGGCCGACCGTTCAGGACGAAGGCTGGTTCGGCCGTTCGACCAACAACGTGGGCGTGGACAAGCTCGCCCACTCCTATTCGGCCTACGTGATCAGCGAGCTTCTATACGCGCGGCTGAAGCGCAAGACCGGCGATGCACCGGGGATCGAATGGACCGCGGCCGCACTCGCCTCTGGCATCATGCTGTGGTCGGAAGCCTTCGATTCCATCGAGCCCACCAGCGGCTGGTCGTGGGAGGATGTGACCTTCAACACGCTGGGCGCAGGCTTCTCGGTGCTGCGCAACGCAGTGCCGGGTCTCGACCGGAAGCTCGATTTCCGCCTGATGATCCAGCCGAACGAGGATATCTACACCCTCAACGGCAAGGAGCACTTCCGGCAGCAGCGTTACCTGTTCGCGCTGAAGGCTTCGGGCTTCGAGGCCTTCGAGAAGACACCGCTGCGGTTCGTCGAACTGCATCTCGGTTATCGCGGGGATGACTTCCTCAACGAAGACCGCGCCGCCGGGATCGTGCCTAAGCGCCACATCTTTGTCGGCCTCGGCCTCAATCTGCGCGAACTGCTGTTCAAGAACGCGCGCAGCCGCGCCGGACGGGCAGCAGGCGAGGTGCTGGATTACTTCCAGCCGCCATACACCGCGATCCATCACGACATCACCGAGTAGGTGAGCGGGCGGCGTTTTGGCTCACGCTTTGAGCAGGGTGTAGATGCGATTGCACCAGGGGCGTAATTCCGCAAAGTAGGAATTGGTCTCTGCCTGAGTCAGTTCGCCTGCCTCGCGCGAGGTTCGGATCGCTTCCCATCGCTCAGAAATCTCGCCTGCGGCTTGCCATCGTGTTCGGCGATCCGCCGTCCGCCTCTCCCCAGCACCAGGGAAAAGAACGCGCTAACCGCAAAGACGAACAGAACTGCCCCCGGCATGGTCATCGGTTCGACAAATGCATGGCGGATGGCTTCGAATACGGCAGCCAAAGCCCTCCCCCTGCTGCCCGCTCCCTCGAAGGGCACCGCGACAAGCATCGCGAACAGAATTGTGATGAAAAGAGGGAGGCGCAGCCATTCTATGGTGCCGAACATGGGGTTGATCGGCAAAAATCCGGTAAATAATGAAAGCGGCCGCCGCAGCGATAAGCTACGGCGGCCGTTTTCATTCGCAGGAAGGTCGATCAGCCCTTGAGGGTGGCTGCCACTTCCGCAGCGAAATCGACTTCTTCCTTCTCGATGCCTTCGCCCAGTTGGTAGCGCACGTAATCGACCAGCTTGATCGACTTGCCGGCGTCCTTGGCAGCCTTGGCGATGTACTCTTCCACGGTCGCCTTGCCATCCTTGACGAAGATCTGGCTGAGCAGCGCGTTTTCCTTGGCGAACTTCTTCACCGCGCCTTCGACCATCTTGGCCTGCACGTCGGCGGGCTTGCCGCTTTCGGCGGCCTTTTCGGCGGCGATCTTGCGCTCGCGCTCGATCACTTCGGCGTCGAGGCCGTCAGCGTCCAGCGCCTGCGGGAACATCGCTGCAGCGTGCTGCGCGATGTCCTTGCCCAGCGCGGCGAGAGTTTCAGCATCGGCATCGGATTCCAGCGCGACGAGCACGCCGATCTTGCCGAGGCCTTCGGCAGCCGCGTTGTGGATGTAGGGCACAACCGCGCCCTGCGTCACGGCGACCTGCTTGATGCGGCGGATCTGCTGGTTTTCGCCGATCGTGGCGACGTTCTCGGTCAGCTTGTCACCCACGGTGCCGCCGCCCGGATAGGCAGCCGCCTTGAGGGCTTCGACGTCGCTGGTGCCGGTTTCGAGCGCGACCGCGGTGGCGTTGCGCACGAAGCTCTGGAACTGGTCGTTCTTGGCGACGAAGTCGGTTTCCGAGTTGATCTCGACAGCAACGCCCTTGGTGCCCTGCACCAGCACGCCGACCAGACCTTCAGCGGCGGTACGGCTCGACTTCTTCTGGGCGGTGGCGAGGCCCTTGGCGCGCAGCGCGTCAACCGCGGCTTCGATGTCGCCATTCGCTTCGGTCAGTGCCTTCTTGGCGTCCATCATGCCAGCGCCGGTGCGCTCGCGCAGCTTCTTCACATCGGCGACAGAAATATCGGCCATGGGAATTTCCTTTTTGTGTGTGTGGGGGCGCCCGGCCCTGCCGCTCCGAAAAGAGGGCAATGCCGGGCGCGCTAGAGGGGGATTGTGACGCGCGGACGACGGTGGCCCGCCGCACAGGCGCCAGAAAAATCAGGCTTCGGTTTCTTCCGCAGCCGCTTCAGCAGCGACGGCTTCAGCCGGGGGTTCAGCCATCGCGCCGAAATCGCTCGACACGTCGGCCTGGAACTTGCCCTTGCCGGCCAGCGCGGCTTCACCGATCGCCTGGCAGTACAGACGCACCGCGCGGCTGGCGTCGTCGTTGCCCGGAACCGGGAAGGCGATGCCGTTGGGATCGACGTTGGTGTCGAGAATGCCGATCACCGGAATGCCGAGGACGTTGGCTTCCTTGATCGCCAGGTCTTCCTTGTTGGCGTCGATCACGAACATCACGTCCGGAATGCCGCCCATGTCGCGGATGCCGCCGAGCGACATTTCCAGCTTCTCGCGCTCACGGGTGAGATTGAGCACTTCCTTCTTGGTGAGGCCCGAAGTGTCGCCCGAGAGCATTTCTTCCAGCGACTTCAGACGGCGGATCGAACCCGAGATGGTCTTCCAGTTGGTGAGCATGCCGCCCAGCCAGCGGTGGTTGACGAAGTGCTGGCCCGACATGCGCGCGGCTTCGGCGATCGGCTCCTGCGCCTGACGCTTGGTGCCGACGAACAGGACCTTGCCGCCCGAACGCACAGTCGATTCGACGAAGTCCAGCGCGCGCGCGAACAGCGGCACGGTCTGCGACAGGTCGATGATGTGGACACCGTTGCGCGCGCCGAAGATGTACGGCTTCATGCGCGGGTTCCAGCGGTGGGTCTGGTGGCCGAAGTGAGCGCCGGCCTCGATGAGAGCTTGCATGGTGACGACGGGAGCCGCCATAGGTATTTCCTTTCCGGTTGTTCCTCTGGAAGGCTGGAAGCCGCCTTGCGGAGATCCCGCGGGCAGCACCGGTATGTGCACCTTCCATGTGAATTTGCATCCGCTTCGGGCGGATTGCCCTTCGCGGTGCGAGCGGGCCCTTAGCGGGGGGACTGCCGGGAATCCAGTCCCCAATTCCCCTTTCCGTAAAATATCGGGCCGGATCGGTTGGAAAGGCGCTTGACAGCATGGAACACTTAGGGAACAAAGCGACAGAACAAATGTGGAACCTTCGGACATAAGGGCAAACCCTCATGCTTTCTTTCGCCATCACCGTCCTGTTCACCTTCGCCGGCCTTGTCGGTGTGGCGACCGTTGTCCACTGCCTGATCGGCGCGCGCGCGGCCTATGCGCAGCTGATGCGGGAAGGCGAAGTGATGCGCGCCGGGTTCGCGCTTCAGGCGGCGGCGGTGGAAATGCGGTTGCGCCCTGCCCCGCGCCGCGTGATTGCGGCACGGCGCGCGGTCATGCCGATGGGGCCGCGCCTGCCGCATCCTGCCTGCGCCGCCTGATCCGGGCATATTTGGCGAGACCGTAAGGCATCAGGGCCAGATAGCCGACGCAGATCGCCGCGAGCGTCCACCACGGCTCCAGCAGTAGCGCGGCAAAGGCGAGGCCGGTAAAGGCAATCAGGGGCAGGCGGATCGACCGGCGCGGACGCAGCGAGGCCCAGCTCAGCGTCGGCAGGTTGGAAATCATCAGCACCGCGATCAGGGTGAGCCAGCCGGCCATCACCATGGGCGCGCGGAAGATTTCGACGCCGGTCTCCGTCCACAGATAGAACGGCGTGAAGGCCAGCCCCGCCCCGACAGGGGCAGGCACCCCAGTGAGGAACCCCGCGGACTTGTGCGGCTGATCGTCGACATCGATGCGGGCATTGAACCGCGCCAGGCGCAGCGCGCAGCAGATCGCGAAGGCCAGGGCGGCAAGCCAGCCGAAGGTCGGCCAATCCTGAAGTGACCACATGAACAGGATCAGCGCGGGAGCCACCCCGAATGACAGCGAATCCGCAAGACTGTCGAGCTCAGCGCCGAACCGCGATTGCGCATTGAGCAGCCGCGCAACCCGCCCGTCGATCCCGTCGAGCACACCGGCCAGCACCACCAGCCCGATCGCGAAGGCCCAGTGCCCCTCGATCGCGAAGCGGATACCGGTCAGCCCCGAACAGAGCGCTGCAGCGGTGATCGCGTTGGGGAGCATGGCCCGCAGGGTGAGCCCGCCCGCACCCGCTGCACGGATCGGCCGCTCGTCATCCTCGTCCTCGGCCGCCTTTGGCCCGAGCCTTGCGGTGAGAAACCGCGCGCCGGGAAGCTTGCGGTTGCCGGCACCCGGGCGCTTGGCAGGAGGGCGGCTCATTGCGAAATCCCTTCAAGCAGCAGGCGCTGGCCGATTTCGGCAAGCACAGTCTCGCCCGCGATCACGGTCTGGCCGATCATCACCTTGGGATCGGTGCCGGCAGGCAGATAGACATCCACCCGGCTACCGAACCGGATCAGCCCCACGCGCTGGCCTTTGGCCAGAATGTCGCCCGGCTTCACAAACGGCACGATCCGCCGTGCCACCAGCCCGGCGATCTGGGTGAAGCCGATGCGCAGACCATCGGTGCGCTCGACGAGAATGTGCTGGCGCTCGTTCTCCTCGCTCGCCTTGTCGAGCTCGGCATTCACGAAACGGCCCGGGATATAGACCACCCTCCGCACCGTACCGCCCACCGGCGTGCGGTTGATGTGGACATCGAAGACGCTCATGAAAATCGACACCCGCGTCACCGGGCCTGCGGGCAAGCCCGCCGCGCCCGAGCCATCGTCGATCTGCAATTCCAGCGGCGGTTCCACCTCGCGGATCAACGAAACGATCCCGTCGGCGGGCGAGAGAATGACGTTGTCGGCCTGCGGCACAACGCGTTCGGGATCGCGGAAGAAGGCGAAGGTTCCGGCGCTCAGCAGCGCCAGCGGCCAGCCGAGCAGCTCCCAGCCGACCACCAGAAAGAACAGCGCCACAGCGGCCACGATCAGGCCGATTTTGCGCCCTTCCGGGTGGATCGCCGGCCAATCCCAGCCCGCCTCGCCCCGGCCTTTGTTATCGAGGATTTCACCTGCCATCCGGATGCTTCTAGGGAGGCGATGCGCCCCCCGCAACCCGCCCCGGCCCGTCAGCCGACCTTGCGCACGAACACCGTGCCGGCCGAATAGCCTGCCCCGAACGAGCATATCAGGCCGGTATCCCCCGCGCCAAGGTCTTCGTTATGCTGGTGAAAAGCGATGATTGAACCGGCGCTGGAGGTGTTACCATAAGTATCTAGCACGGTCGGGCTTTCATCCTCGTTGGCCTCATGGCCCAGCACCTTGTGCGCGATCAACCGGTTCATCCCCGCGTTGGCCTGATGCAGCCACAGGCGGCGCAGGCCTTCGGGATCGATGCCGAGGCGGGCCGCCTCATCGATGATCATCTGCGCGACCATCGGCACCACTTCCTTGAAAACCTTGCGGCCTTCCTGGACGAACAGCTTGTCCGCCTTGCCCTCGCCTTCCGGCGCGGCGCGGTTGAGGAAGCCGAAATTGTTGCGGATATTGTTCGAGAACACCGTCTTCAGCTTCGTGCCGAGGATTTCCCAGTGCTGCGCGGGGGCGATGGCAGCATCTTCCACCAGCACCGCGGTCGCCACGTCGCCGAAGATGAAGTGGCTGTCGCGGTCCCGCCAGTTGAGGTGTCCCGAGGTGATTTCGGGGCTGACCACCAGCACCGACTTTGCATTGCCCGCACGCACATAATCGGCCGCCGTCTGGATGCCGAAGGTGGCCGAGGAGCAGGCGACGTTCATGTCGAAACCGAAGCCTTCGATCCCCAGCGCCTGCTGGATCTCGATCGCCATCGCCGGATAGGCGCGCTGCATGTTGGAGGCGGCGCACAGCACCGCATCGACATCCTCCGGCTTGCGCCCCGCACGCTCCAGTGCCTGCCTTGCCGCCGCAACGCCGATTTCGGCCATGACCGAGATTTCGTCGTTGGACCGTTCGGGCAGGCGCGGGCACATGATGTCCGGATCGAGGATCGCCGCCTTGCTCATCACGTGGCGCGCCTTGATCCCGCTCGCCTTCTCGATGAATTCGACCGAGGAATAGGCCAGCGGCTCGGCATCGGGATGGGCCGCGTTGTGACGGTCGACGAAGGCGTTGAAGCTGGCGACCAGTTCTTCGTTGGTGATGCTCTCTGCGGGCGTGAACAGCCCGGTGGCGGAGATGACGGGGCGACCGGTCAGAGCGGCAGTCATGGGGCGTTGCGCTTCCTGCATGAGACTTTGTAGCGTTGGACGCGCGCCTTACTGCCCGCCCACATCCGCCGCAAGTCCCGCCTCGCTGCCGCCGGGCCCGAGCACCTCGCGCAGCAGCGGATTGGGGAAAGTGCGCGCGATGGTAACGGCGTGGAACTCCTCCGTCAGGCCGGGCAGTTGGGCCAGCTCGTAAAGCGCGCCCCCTGCCAGCTCATCGCGCACCACGATCGGCGGGATGACTGCAACCCCGGCATCGGACCTGGCGAGCAGGCGCAGCATCGCCATATCGTCAGCCTCCGCAGCGATGCGGGGAACGATGCCGAGCGTTTCGATCAGCGCGTCAAATCCGGCGCGCAGGGCCGTTTCGGGCGTGGGGAGAATCAGCGGCGCTCTCGAGAGAAGGGCCGGCAGCCCCTGCGCTGCCAGCGCGAGGCGGGCGCGCGTACCCACCAGACTGACCGGCTGCTCGGCAATCCGCCGCACCAGATAGGGGCTGGCGGCATCGCGCGCGGGCACCTGATTGGTGAGCAGCACGTCGATCCGCAGTGCATCGAGCGCCTGAAGCAACGCAACCTGCGTGCCCGAACGCAGCACCACTTCCACATCGTCACGCCCCAGCAGGGGGGCAAGAAACCCCATCTGGAAGTTGCGCGACAATGTAGCCAGCGCGCCGATGCGGAGCACCTTCCTCTGCCCGCCCACCGCGCGGAAGGTGGCAGTGAGCTGCTCGGAGGCGCGGAAGATCTGCTCGGCGTAATCGAGCGCGATCCGCCCCGCCTCGGTCAGCAGCAAATTGCGCCCGCGCCGCTCGAACAGGTCGTGACCGAGGTCCGCCTCAAGCGCCTTGATCTGGGTCGAGACCGCGCTTTGCGAGATGTTCAAGGCGCGCGCGGCGGCGGTCAGCGTGCCCTCGCGCGCGGTGGCGCGGAACAGGCGCAGATGGTGGAGATTGAGGTTCGCCATGCGCTTTTACCCGCCTTATCGTTCGGTTGAAGTGAACGTTTGACCTCAAAATATGTATTTTCTTTAATTTCGTCCACCCCCTATCCGCTCCCTCATAGCAAACCCTTCGCTGCTGACGGAGTGCCTCAATGTCCGACGCCATCGCCCTGACCATGCTCAGCCCGCTTGCGCTGGTGCCTGCGATCCTGCTCGCCATCTCCACCCCCGGCAAGCGCCCCGGCGCGCTCCCGCGGCTTGCCGAGGTCTCGGCCATCGCCGCCTTCGCCATCGCGCTGGCAGGTCTGGTCCAGACGGCGCTGGGCACACCGGCGGGTCTTGCCGTGTTTGATGCCCCCTTCACGCTCGCCCTGCGCGCCGATCTGGTCGCGGCGAGCATGGCGGCGCTGGTCGGTTTCATCGGCTGGATCGTGATGCGCTACAGCCGAACCTACCTCGATGGCGAAGCGCGCGAGGGTGCCTTTCACGGCCTGATGCTCACCACGCTCGCCGCGGTGCTGGTGTTCGTGCAGGCGGCCACCCTGCCCACCCTGGTCATCGCCACCTTCGCGGTGGGCCTCACCCTCAAGCGGTTGCTGCTGTTCTACCCCGACCGCCCCGAAGCGCAGCGCGCCGCCACCAAGTTCTCGCGCGTCTGGTATGCGGGTGACGTGATGCTCGCCTGCGCTGCCGGGCTGCTCTACGTGCGGTTCGGCACGCTTGATGTCACCGCGCTTCCGCTGGCTGCCGCAACGAGCGGTCTCAGCCTTGCCGGCACGCTGGGCGTGGCCACTATCGTCGCCGCCGCCGCCCTCAAGACCGCCGCCTTCCCGCTGCACGGCTGGCTGACCGAGGTGATGGAGGCCCCCACCCCCGTCTCGGCGCTGCTCCACGCCGGGATCATCAATTCGGGCGGCGTGCTGCTGATCACCGCTGCCGGCCTCGTCCAGCAGAGCACCGGCGCGATGGCCGCGCTGGTGATGATCGGCGGCTTCACCGCGCTGTTCGGCGCCGCCGTGATGCTCACCCAGAGCGCTATCAAGACCGCGCTCGCCTGGTCGACTGTCTCGCAGATGGGCTTCATGCTCCTGCAATGCGGCCTCGGCCTGTGGACGCTGGCGCTGCTGCACATCATCGCCCACTCGCTTTACAAGGCGCACGCATTCCTCTCCTCGGGCGGGGCGATCACCGAAGTCGCCAGCGTCCGCCGCCCCGGCCCGGTTGCGGTGCCGAGCGTGGCCGCGGTGCTCAAGAGCTTTGCCTTCGCTCTCGCCATCTTCGTCGCCATCGCTGCCGGGTTCACCGCCACCTTCGGGCCCAAGACCCCGCAGGCGCTGGCGCTGGGCGCGATCCTGATCTTCGGGGTGGCCTACCTTGTCGCGCAGGGCCTCGCGGGCCGGGCCCCTGCCGCGCTCACCACCCGCACCATCACCGCCGCGCTGGCCGCCGCGGTGGGCTATTTCAGCTTCCAGACGCTCGCGCAGTCCATCTGGGGCCCGCTGCTGCCCGCCGCGCCCGCCCCGACCGATCTGGAATGGGCGCTGCTGGTGATCGCGGTCGCGAGCTTCGGCCTCGTCGCCTTCGCCCAGGCGCTGTTCCCGCTGTGGGCGCACCATCCGGCCACTGCCGGCCTGCGCGTCCACCTCGCCAACGGCCTCTACATGAACGCCCTGCTGGACCGCGCCATCGGCGGCTTCCGCACCACCACCACCAGCCGCTGACCCGCGCCCCCACGGAGACAACGCCATGCTGATGAACCACGCCGACATCGCCCCCGCCCGCTTCTCTGCGGTGCTCGAAGCCGCAGAGGCCGCCGGCCGCGCCATCCCGCCGGCCTTCCCTCTCGACGCGACCGTCGCGGTCAACCCCTTCCTCGGCCAGACGCACGAGAATCTCGCCACCGCCGCCGCGCGCCTTGCCCGCGTTGCCGGAGTCCGCGCCACCCGCAAGGGCGGCGAATATTGCGACGCCATCGCCAGCGGCGCGATCACCGAGGCTGACCTTGCCGATGCGCTCGCCGCGTCGCCCTCGCCGCTCAAGCCTGCCGATACAGCGATGCTGCGCCATGGCGCCGCCCGCATCGGCAACGGCCCGCCCCCGCGCGCGCTGCCGACCGTTGCCGATCTCGCCGCCGAGGCCACAGGGATCGATTGGCCCGCGCTGATCGACAAGTGCATCGGGCTGTGGGCTGCAGGCCATTTCGACCGCGGACAGGCGCTCTGGTCCCCCGCCCCCGGAGCCGAGGCCTTCACCGCCTGGCGCGGCTGGGCGATGCATGATCTCACGCCCGAGATCGCCGGGCTCGAAGGCTTCTGCGCCCATGTCGCCAGCGCGCCCGACACCACCGAACGGGCGATCCTTTCCGCAGCCGAGACGCTCGGCATCACCGATGCGGCGGCGTCCACTGCCTTCCACCGCCTCGCCATGAGCCTCGGCGGTTGGGCGCAGCACGCGCGATGGATCCTGTGGCAGGCCGAACTGGTCGGCGATACCGACCGCACCCTGATGGACCTCCTCGCGATCCGCCTGATCTGGGACGAGGCGCTGCTGGTGCAAACCCCGGCCATCGCCGACAAGTGGGCCGCGACCGTCGCCGCCCATGCCGCGCCGGTGACACCTTCGGAAGAGGAGGTTGTGCTCGCAATCCTTCAGGATGCGGCTGACCGCGCGCACCAGCGCCGCCTGATCGCCGCTCTCGACGGCGCGCCCCCCGCCGCTGCGGCCCGCCCCTTCCTGCAAGCCGCCTTCTGCATCGATGTGCGCTCCGAAGTGTTCCGCCGCGCCCTCGAATCTGTCGACAATTCCATCGCAACCATCGGTTTTGCAGGCTTTTTCGGTCTGCCGCTGGCACACCACGCGCACGGATCGGACATCCTTGAGGCGCGCCTTCCGGTGCTGCTCAATCCCGCCGTCCACACCACCAGCGCGAGCGATCCCGCCAAGGATCAGGCCGACCGCATTGCCGCACGCGGCGCGCGCGCCTGGGGCCGCTTCCGGCAGGCGGCGGTTTCCTCCTTCGCCTTCGTCGAGGCGGCGGGGCCAGTCTATGCGGTCAAGCTGGTGAAATCGGCGCTCGGCTTCGTGCCGAAGCCCAAGGCCGAACCTGCCCCCGAAGTCATCGGCGGGATGAGCGCCGAGGCCAAGGCCGATACCGGTGCCGCCGTCCTCAAAGCGATGAGCCTCCAGAAGGGCCACGGCGCAATTGTCCTGCTGCTCGGCCACGGCGGGAATGTCACCAACAACCCGCATGAAAGCGCCTATCACTGCGGCGCCTGCGGGGGCTACACCGGCGAGGTTTCGGCCCGCCTGCTGGCGATCCTGCTCAACGATCCCGAAACCCGTGCCGGGCTGGCCGAACGGGGCGTCGAGGTGGCCGAAGATGTGCTGTTCGTCGCGGGCCTGCACGACACCACGACCGATACCATCACCATCTACGACGATGGCCTGCCCGCCGCCCGCGCCGGCGATCTGGCGAAGGTCCGCACGTGGCTGGGGCAGGCGGCCGAGATCGCCCGCGCCGAGCGTGCCTTGCGGATGCCCGGTGCCAGCGGCGACAGCATCCCGGCCCGCGCCCAGAACTGGGCCGAGATCCGCCCGGAATGGGGCCTTGCGGGCTGCGCCGCCTTTATCGCCGCCCCGCGCGCAGCGACGGCGGGCCGCGACCTCGGGGGGCGCGCCTTCCTCCACTCCTATGACTGGCAGTCGGACGAAGGCTTTGGCACGCTGGAACTCATCATCACCGCGCCGGTGGTGGTGGCGAGCTGGATCAGCCTCCAGTATTACGGATCGAGCGTCGCGCCCGAGATGTTCGGCGGCGGCAACAAGCTGATCCACAATGTCGTCGGCGGGATCGGCGTGATTGAGGGCAATGGCGGCCGCCTGCGCGCCGGGCTCCCCTGGCAGGCGGTCCACGATGGCGACGCGCTCCAGCACGAGCCGCTGCGCCTCTCCGTGATGATTGAGGCCCCGCGCGAGGAAATGCTGCGCATCCTTGAGAAGCACCCGGGCGTGCGCGCGCTGTTCGACAATGGCTGGCTGCACCTCTTCGCATTGCGGGACGGGAAGGTCGCGGCGCGCTATGTCCCCGGCCTCGCCTTTGCTGAGGAAGGCCCGCAGGCGCTCGCCGCCTGACGCAGTGGTCCCCGGAGGGTCGCCCGGGGACCACATCGCCCTTTGCCGGAGCGCGGGGTGATAAAATTGCCGGCAGGGAATAGGTGGCGGCGGTGATCCGTTCTGACAGTCAGTAACCCACCTGTCGTGAATGGTTGACCGATCAATGCTCCCACACCTCGCCAATCCCTCGTCGCCCTTCGATCCGGCAAAGGCAGCGGAGAATCTCCGTACGCCGCTGCTGGTCGAAGGGACTGCGGCACGGACGCAGCGCCCGCCTGCCGACGCGCTTTCCCCATTGGAGGCGCTACCCTGGTTTGCCCCGTCCGGCCCGCGACCTTTGGCAGAGCGCAGCGGCAGCAGCCCGGCCGCCGCCGAACGGCTGAGGCTGATGCTGAATGCCGGGCTCGCGGTTGCGGTGGCGGGGCTTCTGGGCAGTGCGTGGTATCTGTCAGACGGGACCGCAGGGCAGAATGCGTCCCTTGAAGAGCGGGCGCAGACGCTTGCCGCCCGATCCACCGAGGCATGGATCGCGGCGATCGATCAGGCCGCGGCACCCGAGGGGCCCGATGCAGCACAAGGCGAGATATTGGCCGCCTTGGCCCCGGCACCGACGGCCGCCGATGTCCTGCCCGGACGCCCGCCCGCCGCTTCCGGCATCCAGCCCGCCGCGCCGAAACCTGCTCCGGTGCCTGCCACGGCGGCGCCCGGCGCGCCCTCGTCTGCCGCCGTCCAGATGGTCGCGGTCGAGAGCGCGGCTGCCGCAGGCGCAAGCCCGGCACCGCAGCCAGTGACCGATCGCCCCGCCACCACAGCAACGCTCCGGGAATTCAGGGCTTTGCTGGACGAAAACCGCGATGCGATCCGCGAGGTGATCCGCCTGGGTAACCGCCAGCGACCCGGCCGCGATGCCTCGGCTGCGGAACTGGCCAGCTACCGCCTCCGGCAACAGAACGCCGAAGCGGCGCGGACCTATCGCGGCTATCTCGATACGCTCGCGCGGTCGGTGCGGCGCTCGAATTCGGAAACGGCAACCCGCCAGTCGCTGGAACGTGCGCGCCAGACGCTCGGCTATGTGTCCGGCATGCTATCGGATTCCAAGGCCGCGCTGCGCTGACCCAGACCCGGTCCAGACCCCCGCCAGACCCCTCCTAGAGTCTGTCCTGTTTAGATTGAGGCATAGCCGCTGTTTCTGAGGTAGTTGGCGCATTCGTGTGGCGGGAAGGC
>JAIEOM010000284.1 GCA_019750455.1 Sphingomonadales bacterium | reverse complement strand
CACCACCGGGCAGAAAGCCCGGATCGCAACACTAGCGGTAATCCGACTCGATGCCGCGATTACCCGAGGTCCACAGAAGACAGCGACATCGATACCGAAGGCCGCGTCACCTTCGAGGATGCGCCGGGAGAGCGCGGCACGCGGGTCAGCCTGATCATCGCCTACAAGCCCAAAGGCGGCATTCTTGGCGATACGGTTGCCAAGCTTATGCGCCGCAGCCCGGAATTGCAGGGCCGGCACGACCTGAAGCGCTTCAAGATGCTGATGGAAACCGGCGAGATCGCCACCAGCGCCCGCACCCGCGCCGATCACCAACACCAGACCGAGGAGGCCCGCTGATGCGCGCTCTGACATGGCAGGGGACGCAGGATGTCCGCGTCGAAACCCTCGATGATCCCGAGATCGTCAACCCGCGCGATGCAATCATCCGCGTCACATCGACCGCGATCTGCGGCAGCGATCTGCACCTTTATGACGGGGTAATCCCCGCGATGAAGCCCGGTGACGTGCTCGGCCATGAATTCATGGGCGAGGTGGTGGAGACCGGGGCTGACAGCACGCTAACCAAGGGCCATCGCGTCGTGGTGCCTTTCACGATCAGCTGCGGCGGGTGCTTCCACTGCCGCATTACGCAATACAGCGCCTGCGAGAACAGCAATCCGGTCGAAAAGCAGGACATGTCCGAAACGCTCTACGGGCACCCGATGGCGGGGATCTTCGGATATTCGCACATGACCGGCGGCTATGCCGGCGGGCAGGCGGAATATGTGCGTGTGCCCTTTTCCGATGTCGGCCCCATCGTCGTCCCCGATCACCTCGATGACGAACAGGTGCTGTTCCTCTCCGACATTCTACCGACCGGGTGGATGGCGGCAGAGAATGCCGAA
Organism: Sphingomonadales bacterium; assembly: GCA_019750455.1. Classification (GTDB taxonomy): domain Bacteria; phylum Pseudomonadota; class Alphaproteobacteria; order Sphingomonadales; family Sphingomonadaceae; genus Erythrobacter. The sequence goes on along the minus strand of JAIEOM010000284.1, from coordinate 29,175 downwards.
ATCCAGCCTGACGATACGGTTGCCGTATGGGGCTGCGGCCCGGTCGGCCTGTTCGCCGTCCAATCGGCGATCCTTATGGGCGCGGCGAAGGTCATCGCGATCGATCACTACCCGCATCGTCTGGAGCTTGCCCGCCAACTGGGCGCGGAAACGATCAACTTCCGCACCTCCGACGTGCGCGAGGCGTTGATGGAGATGAGCGGCGGGATCGGCGTGGATGCAGTGATCGACGCAGTCGGCATGGAGGCGCACGGCTTTGCCATCGACAACATCCTTGATGCCGCCAAGCAGAAGATTGGCATCGGTGCCGACCGGGCGAGCGCATTGAAGCAGGCGATCCTCGCGGTGCGGCCCGGCGGCCGGGTGTCGATGCCGGGCGTCTATGGCGGTATGACCGACAAGTTCCCGCTGGGCGCACTCATGGAAAAGGGCCTGCAACTGCGCAACGGCCAGACCCACGTGCAGCGGTATCTCAAGGACCTGCTCGGCATGATCGAGGAGGGTGCGATCAACACGAGCTTCCTGATCAGCCACCGCCTGCCGCTGGAAGAGGCGGCGACGGGATACAGGAACTTCAAGGACCAGCAGGACAGCTGGACCAAGGTCGTGCTGAAGCCCGGCGGCTAGGCGCCCCCCGCCCCTTCTCCGCAAGACCCGCGTGGCCGCCGCCGCGCGGGTTTTCGATTGCCTTCCCGTGCGCTGCGTTCAAAGATGAGCCGCAGCAAATCGGGGGCTTTTTGCATGGGTTGGTTCACCACAAGGCCGCGCGCAGGCGCGGGCGGGATGACGCCGGTCGAATCCTGGATGAAGGTGTTCTTCGGTGACGCATATGTCATCACGCCCGCCAGCGAGGCGGAGCTGATCGCCGCCTTCGCGGGCCGACCCTACAGCTGCATCGGGCAATCGCACAGCTACAACGGCATTCAGGTCGTCCCCGGCATCACCGCTTTCCACATGGGCAAATCGGCCTTCAGGGGCGCGGTCTACGACCCCGCGACCCAGACCGCCACCTGCGGGCCATCGGTCAAGGTCGTGGAGCTGAAGCAGCTGCTGCTGAAGCACGGACGGCGGATGCTCAACAGCGGCAATTATATGGAGCAGACCGTGATCGGCGCGCTCACCGGCGGCACCCACGGCTACGGGGCGGAGGCGGTCGTGGCGCAGGCGGTGACCGCGCTGACGTTCCTCGATGGCAAGGGGCAGAAGGTCTCCCTGCAAAAAGGCGATGCGGATTTGCCCTATGCCGCGCTGTCGTTCGGCACCATCGGCCCGATCCTCAGCGTCACCCTGCGCACCGCGCCGCTCGAAAGCTTCCAGTCCGATGCGTGGGTCACCCGCCTGTCGAAGAAGGCCGCGCTGGCCCGCGGGGCGATTGCGGTGACGGCGGCCTTCGTGCCCTATAGCGATCCAGCCGATCCGCTGATCATGCTCCACACCCTGCGCCCCGCGACCGGAGGCAAGGGTCCGCGCCAGAGCCGTGCGCCGGTGTTCTCGATGAAGGGGCTGGCGGAGTTCCTGCTGCGCCGGCTGTGGGCCTTCGACCGGATGGTGCCCGCCTTCCGTTACTGGCTGCAACGCGCCGCCAACCGGCTGGACCCGCGCAGCCACCAGCGTGTCATCACCGCGCCCGAGGATCTGGATTACCTCTACGATCCCGAGCCCCTGCTGAAATCCCAGCGCCCGCCCGATTTGCTGACCGGCTTCTTCTCGACCACCTTCACCGCCTACAACCTCGCCTTCTTCGTGCCGCTGGGCCGCACGGACGAGGTGGTGCGGTTCATCATGATAGAAGCGCAGAAGCTGCGCCCGTTGGGCTTCGTGCTGAAAAGCATGATCTCGGTACGCGAATGTGCCGATGCCAGCGACCTGCCCTTCGCGGGCAATTTCGGGCAGCCGATGGCAGCAATCGACCTGTTCGCCGACGTGCGCGACTATGCCTGGCTGGAGCGGCTCCAGCGCGCCGTCACCAGCTACTTCCCCGGCGTGCGCCCGCACTGGGGCAAGAGCGCGATCGTCGAGGATTTCGCGGCCTCACTGGGCGAGGCGCACATCGCGGCGATGCGCGCTCTCCACCAGAAGCATTATCCGCCCGGCACGCTGATGCCCAACGAGGCAGTGCGCAAGCTGTTCGATCTCGGCGAACCCGCCCCGGCCACCGCCATCGCGCAGGCGACCGCGGCACCGGAGGCCTAGGCCGGGATCACCCGATGCGATGCTCGCCCCGGATCCACCTTACGGTCCCCGAAGAAGCCCGCATCACAACGCTTTCAGTGGTCAGGATCGTCTCGCCTGTCACCTTGCGGCGGCGCTTCACGCCATCGAGCAGCGAGCCGCTGGTCACGCCTGTGGCAGCGAAAATGCAGTCACCCTTGGCGAGGTCTTCCAGCTTGTAGATGCGATTGAGATCCTCGATCCCCCACTTGCGGGCGCGGGCCTTTTCATCATCGTTGCGGAACTCCAGACGGCCATTGAACTGCCCGCCGACGCAGCGCAGCGCGGCTGCGGCCAGCACGCCTTCCGGCGCGCCGCCCTGGCCCATGTACATGTCGATGGTGGTTTCCTCGTCGGTCACCGCGATCACGCCGGCAACGTCACCGTCACCGATCAGCACCACGCCGCAGCCCAGCGCGCGCAGCTCGGCGATCAGATCGGCATGGCGAGGGCGATCGAGCACGCAGACATTGATGTCGGACGGCTTCACGCCCTTGGCATTGGCGACCGCGCAGACATTCTCGGTCGCGCTCTTGGCGAGATCGATGATGCCTTCCGGATAGCCCGGGCCGACCGCCAGCTTGTCCATGTAGACATCGGGCGCGTTGAGCAGGCAGCCCTCTTCCGCCGCCGCCAGCACGGCGAGCGCGTTGGGCCCGGCCTTGGCGGTAATTGTGGTGCCTTCCAGCGGATCCAGCGCGATGTCGATCTTCGGGCCCTTGCCCATGCCGACCTTCTCGCCGATGAACAGCATCGGCGCTTCGTCACGCTCGCCCTCGCCGATCACCACGGTGCCATCGATGTAGAGGTTGTCGAACGCCTTGCGCATGGCCGCGACCGCCGCCGCATCCGCCGCCTTCTCGTCCCCGCGCCCGATCAGCTGCGCCGCGGCAATCGCCGCCGCTTCGGTGACGCGCACCATTTCCAGCACCAGAACGCGCTGGATGGCGTTATCGGCAGCGGCTTGTGCGGCGGTGGCAAGCTCGGTATCGTTCGACGGGTTCATGTGCAATTCAGCCCTTCTTCGCTTGGGTGGCGACCCAATCAGCAATCACCGGGGCGCTTAAGCGGATGGAAACGGGTTTGTCGAGCAATGCCACGCCTGTCCTGCCCTGTTTTCGCTTCGGTTGGGCGGCTGCGGCACTCCTGCTGAGCGCGCCTGTGGCCGCGCAGGATGACAGCGCGGCGACTCCGCCTGACGACCAGCCTGCCGTAGCCCCGCCGGCCCCGCGCATCAACCTGATGGTCACCGTGCCCCGAGACGAGCCGAGCCAGGCAGACCTGCGCGAATGCCGCGATGACGAGGAAGCGGCGGCCATCAATGGCGAGATCGTGGTGTGCAAGGTGCGCGGCAATGACGGGACCGGCCTGACCGGCACCCGCGCCGAAAGCGAGAAGCGCTACGCGCAGGAAACCATGAACGCAGGCCGCCCTCCTGCCCCCGACATGTTCGGCATTCCCGACAACGGCAAGGGCATCGGCTTCGGCAAGCCCCCGCCGGTGGCGATCACCGTCGATTTCGCCGCCCTGCCCAAGGCGCCTGCCGGATCGGATGCGGACCGGATCGCGCGCGGCCTGCCGCCGCTCGGCCAGAACGAGGAGCTGTCCGAAGAACAGGAAAAGGCGCGGCGCGAGGCGGCCGGGATCAGGACCGCCGTTCCGCCCCGTCCGAAGAAGAAGGGCGGGTGACGGAGCGCGCAAGGTGCTGCTCTTCCCCTTGATCGCCGCAGCGCCGCTGCTCGCCGCGCTGGCGCAGATGGAACCGCAGGTGCAGGTCGGCCCGCAGGTGCTCCCGCCCCCGTCGCTCCGCATGCCGCAGCTGCCGCGCGATGCGACCCGCCTGCCGGACCGCGCCTCTCCCGCCCCGCCCGAGCCGGAGCGCATCCCCATCGATCTCGGCCCCGATGCACCGGTGAGCGAACCGCCCCGGCAGATCGACATTCTCGCGCCGCAGCCGACCTCTGAAGCGGCCGATGCTGTGGAGCTGAAGGAATGCGCCGACCAGCGCGAGCGGGGCGTGGTGCAGGGCGAGATCGTGGTGTGCCGCGAACTCCCCGCCGATACCTCGCAACTCTACAGCGGCAGCCGCGAGGCGTGGCTGAAGGACTATGCCGAGCGAACACAGAACGCCGGCACTCTTCCGCCGCCCGATGTGGCAGGACCGGGCATCTTCCGTGGACCGCCCACCATCAGCGGGCTGTGCTTCATCCCGCCTTGCCCCAAGGACCCGGCGCTGATGATCGATGTCGAGGCGATCGAAACGCCGCCCGCCGGCTCCGATGCCGAGCGCGTGGCGAAGGGCCTCGCTCCGGTCGAAGGCGACGATGCCCCGCTTGACGAGGACGCCCGCGCGCGGATTGCCGAGGAGTTGGGCCTGCCGGAGACTCCGAAAGCGGAAGCCGCCGAAGAACCCGGCTCGCCCTAACGCGGCAGGATCGGCAGGACCAGCGGATCGCCTGAAAGGCTGTCCGATCCTTCGAGCAGCGCCAGCGCCTTGGCGACGCAGCGTTCCGGACCTTCGTGGGTGACCATCGCCACCATAACCTCGCCCCCGCTTTGCGAGCGCCCCTGCTGGATCAGGCTTTCGATCGAAACGTTCCCGTCGCGCAGCGCGGCGGTGAGTTCGGCGAGCACGCCGGGGCGGTCCTTGACCATGAAGCGGATATAGGTGCGCTCGGTCCGGTCGCCCGGTTCGGCAGGCGGCAGCGCGGCGAGCTGGGCCGAGGGGATCGAGAAGGGCGCGCCCACTTCATCGCGGGCAATGTCGATCAGGTCGGCAGCGACCGCGCTGGCGGTGGGGCCATCGCCCGCGCCTGCGCCCTGAAACAGCAGGCGGCCCGAGAAATTGCCTTCGGCCACCACGGCGTTGGTCGGGCCGTCCACCGCGCTCAAGGGGTGCCCTTTGGCGACGAGACAGGGGCGCACGCGCTGGAGCAGGCGCGGGCCGTCGGCGGCCTCTTCCACGTCAGCCTCGCCGATCAGACGGATGACGAAGCCCAGCGCGTCGGCCTGCGCGATGTCGGCGGCCCGGACCTGCGTGATGCCAGTCACCCGCACGCCCGCGAAGTCCACCCGCGTGCCAAAGCCGATCGCGGCGAGGATCGCCAGCTTGTGCGCCGCGTCGACGCCCTCGATATCGAAGGCCGGGTCCGCCTCGGCAAATCCCAGCCGCTGCGCCTCGGCCAGCACATCGGCGAAGTCCGCACCGGTCGCTTCCATTTCGGAGAGGATGTAATTGCAGGTGCCGTTGAGGATGCCGTAGACCTTGGTGAGCGCGTTGGCCGAGGTGCCCTCGCGCAGGCCCTTGATCACGGGAATGCCGCCCGCGACGGCTGCCTCGAACTTCAGGGCGGCGTTGTTCGCCTCGGCGATCTGCGCCAGCTCCAGCCCGTGATGCGCGATCATGGCCTTGTTGGCGGTGACGAGCCCCCTGCCCGCTCCCAATGCGGCGCGAGACAGGGCGAGCGCGGGGCCATCGGAACCGCCGACCAGCTCTACCACCACGTCCACATCGTCCCGCCGGGCGAGCGCGGTCATGTCGTCTTCCCAGGCGAAGCGCGCAATATCGACGCCGCGGTCCTTGCCGCGATCACGCGCGGCCACCGCCACCACCTCGATCGGGCGACCGGCGCGCGCGGCAATCAGGCTGGCGTTGGTGTCGAGCAGGCGGATTACCCCCGCGCCGACGGTGCCGAGGCCAGCAATGGCGATGCGAAGCGGTGTGGTGGTGGTCAAGCGGGCCTCCCTTGGTAACAGGAGCCGCGCTTAACCGTGCTTGCCGCGCGGTCAAGCGGGCATGCGCCCTATCTCACCGCTGTCACCCCTGCGTGATGCGCCGCTCGCACGGGCCCAGCGCCTGCCTGACAAATGCGTAATCGCCCGCAGCCAGCCGCCGTTCCTCGGCCTCGCGGGCGAGGTTGGCGTTGCTCGGCAATTGCGCGGGCAGCGCGCAGGCAAGGCGATACCAGCGCAGGGTGTCCGGCTCCGGCGGGCGGGCCGCCGAATCGATGATCTCGCCCCAGGAAACACCCCATTGCACCCGCTGCCCGGGACGGCGCAGCACGGTAATCGACACCGGCGAGCGGTTTTCGGTTGCGAGGAAAATCTGCGTCTCCGATTCGCCCGTCAAGGTGCCCGGCACGGCCAGCGCGTCGCTCACCCCGGTGATACGCGGCGGCACCCCGGCGCTGTAGAGCTCGGTCAGGATCGGGCGCACCCGGGCTTCCAGCGCCGGCGTGTAATCGACCTGCGCACCCGGCGCGATCAGCTGCAATTCCCCCGGTCGCCCCGCCACGGAGCGCGCAAACAGCAGATATTCGCGCTTCTTGAGCTTGGGCACCTTGCCCCTGGCATCAAGCGGCACATCGACGAGATAGGTCACGCTCGCGCCCACCCCGCTGCGTCCGGCGATCACCGCGATCGTGTTGGCCTGCACATAAAGCCGCGCGAATCCCGCAGCGAGGCCGGGCGCGCGTTCGGGTTTCAGGGCCGTCGCTTTGCGAATCTGCACCCGGACAACCAGTTCCGAAGCATCCGAAAGAGTAGCCAGATCGGCATAGGTCGGGCCCGAAACAGCCCCCGCAGGGCTGTTTGTGCCGGCCGCCGCCGGAGCCTGCGCAAGGCCCGCCACAGGCCCTGCCGTCACCCCTGCGAGCGCCACGCCGCATATCGCCAGAGTCTTGAAAAACGACATTAATCTTCCCTTTACCTTGGGCCTTGCGCAACTTTCGCCAAGGGACCGCTCGCCCCCGCTTTAGCAGAGCCTGTTGCACATGACTCGCAGTGAATTGGCCCTGAACCGCAAAAGCGTTTGATCGGCTTGGGGTTGCCCGTTAAAGCCCGCAGGACTGACTGCTCGGGATTGGGGACACAAGCCGTGCAGACAGTAAAGGTTGCGTTCGGGACACCAATTTGTTCTGCACGTGCCAGCCGGGGAGATTCCGGGCGGAGCGCATGGCGCGCGCCCGTATCTCCGTATCCGGCGTGGGAGGACCGAAATGACCGGGATCCGCTCGCCGACCTTTTCGGTCGGGGTGTGGGGAGTGTGCCGATCCTCGGATCGGCGAGTATTTGGAGAGAAAGCGCTGGATGTCCTACGCTAGCCAACAACAAGGATTGACCGGGCCGAAGCTTGTGTCGCTGATCATCGCTTTGTCGATCGTCGGCCTCGTGGGCACCGGCATGGTCCTGTTCCTTGCCGTCGACGCCGTTAAGGAGATGGTCGAACGTGTGACGACCGTCAACGTCGAGGAAGAGCCGCCGCCGCCCGAGGAGGAGCCGCCGCCGCCGCCGGAAGATATGCCGGAGCCGACGTCGCCGCCGCCGCCCGTGGCGCCGCCGCCCCCGTTCAACATTGCGCCCAATCCTCCGCAGATGGAAACGCGCCAGGATCCGCCGCCGCCTCAGCCGGTGTTCCGCGAGCCAAGCACTGCACCCAGCGCGCCTCCGGGCCCGCCGCAGCCGCCGCGCGTGTCGAAGGCCCGTGGCGTGCAGCCGAAGAACCAGCGCAGCTGGTCGGCGCGCATTCAGGAAAACTACCCGCGCCGTGCCGCGCAGGAAGAGATCGAAGGCACCGTGGGCGTCCGCGTCACCGTGACCGCCGATGGTCGTGCGACCGCCTGTCAGGTGGCCTCCTCGAGCGGATCGAACATCCTCGACGAGGCGGCCTGCAAGGACCTCGAACGCTATGGCCGGTTCGACCCTGCATGGGATGCTGACGGGAACCCGATCAGCGCCTCGTGGGCAACGCGCATCACTTACAAGCTGAACTGATCAAACGGGCCGGTGACGGGATCGCCGGCCCCTTGGAACCCATCTTTTCAAAAGGATTTTCGCAATGAACCTTTACCTTCTTGCCGCCGCAGCCGGCGAAGCAGCCCCTGAAAACAAGTTCGGCTTTGTCGAAGCCATGAAGGAAGGCGGCCCGGTCGCCTGGACGATCCTTGCCATCATGATCATCATGTCGGTCGGTTCGTTCTACATCATGTTCACCAAGCTGTTCGAACAGAACAAGGTGATGAAGCAGTACAACACCGTCCAGACCCAGTTCTGGCGCGCCGGCAGCCTCAAGGAAGGCGCCGCCAAGCTCGACAAGGACAGCGCATGGCGCCAGCTCGCCGACGACGCCGTCAAGGCCCAGGAAGACCACGGCAAGATGACCGACGCCCTCGAATCGCATGACTACATGCACGGTTCGCTCCAGCGTTCGGAAGATTCGATCAACGCCGTGCTCAACGGTGGTCTGGCCTTCCTCGCCACCGTCGGCGCGACCGCTCCGTTCGTCGGTCTGCTCGGCACCGTGATCGGGATCTACCGCGCGCTGATCAACATCGGCATCGCCGGTTCGGCCTCGATCGACAAGGTCGCCGGCCCCGTGGGTGAAGCGCTGATCATGACCGCGATCGGTCTGCTCGTCGCTGTGCCTGCCGTGTTCGCGTTCAACTGGCTGCAGGGCCGCAACCGCAAGATCGCGGCGATGCTCAGCACCTTCTCGACCGATCTGCTGGCCTACATGAACTCGAACGGCGCGGTGAAGCCGGCGGTGACTGCTGCTCCGGCGGCCAAGCCCGCCGCGAAGCCGGCTGCTGCCCCGGCCACCAAGGCCTGATCGTCATTGCCGCATGATGGGGGGATCGGCGTGACCGTCGTTCCTCCCGCTGCCCGGCCGCGCTCCACGAATACGGAACGGCCGGACCGGCAAACCAAGTCAAATTTTTGACAGGCTAGGAATTCACAATGGCGATTTCTACAGGAGGCGGGGCCGATACCCCACTGTCCGACATCAACACCACGCCGCTGGTGGACGTGATGCTGGTGCTCCTGATCATCTTCCTCATCGCGGTTCCGGTGGCGATCCAGACGATCGAGAAGTTGGAAATTCCGGTGTTCGAATCGCTGGAGTCCAAGGACAAGGTGGAAAACCTGCTGCTCACCGTCAGCACCACTGACGATGCGGGCCGCAGCGCCGGGGAACCGGGCTTCGCTGGTGCCTCGCGCAATGGCGAATGCCGGATCTACTTCCAGAACATCACCCCGGTGACCTCGGACGAATTGCAGAAGATGGCCTTTGACCGTCTCGACGCGATCGTGAAGCGCGCCGGCGGTGCCGAAGAGCTGATGAAGGATCCGGAGAAGGTGCCGCAGGTCCATATCCGCGGCGACGTGAACGCCCCGTGGAAGTGCGTGGCGGGCGCGATCTTCAACATCCAGCTGGCCGGCTATCCGATTGTCGGGTTCATCTCGAACCCGGTCGATCCGAACGGCTGATCGTCCAGGCATATTTGAGGAGTAACTGACATGGGTATGTCTGGAGGCAAGCTCGACGGCCAGCCGATGATGGAAATGAACATGACGCCGCTGATCGACGTTCTGCTCGTTCTGCTGATCATGTTCATCATCACCATCCCGGTCGCGACGCACTCGGTCGATATCGACCTGCCGCAGCCGCAGCCGAACAACACGCCGCCGCCGATCGATCCGGTCAAGAACAAGATCGTTCTGACCCCGAACGACGAAATCCTGTGGAACGGCACGGCGATCGATGAAGGCACGCTGGTGCAGACCCTGGTCGACACCACCAAGATGACGCCCGAGCCCGAACTGCAGTTCGAGCCCGAAGCCCTCGCCAGCTACGAGCTGTCGGCCAAGGTGCTTCAGGACATCAAGGCCTCGAAGGTGACCAAGTTCGGCTTCGTCGGCACCTCGAACTATCGCGAGTTCGGCAAGTAATAACCCGGTCCAGGGGTGCCTTAGGGTGCCTCCAGACCCGGCCTAGAGGGGCGCTGCGGGGTTCTCGCGGCGCCCTTTTTGCATCCGCGCCCGGCGTGCTGCGATGTTTCACGTGAAACATTTCACGAACATTTGGCGGGAGGGCGCTCAGTCCTCTTCCAGCGGTGCATCGGGCCGCATCGCCGCGGCAATCAGCCCCTCGGCTTCCAGCAGCAATTCGTCATCCAACGCACCCTGCGGCACCGCCTCGCGGCCGATCATCGTCATCACCGGCACGGCAAGCGGGGAGACCCGGTCGAGGGTCACGTGGACCAGCTCGCGCTCCGACCGTTCGAGCAGGTCGGCAAGGCGCCCCACATCGGTCATCCGCGCCCGCGCATCGGCCCATGCGGCCTCGATCAGCACGTGGTCGGGCTCGTACTTCTTCAGCACATCGTAGATCAGGTCAGTTGAGAAGGTGACCTGCTTGCCGGTCTTCTTCTGCCCGGGATGCTGCCGCTCGACGAGGCCGGAGATCACCGCCACCTCGCGGAAAGCACGGCGCAGCAAGTGGCTTTCGGTGACCCACTCGACGAACTCGCCGGTCAGGATATCGGGTGACAGTAGCGGGGCCGGATCGGTGACGGGTTTCAGCCCCCACACCGCGAGGCAATAGTCGTTCGCCACAAACCCGCCGGGCAACAGACCACGGTCTTCCATTCGGCGCGTGATCAGCATGCCCAGAGACTGGTTCGCGTTCCAGCCTTCAAAGGTGTAATAGGCGGTGTAGTGCTTGCCCGCATGCGGGAAGCTTTCGACCAGCAGCTCGCCCGGCGCGGGCAGGCGCGATCGGTAGTCCTGCATCTCCAGCCATTCGCGCACATCATCGGGGAAGCGCCCCCAACCCGCGCGGTCGGAAAGCAGCGCCTGCACCCGCGTGGACAAATGCGTTGTCAGCGGCAGCCGCAACCCGCCATATGACGGAATAGTCGCGCTTTTCTTGGCAGCGCGGACGGTGACGTCCATGTCCTTCACGCCCTCGACCTCAAGGCTCATGCCAGCGAAGAAAAAGGTGTCACCCGGGGAAAGCTGCGCGGCGAAACGCTCCTCGACCTTGCCGAGGCTGCGGCCGTTTTTGAAGCGGACATTGAGCATCTCGGAATCGACGATGATCCCCGCGTTCATCCGGTGCCGCTGCGCCTGGTTGGGGTGGGCGAGCCGCCACGTGCCATCCTTGCCGCGCACAATCCGCTGGAACCGGTCATAGGCCTTGAGCGCGTAGCCGCCGTTCGAAACGAATTGCAGCACCCGCGCAAAGGTCGCTTCGTCCACCCAGCTATAGGCCAGCGCGCTGCGCACCTCGGCCAGCAAGGCATCCTCGTGGAATGGCCCGGCGCAGGCGCAGGCCATGACATGCTGGGCGAGCACATCGAGGCTGCCCGGACGAAACGCCTCTCCATCGCGCTGGCCCTCGTCGACCGCTTCCTTGGCGGCGATGGCTTCCAGAAATTCGAACCGGTTGCCCGGCACCAGCACCGCGCGGCTCGGCACGTCGAGCCGGTGGCCCGCGCGCCCGATCCGCTGGAGCAGCCGCGAAGAGCCCTTGGGCGCGCCCATCTGCACCACCAGATCGATGTCACCCCAGTCGATCCCCAGATCGAGGCTGGCGGTACACACCAGCGCCCGCAGCTCCCCGCGCGCCATCGCCTCTTCGACCTTGCGCCGGGCTTCGACGGAAAGCGATCCGTGGTGAATGCCGATCGGCAGGTGATCCTCGTTCGCCTCCCACAGACACTGGAAGATGAACTCGGCGAGGAAGCGGGTGTTGGTGAAGACCAGCGTGGTGCGGTTGGCCTTGATCGCCTCGTAGAGCTGCGGGACGGCCCAGCGCCCGGCGTGCCCGCCCCATGGCACCCGCTCTTCCTGCGGCAGGAGGATTTCGACCTCGGGCTCGGCCCCCTCTTCGCCCAGCACCAGCGCGGCGGCAGTGATCTCGCCGTCCTCGCCGGACTGGGGCGCGAGCCATTCCTGAAAGTCGCGCGGGTTGGCGAGGGTCGCCGACAGCGCCACCCGCTGTGCCTGCGGGGCGAGCGCGTGGAGCCGCGCCAGAGACAGCGCCAGCAGATCGCCGCGCTTGTCGGTGGCGAAGGCGTGGACCTCGTCGATCACGATGCGCTTCAGCCCCGCAAACAGGTCGGCGCTTTCGGGATAGGAGAGCAGCAGCGAGAGGCTTTCGGGCGTGGTCAGCAGGATGTGCGGGGGGCGTTCGCGCTGGCGTTTCTTGCGGTCCGACGGGGTATCGCCGCTGCGGGTCTCGACCCGGATGGGCAGGCCGATATCCTCGATAGGGGTGAGCAGGTTGCGCTTCACATCCTGCGCCAGCGCCTTCAGCGGCGAGACGTAAAGCGTGTGCAGGCCATCGGGCGGCACTGTCTCGCCTGCAAAGTCGCACAGCGTCGGCAGAAATCCCGCGAGCGTCTTGCCCGCCCCTGTGTCGGCAACCAGCAGCGCATGGGCACCCTCGCGGGCCTTGGCGAGCATTTCCGACTGGTGGCGCCGGACCCGCCAGCCGCGGCCTGCAAACCACGCTGCAATGGCGGGGGGAAGGTTCGGTGTGGCAGCGGTCACCCTCGCCATGTGGCGTTTTGCCGGTAGCGGCGCAAGGCCGCGGGGATCAGGTGGCGAGGTCTTCCTCTTCGCTGCCGGTGGGGGGCACCTCGGGCACCAGCGCGTCAAGCTCGCTCACCGACTTTCCAATCAGCCGCGCTGCCCGCGTGCGTTCCGCGGCGCTCAGTTCGGTGAAGTCGCGCCCGCTGCCGAGATCCGTCTCGATGGCGGCCAGCTCCTCGGTCATCTCCGGGATCAGTTTGACGACAGCAGGCCCCATCGCCTCCATCACGCCCATCAGCTGCGGATCATACTGGACCAGAAAGCTCTGTGCGGCGAACTTGCCGCCGGTCGGTGTGGCGAAGAATGCCAGCAGCTCGCGCATTTCCGCCTCGGTGAAACGGCGCGTCAGCGCGCGGGCCATGCCTTCGCGATAGGCCGGCTCGACGGCTTCGAGCAGCTTGCCGATCATCCCGGTCACAACCTTGCCGATGCGTTCGTTGCGGGCGGCGAACTGGGGATCGAAAATGTCGAGCGCCTCCTGCGCAGCGTCATCCGAAAGCCCTTCGAGATCGCCTGACCCCACCCCGCTGATCTCGGCGAGGCGCACGCGCGGATCGCTGTCGATGGTGCCCATGATCATCGTCATCATCGGATCGATGGTCTCGCGCATCGCGGTGCCGAAGCTGCCTTCGGGCATGATGGTCCCCGCCATCTGGGTGGCGAGCGGCAGCAGCGCCTCCTGTTCGGGGGTGAGCGGTTCGGCCTTGAAGAGCGTGCCGAACAGGCTGAACGCCTCGGTCATTTCCTTTTCGAGGGTCTGGAGTTCCTCCTCCTCCTCGGTGAGGAAGATAACCTCCTCTTTCGTGGCCCCTTCAGCAGCCTCCTGCGCGGCCAGCGGCGCTGCAAGGGCAAGCGCGGCCAGACCGGTAGCGGCGGCAAGGATATGTCTGCGAATCATGGCGATGCTCCCCGTAAGGCATACCTTGTGGCGCACGATCGCCGCGCCCGCCAGCCCCGCAGCGCGCCCTGTCAAAGCCCGCGCAGCAGTTCCACCGGAACTTTGCCCGGTTCTTCCAGGATCGCGCCGAGCAGCGCATATTCGAGCGCGCAGCGCGCCGGATGCGCCGGATCGCGCAGCGCCGCGCTGACGTCATCGGGCTTGAGGCCACTGGCAGCGGTCGCACGGTCGATCACCCAGCCGGGGACGGAGAAGGTCCCGCCTTGCGGGCGCGCGCTGCTGCTCAGAAGCTTCGCGTCGAGCAGGCGCTTCATCAGGGCCTGCTCGCGCTTGCGGGCCTCGGGCGAGAGGCTCAGGGGCGTGGTGAGGAAATCGCCCTCCATGATGCGGCGGCACTGCTCCGGCGATTGGCGCGCGGCGGCCAGCCAGATGCGCCGCAGCTCTCCGCGCGCGACAAGACCGTCGAAATCGGCAACCTCGCCCGATCGCAGCGCCTTGGCGCGGACCGAGGCGAGCACACCGTCGTGCGAAAAGCCGGCCGTATCCACCAGCTTGCGCAGATCGGCAGCGAACACCGCATCGGCGGCTTTCACCGCGTCCATCCGCAGGTCGTTGCCGAAGACGTGCATGGCAGCCACGTCGTATTCCGCGCTTTTGAGCTGCGCCGCCACCTCGGCGGAGGAGGCCCCGTCCTTGCCGTCTGAACCGCCGCCATCCGACCCGACCAGCGCGCCGAGGCCGCGCATCAGCGCGAAAAACAGCAGCACGAACATAAGTGCGCCGCTGAAGCCCTTGCGGGCGCTGCCGTAACCCTCTCCGCTGGCGGCGCCCTGCCCCTCCCATGAGGCGACCCGCTCGGGATCGAGAAAAGTTTCGAGTTCCGGATAGCGTTCGCGGATGCCCACCAGCAGCTTGTGCACATCCAGCCGCTTCACACGCAGCCGGTCGAGCAGCCCCGCCCGGCCCGGCCGCGAAAGTTCGGTCCAGGCCTTGTGCAGCGGATGTTCGGGCCGCTGCACCTTCTCGTGGAAACGCATCCCCTTGAGCCGGTCGTTGAGAAAGCGCAGCGCGTAACGTTCATCGAGGGTGCCGGATTCGCCGATCCAGTGAAAGGCCGCGTTGGCCGGTTCGACAAAAGGTGCCGAGCGGGGCCAGGTGCGGGCGAACAGCTCGGCAAGCGCGCTGTCGAGCGCGTCGTGCTCCTCGATATCGGATTCCTCGGCACGGCGGACCAGCACATCGAGCGCGGCGAGGCCTTCGTCCAGTTCCTCGTGGGTGACCGCATCATCGCTTGCTTCCCCGCCGGGGAAGAGCACGCCGAGCATGGTGTTCCACGCCGCTTGCGCGCGCTGCTGGGCCTCGTTCAACTCGGGCGCGGTATCGACGGGGCCGGCTTGCGATGGGGGCGCTGCGTTCCAGCGGTCGTCCGCTTCGCCATCGTTCCACAGTCCGGCGCCATCGTCGTCATCGTCGAGCGTGCCAAGGCCGTGCACCTCGCCATCGTCTTCCACGGGCGCGGGCTGTTCTGCCTGTGCTGCCAGCCACAGCGCATGATCGCGGGCGCGGCGCAGTTCGGCGAAACCGGCAATATCCTCGTCGGGATTGATGGCGCGCAGCACATCGGCATAGGCCTTGCGGATCGCCGCCTTGTCCTGCGTGGGGTCGATCCCCAGACGGCTCCAGGGAAAGGCGGTCGATGTCACAGCGGAGACTGCATGTCGATTTCATCGAGTAGGCGGGTCAGGCCATCGCGCGCGTCGGCGATGATCCGCGGGTCCTGCTTGTCGAGCGCGCCCTGAAACTCGGTCAGCCCTTGCCCGATGATGTCGCGCACCTGTCCGGTGAACCCTTCATACGCCCGCTCGGCCCGCGCCAGCAGGGCGACGTTCTCGGCCTCGTCACGCGGGTGGACCTTGAGCTTTTCCAGCCGCTTGCGGCTTTCGGCAACGTCCTGCCGCGACCGGCGGTCCTCCTCGTCGACGATCACGAGATTGCGGGTCAGCCCGGTCGCCGGGACCGCCACATCGACATCCAG
This sequence comes from Sphingomonadales bacterium, assembly GCA_019750455.1. Lineage (GTDB taxonomy): Bacteria > Pseudomonadota > Alphaproteobacteria > Sphingomonadales > Sphingomonadaceae > Erythrobacter. Next base: position 13,654 of record JAIEOM010000284.1, on the reverse strand, counting down.
CAGACCGGAGGTGTCATAGGTGAAGCGCACCTCGACCGCGACCTCGCCCGCCGGGCGCGCGGGCACGGGCACGGTCAGCTCGCCCAGCTTGACGTTCTTCTTCACGTCCCGCGCCTCACCCTGATAGATCGCGAGCGTGACCTGCTTCTGGTTGTCGCCCAGCGTGTAGAACCGTTCCATCCGGCTGACCGGCACGGGGGTGTTGCGCTCGATGATCGGCGAGAAAATATCCTCGTGAAAGCGTCCGTGCGCATCGCGGGTGGCGGTGTTGACGCCCAGCGTGAAGGGCGCAACGTCGGTGATGCGGATTTCCTCGAGCCCGTCCCCGTCCGACAATAGCCCGCCCTGGATCGCCGCGCCCAGCGCCACGGCGTGATCGGGGTGGACGGTGGAATTGGGGAAGCGCCCGAACATCCGGGTCAGCGCCTTGCGCACCGCCGGCATGCGGGTTGCCCCGCCGACCAGCACGATGTCGGAGAGGCTCTTCACATCGATATGGCTGTCCCGCAGCGCGCGGATCACCGGATCGCGCAGCCGCTTGAGCAGGCCCGCAGCGGCCTCCTCGAAGCTTTCCGCGCTGATCCGCGCGGTGAGCGGAGTGTCATCGACAACCACGCTGAACTCGGCCTCTTCCGAGGTGGTGAGCGCGCGGCGGGTGCGTTCGGCGGCGAGGGTCAGCAGCGCGCGGCGACGATCGGCAGGCAGCTTCGCCAGCGCCGCCGCGTCGAGCAGCGGCTCGACCAGCTTGACCAGCACCTCGTCGAAATCGTCGCCACCCAGCCGGTTGTCGCCCGCCGAGGCGCGCACCTCGACGATGCCTTCGAACATCTCGACGATCGAGACATCGAAGGTCCCCCCGCCCAGGTCGAAGACGAGGAACGGCTCGCGGTCGCCCTTGTCGGCCAGGCCGAAGGCCAGCGCCGCGGCGGTCGGTTCGTTGATGAGGCGGCGGACCTCAAGGCCGGCGATCTCGCCCGCGCGGCGGGTGGCGCGGCGCTGGCGTTCGTTGAAATAGGCGGGGACGGTGATGACAGCGGCGGTGGGGCGCTCTCCCGTTGCCGCCTCGACATCGTCGGCCAGGCTGCGCAGCACCATCGCCGAAAGGTCCTCCGGCGTCAGCGTGGTGCCCGCCAGCGTCACGGTGGAGGCAGTGCCCATCATCCGCTTGAAGCTGGTGACCGTGTCGGCCGGATGGGTCGCCATCCGGTCCAGCGCGGCCTGCCCAACGAAGGCCTGCGCGCCCTTGGCGAGGCTGACCGCAGAGGGGGTCAGCTCCCGCCCCAGAGCATTGGGCACCAGCTGCGGCGCGCCATCCTTCCACAGCGCCACGGCGCTGTTGGTGGTGCCAAGATCGATCCCGACGAGCATGCCTGCCGTCATACCGCAGGCCGCGCCTCGGGCAATTGGAATTGCAGCGGGGCCGGACGCCTAGTGGGCGACGGTTTCGCCCCGCTCCAGCCCCGATGCCGCCAGCTGCGCATCAATCTGGGCGAGCAGCCGTTCGAGGCCCGCCTCGCTGTCGCTCTCTGCACGGGCGACCAGCACGTCCTGCGTGTTGGAAGCGCGCAGCAGCCACCAGCCATCCCTGGTGTTGACCCGCACGCCATCGGTGGCGTTGACGCTTTCGACCTCGGGGCCGGGGTTGGTGGTCAGCCGTTCGGCGATTTCGGCCATCGCCGCGAACTTGCGGCTCTCGTCGACCTGGAAGCGCATTTCGGGGGTGTTGAGCATCGGCGGGATCGCGGACCGCAGCTCGGTCACAGACTTGCCGAGCCGCGCCGCCGCCGCCAGCAGCCGCACGCCTGCGTAAAGCGCATCGTCGAAGCCGTAGTAATCATCGGCGAAGAACACGTGGCCGCTCATCTCGCCAGCCAGCGGCGCGCCTGTTTCCTTCATTTTGGACTTGATCAGCGAATGGCCGGTCTTCCACATCAGCGGCTCCCCGCCGAGCCTCGCTACGTGATCGAACAGCGCGCGGCTGGCCTTCACATCGGCGATAACCGTCGCGCCCGGGCGGGTTTTCAGCAGATCCTCGGCATAGATCATCAGCAGCTGATCGCCCCAGATCACCCGGCCCGTGCCGTCGATCGCACCGATCCGGTCGCCATCACCATCGAAAGCCACTCCGAAATCGAGGTTCTTTGCCGCGACGAGCGCGCGAAGATCGGTCAGGTTCTCTTCGACAGTCGGATCAGGATGGTGGTTGGGAAAATGTCCGTCAACTTCGGTAAAGATGAGATGGTGTTCCCCCGGCAGCCGCTTGGCGAGCGCTTCCAGAGCGGGGCCGGCGGCGCCGTTGCCCGCATCCCAGCCGACACGCAGCCCTTCGAGCTTGCCGGTCTCGATTCCGGCCAGTCCCTCGAGCAGGCGCTCGACATACTCGCCCATGATGTCGCGCGTGGTCACCGTGCCGGTACCGCTGGCGAAGGCGCCGTCTGCTGCCTGTTTCCCGAGCTTCTGGATATCGGCACCGAAGAACGGGCGCCCCAGAAATACCATCTTGAAGCCATTGTAATTGGGGGGATTGTGGCTGCCAGTTATCTGAATGCCGCCATCCACCTCTTCGGCTGAAGCCTCGGCATAATACAGCATCGGCGTTGCGCCGAGGCCGATCCGCACGACATCGCAGCCGCTCGAGGTGAGCCCTTCGACCAGCGCGTGCTCCAGCATCGGCGAGCTGACCCGCCCGTCATACCCCACCGCCACGGTCTTGCCGCCCGCCTCGCGCAGCAGCGTGCCGAAGGCCCGTCCGATGGCCCGCGCATCATCCGTGCCAAGCGTCTCTCCGATGATCCCGCGAATGTCGTATTCGCGCAGGACGGTGGGATGGAAGTGGTGTTGCATGATCGAGCGATTCTCCTTGCCGCTTCGTCCGGCGGGTTTCGGGGCGGAACAGCTGCTACGGATGACACCCCGAAGGCAGCCGCGCATCGACAACCACACTCCGGGCCTGCAGCCCTGCTTTTCCTGTCCCGTCAAACGCTTGCCTTGCCCCTGTGTCAATCCCACGCGGCAGGAAAGCGGGCGTCACGGCATCAACCCGCCGTGCTGATCAGGCAGTTCGTCGAGCAGCAGATCGCGGGCCGCATTGGCCTCCTGCATCGCCGCGGTCGTGCCGCCCTTGTCGGGATGCACCTGCGCCGTCAGCCGGCGGTGCGCGGCGACGATCTCGTCGCGCCCGGCCCCGGCTCCGACCCCCAGCAGCTTGCGCGCACGCAAGACCGCCTGCGGGCCGGTCGGCGCGCGGCGCAGGTAATCCCACGGCCACTTGCCGGTCGCCCAGCGGCAGAACACCGACAACAGCACCAGCGCGAGGATCAGCTTGGGCATCAGACCAGTTCCAGCTCGCCTTCGCGGCTGAACTCCGGCAGGCGCAGCGCCTTGACCAGCGCGCGCAGCTCCTGGCGGGCGACCAGGTGGCTGGTGCCCAGCTCGCCAAGGTGACCCTTGTCGAGCAGGGTCAGGCCCGAGGGAAACAGCTCGCGGTAGATCACGCGCTCCGAAAGCCCCTGCGTCACCCGGAAGCCGACGCGCCTGGACATCTCGGTGAGCGCCTTGTGAAGGCGCGCCTGGTTTTTCGCCTCGACATGGCCGGTGCGGTTGCGGACGACGATCCAGTCCATTTCCGGGCGCTGCTGTTCGATCGTCATCCGGCTGCGCTTCATCCGCGCTTCCCAGATCAGTTCGGCAAAGAAGGACAGCTTCTTCACCTTGAAGGTTTCGGCATCGACCTGCCCGATCAGGTCGAAATCGACGAAACTGTCGTTCATCGGCGTGACAAGCGTGTCGGCATGTTCCACCGCCACGCGCGCGAAGGGATCATCGCGGCCCGGATTGTCGATGATCAGGAAATCGCAATTCGCCTCGATCCGGCGGATCATGGCGATCAGATCGCCGGTGGCATTGCCGCGGAACACCTCGCAATCCGGGGTCGGCAGGGTCAAGCCGCGCTTCTCCAGCGTGCCGAGCCGGTTTTCAATGTAGCGATGCATGGTGCGCTGGCGCGGATCGAGATCGATCGAAGCCACGCTCGCGCCGAGATAGGACAGCGCCACTGCGACATGCACCGCAGTGGTCGACTTGCCAGTGCCCCCCTTCTCGTTGGCAAAAACAATCCGGTGCGCCTGGCCCTTGCGCAGCCGCGCAGGCGGCGCGGCGGGTTGGGTCGGTTCGGCGCGCTGAGCGGGCGGCATGGCGGGTCTCTCGGTTATGTGTCGGCGGGCGCAAAGGGCAGCACCCGGGTGGCTTGAAATGGCACAGCATGCGCCGCTAGGGCGTCCCCAAGCATTTATCCCTGGAGGCCTGACGGTGCAAACGGTCACGACGTTGCAAATGTTGAGAACCGCTCTGGCAGAGCTGCGGAGGCCGGATCACACGGTCGGCGCGCGCATCGCGCTGGTGCCGACGATGGGCGCGCTGCACGAAGGCCACCTCACCCTGGTGCGCCGCGCCCGGGCCGAGGCGGATCACGTCGTCGCCTCGATCTTCGTCAACCCGAAGCAGTTCGGCCCGAACGAGGATCTCGACGCCTACCCGCGCCAGCTTGCCGCCGATGCCGCGCTGCTGGCGGCCGAGGGCGTGGCGCTGCTGTGGGCGCCGACGGTAGAGGCGATGTACCCGCAAGGCTTCGCGACCAGCATCAGCGTCGCGGGTGTGAGCGAAGGGCTGTGCGGCGCGGCCCGCCCGGGCCATTTCGATGGCGTGGCAACGGTGGTGTGCAAGCTGTTCAACCAGGTGCAGCCCGACATGGCGTTCTTCGGCGAGAAGGATTTCCAGCAGCTTGCCGTCATCCGGGCGATGGCCCGCGATCTCGATCTGACGCGGCCGCATGTCGACAGCATCATCGGCGTGCCCACCGTGCGCGAGGCGGACGGCCTCGCGATGAGCAGCCGCAACCGCTACCTCGCCCTTGAACAGCGCGCCGCAGCGGCAGCGCTGCCGCAGGCGATGCAGGCGGCGGCGGCAGCGATCGAAGGCGGCGGACAAGTCGCCGGTGCCCTGAAGGCTCTGGAGACAGCGATCCTCGGCGCGGGCTTCACCGGCATCGATTATGCGACTTTGGTCGATGCCGCCTCCCTCGCCCCGCTTGACCGGCTTGGAGAGAGCCCCGCCCGCCTGCTCGTCGCCGCACGGATCGGCGGCACGCGGCTGATCGACAATCTGCCCGTCAATCGCAACATCTAGGTCAGCGACTCATTGACGCAGGCGCGCCATCAATGGCATGGGCGCGAAACGCGAGCGGGCGGGTATAGCTTAGTGGTAAAGCTCCAGCCTTCCAAGCTGGCTATGCGGGTTCGATTCCCGCTACCCGCTCCACTTCCGCGTTCGCAGGCACTCATAGCGGCCTAGACGACTCCCCAGAAAGCCTGATATTTCCCCGCAATCGGTTCACGCCGGACCGCCCGCTTTCGTGCGAGGATCGCCGTTACCGCCCCGACCGATCTCGACATGCAGCGCAATCTGCTCTCCGCACGCCGGAAGCCTGCCCGACAAGGTGCCGCATCCATGCCAGTTCTAGAAATCCGCAATCTCGCCAAACGCTTCGATACGCTGCTGGCGGTGGACGATCTGTCCTTTTCGGTCGAGGCCGGGCAGATCTTCGGGTTTCTGGGCGGCAATGGCGCCGGCAAGACGACCACCTTGCGCATGGTGCTCGACATCATCCGGCCGACGTCGGGGACGATCTCGATCCTAGGTGCCACACCCGACCGGCGCGTTGCCGCGCGGATCGGTTTCCTCCCGGAAGAACGCGGCCTTTATGCCAGCATGAGCGCGATCGACACGATCGTCTATTTCGGCAGGCTCAAGGGACTGAGCGAAGGCCTCGCGCGGAGCAGGGGGCTGGAACTGCTCGAACGCTTCGACCTCGCCGCGCGCGCCAAAAGCCAGATCGGCGACATGTCCAAGGGCATGGCGCAGAAAGTCCAGCTGGCCACCGCGCTGGTCAACGAGCCCGATCTGCTGATGCTGGACGAGCCGTTTTCGGGCCTCGATCCGGTCAATCAGGGCTTGCTGGAAAACGAGATCCTGCGCGCCGCCCAGCGCGGTGCGGCGGTGATCTTCTCGACCCATGTGATGCAGCATGCCGAGCGCCTGTGCGACCGGCTGCTCCTGCTCAGGAAGGGCCGCAAGCGGTTTGAGGGCACCATTGCCGAGGCGCGCGCGCAGTTGCCGGCCAAGCTGACGGCAGTAGCCAAGGCCGATCTGTCCGGCCTGCCGGGCGTGATCTCGGCCCAGGGCGCGCCCGCGGATGGCGCGGAATGGCGCGAATGGGCACTGAGCCTCGCCCCCGGCATCGATCCGGGCGCTGTGCTGGAACATTGCTCTTCCCAGGGGATCGCCCTGCGCCGCTGGGACCATCATCACGCGAGCCTCCACGATGTCTTCGTCCAGCTTGTCGGCGCAGAGGAGGTCAAGCCATGAACACCGCCAGCATCCTCCTCGTCGCCAAGCGCGAGATGCTCCAGATTCTCCGCATGCGCAGCTTCTGGCTGACGCTGCTGATCCTGCCGGTGGCGCTCGCGCTCGGCCCGGTGCTGGGCGGCACGCTGGACGAGGACGAGCCCACCCGCGTCGCGGTTATCGATCGCTCCGGCCAAGGCATGGCCGCGGCGCTGGAAGCGCGGGTCACGGCGGACGAAGCCCAGTTCATGCTCCGCGAATTGTCGCGCTATGTGGCGCGCTACAAGCTGGAAGGGGCCGACCGCGAGGCGCTGTGGGCGAAGGCGGACCGCTGGTACACGCCGCAGGATCTGGCGGCGTTCCGGGCCAGCGGCGGGATCGACGCCGCTCTCGCCAAGATCGAGGCGGTGCGCCCCGAAGGGGTCCCGCAGTTCGAGATTCCGGTGCCGGATTACCGCTTCATCGACCCGCCGCCGGCCTTGCTTGCCGCGCAGGGCGACGGTTTTGCCAAGGCGGCGCGCGGCATGTTTGCCGATGATGCCGGGGAGGCTGCGCCGCAGATCATCGTGCTGGTCCCCGAAGCCTATCCCGCCGACACGCGGATCACGGTCTATTCGGGCGACAATGTGCGCGGCACCTTCGTCACCCGCTTGCAGGATGTGCTGACAATCGACCTGCGCACCCGCCTGCTCGCCGAGGCCGGGGTCACGGGAGAGCGCGCGGCGCTGGTGCAGACCATCGCGCCGACCATCGCCATCGACACGCCCCCGCCCGGCGGCGGCGCGCGCGAAGTGCTGCTGGTGCGCTCGGTCGTGCCCATCGCGCTGGCCTATGTGCTGATGATGAGCCTGATGCTTTCAGGCAGCTGGATGTTGCAAGGCTCGGTCGAGGAACGGTCGAACAAGCTGATCGAAAGCCTGCTCGCCTGCATCAGTCCGGAAGAACTGATGGCCGGCAAGCTGCTGGGCGGGCTGGTGGTCGGCCTGATGATGCTGTCGGTCTGGGCGGGCTGCGCGGCGGTGGCCGCCTATGCAACGCAAGGCGTGATCGCCGACATGATCCGGCCCGCGCTGGAGCCGGTCTCCTCCCCCGGATCATCGCCGCGATCGTGTTCTTCTTCCTTGCCGGATACATCCTGATCTCGGCGATCTTTGTCGGCATCGGGTCGATGGCGGATTCGATGAGCGAGGCGCAGGGCTTCATGATGCCCGTCCTGTTCGCGATCCTGCTGCCGATCACCTTCCTGTTGCAGGCGGTGCTGGCCGGCAATGACGGGATCATGGTGCAGGTCTTCACGTGGGTTCCGCTGTGGACGCCGTTTGCGGTGCTGGCGCGGCTGGGATCGGGGATCGAAACGTGGGAGCTGATCGGATCGGGCATCTTGCTGGCGCTGGCCATCGCGGGGGAACTGGTGCTGGTCGGCCGACTGTTCCGCGCCAGCCTGCTGGCGACGGGGCAGAAGCCGACGTTCGCCAAGGTCATCCAGCGCCTGCGGCGGACGCCCGACGCGGGCTGACCGCGCACCGGGCCATCCGGTCACTCGTGCCGCAGCGCGTCGATCGGATCGAGTTTGGAGGCGCGGCTGGCGGGGTAGTATCCGAACACGATCCCCATGACGGCGGAGAACAGGAAGCTGACGATGTTGATCACCGGATCGAAGATGTAGGGCACGTCGATCAGCGAGGCGAGCCCGATCGAGGCAACGAAGCCGAGCGCGATGCCGACCAGCCCCCCCAGCGCGCACAGCACCACCGCCTCGGTGAGGAATTGCAGCCGCACCTCGCGCGCCAGCGCGCCGATGGCCAGCCGGATGCCGATTTCGCGGGTGCGTTCAGTGACCGAGACGAGCATGATGTTCATGATCCCGATACCCCCCACCAACAGGCTGATCGAGGCGATCACCGCCACCATCGCGGTCAGCGCGCCGGTCGCCGCGCCCAGCGCCTGATTGATCTGCGCTGTATCGATGACGTTGAAATCATTGGGTTCGTCACCCTGCAACAACCGCCGTTCGCGCAGCAGGCTGACCAGCGATTCCTGCACTGTCACCGCCGCATAGGCCGGATCATATTTGACCACGAAGTAATCGAGGTTCTCGTTCCCGCGGAAGCGCCGCTGCACGGTTTTGAGCGGCATGAACACGACATCGTCGTCATCCGCGCCGCCGCCACCCTGCCCGCGCTCTTCCAGCACCCCGATCACCTGGCACGCCACATCGCCAAGCCGCATCCGTGCGCCCACCGGGCTGGTGCTGGGCGGGAAGATCGCATCGCGCACCTTGAACCCGAGGAGGCAGACGTTCTTGCCCGCTTCTTCCTCTTCGCTGGTGAAGGGCCGACCTTCCTTGATCTTGATCGACTGCGCATCGAGCAGCGCGTTGGTGCCGCCCTCGGCCTTGGTGTCCCAGTCCTGCCCGTTGTAGAACGCGGTCGCATTGGCCGATACGCTGCCGGCGGCAACCTGCACGCCGGCGATCTGCTGGCCCACCGCGCGCACATCGGCATCGTCGAAGGGGCGAATCGTGCCGCGCGTCGTGCGCACCGGGAAGATGATGAAATTGCTCGCCCCGAGCGAGGAAATCTCCTCCTGCACCGAAGCCGTGACCCCGTTGCCGAGTGTCACCATGGTCACCACGGCGGCCACCCCGATGATGATGCCGAGCGTCGTCAGGATCGAGCGCAGGATGTGCCGCCGGATCTCGCGCAGGGCGAGCAGGATGCTTGTGCCCAGCATCAGCCCGCAGCCTCCCCGGCGGCAGCGCTCACCGCGCCGCGTTCGATGCGTTCGACCAACCCGTCGCGGAACCGCACGATGGTGCCGGCATAGGCCGCCATATCTTCTTCATGCGTGACCATCAGGATGGTGATGCCCTCGCGGTTCAGCCGCTGGAGCAGCTGCATGATCTCGACCGAGCGTTCGCTGTCGAGGTTGCCGGTCGGCTCGTCGGCGAGCAGCACGTCAGGCTCGGTCACCAGCGCGCGGGCAATCGCGACGCGCTGCTGCTGGCCGCCGGACAGCTCGGCAGGGGTGTGATCCGCCCAGGGCACCAGCCCGACCTGATCGAGCGCGCGCATCGCCGCCGCCCGCCGCGTCGCCTTGCTTTCGCCGCGATAGAGCAGCGGCAGCTCGACGTTCTCCAGCGCGCTGGTGCGGGCCAGCAGGTTGAAGCCCTGGAACACGAAGCCGAGATAGCGCCGCCGCAGCAGGCTGCGCTGGTCGCGGTCGAGCTTCTGCACCTCCACACCCCGGAAGCGAAACACGCCGCCGGTGGGCACATCGAGGCAGCCGAGGATGTTCATGGTGGTCGATTTGCCCGAACCCGAAGGCCCCATCACCGCGACAAACTCACCGCGCATGATCGAAAGGTCGACGCCCTTCAGCGCCTGAAACGCGGCCGCCCCGCTGCCGAAGGTCTTTGTGATCCCTTCAAGCTGGATGAGCGGCGCTTCGGTCACTTGCCGGCGGCCTTGATGCCGGTGACGACCTTCATGCCGGGCTTGAGCTGCTCCGATCGCACCACGGTGCGCCGCCCGTCGCTGCGGCCGGTGATGACATCGATCGCCTTGAGCGTCCCGTCGGCCTGCACCACCTGCACCTGCTGGCGGCTGCCTTCGCCGATGGTGGCCTGCTGCTTGCCTTCTTCAAGGCCGATCTGCGGCTGGAACACCCCGCCGCCTTCCTCTTCTTTCTTGTCGACCCGGAAGCGCAGCGCAGCATTGGGGACGAGCATCGCCTTGCCGGTGTTCTGCGTCGCGATGGTCGCGGTGGCGGTCATGCCCGGGCGCAGCAGGCCTTCGGGGTTCGCCACATCGAGCCGTGCTTCATAGCTTACCACCGATGCCGCCCCGCCCGCCGCTGCGGTGGCGGCCTGCGTCGTGCTGCTGGAGGCGAGATCGACGCGTTCCAGCGTCGCGGGGAAGCGGCGCCCGGGATAGGCATCGACGGTGAAGGTCGCCTGCTGCCCGCCCTTCACCTGTCCCACATCCGCTTCGTCGATGGAGACGCGCAGCTGCATCTCCGAAAGGTCCTCGGCGATCACGAACAGGGTGACGGTGTTGAAGCTGGCGACGACCGTCTGCCCCGGCTCGACCCGGCGGGCGAGCACCACGCCGTTGACGGGCGCCCGGATCACCGCGCGGCTGCGGGTGGTGAGATTGCCACGCAGCTGCGCGGACGCCGCTTCGATATTAGCCCGCGCCGAAGCGACCGCCGCCTTGTCACGTTCCACCGCAGCCTCGGCCTGTTCGACTTCGATCTGCGAGGGCACGCGCCCGCCTGAAAGCCGCCGCACTTCCTCCAGCCGCGAAAGCTGCACCTTGTCGATATCGAACTGCGCCTGCGCCTGCGCCAGCGCGGCGCGGGCGGCGTTGAGGTTGGCGCGCGATTGCGCGATCTGCTGGTCGATGATCTCGGTGTTGATCACCGCGATCACCTGCCCCTTGGTCACCCGGTCATTGACGTCGACCAGCACGGAATCGAGCGGCCCGGTGACTTCCGCGCCCACCTCGACCTGGTTGGTGGGCCGCAGGTTTCCGGTCGCGGTGACGGACAGCGACAGGTTTTCGGTCACCACGGCTTCCGTGATGTAATCGGGCGGCGGCGCTTCACGGGTGCATTGCGCGATGCCGAGGATCAGCAGCACGATCACGAGGCCCGGCAGCCAGAACTTCATCCAGCGCCGCCAGCGGGGCACCGGCTTGGTGCCGAGGAATTCTTCGACGCCGGGCGTCTCGGCGGGACCTGTTGTATCGTTCACGCGGAAGGCTCCCTCGCCGAAGTCTGTTCCTGCCACCCGCCGCCCATTGCGCGCGAGAGGTTGATGAAGGCGGCCGCACGCGCGCCTTGCGCGGCGACCAGCGCGTTGCGGGTGGCGAGCAGCTGGCTTTCGGCAACCAGCAGCCGCTGGAAATCGATCAGCCCCGCCTGATACTGGCTGCGTGCGAGGATCGCGGCATTCTGCGCGCCCTCGCTCGCTTCGGTCAGCGCGGCGACGCGCGCGTCGCTGGTGTCGAGATCGACCCCGGCGCTCTCGACCTCCTGCAGCGCGGTGAGGATGCTCTGCCGCCACGCGGCGAGCGATCCGTCAGCGGCGGCTTCCGCCCCCTCGATCCGTCCGCGCACCCGCCCGCCATCGAAGATCAGCTGCGACAGGCTGGCAAAGATGTTGCCGGTGACGATGTCGAACAGGTCGCCCACATCCGCGCCGCTGGTGCCGATCGTGCCCGAAAGCCGCGCCAGCGGGAAAAGCTGGGTGCGTGCCACGCCGATGCGCGACAGGTCAGCGGCCAACCGCGCCTCGGCCGCGCTCACATCGGGGCGGCGGCGCAGGGTATCGGCGGGCACTTCCAGCGCGACATCCACCGGCGGGGCAGGCACGGCGCGCGGCGCATCGGTCAGCGCGCGGTAGACGCCGCCCGGCGGTTCCCCGATCAGCGTGGAGATGGCGTTGGCCACGGCGACAAGATTGCTCTCGATCTGCGGGATCGAGGCCGCGGTCTGCGCCCGCTGGGTGCGCGCCTGTTCCACATCGAGGCTGTTGGCCAGCCCCGCCTGATTGCGCCAGCGCGTAATCTGGAGCGTGTCGTCCTGAATGGCCAGCGTCTCGCGCGCGATCGCCAGCTGCTCCGCCAGCGCGCGGGCGCTGATCACTTGCCCTGCGACCTGTGCGACGATGACCCGCTCCAGATCGCCGAGCGAATAGCCCGCCGCCGCGACATCGCTGCGCGCGGCATCGATCGAATTGTCGATCCGGCCGAACAGGTCCGCCTCCCACGCGGCATCCGCGCCGAGCGAGAAGAACACGTCGTCGCTCGCCAGATCGCCGACATCGCGCCGGGCGCCGCCGCTGGCGTTGACGGTCGGCACCAGATCGGCCCGGGCCTGCCGCAACCCCGCCCGCGCCGCGCGCAACCGGGCGACAGCCTGCGCGAGATCGAGGTTCTCTGCCTTTGCACGCGTGACGTATTCATCGACCAGCGGATCGCCGAGCATCGTCCAGTACCGGTCAAGCGGAACCGCGGTCGCGCCCGGCTCTGCCAGCACCCATTGCGCCGGAACGGGCTGGACGCTGGCCATGGACGGCGGTTCGGGGGCGAGCGAGACGCAGCCGGGCAGAACGAACAGCGCGGCACCAAGCACAAGGCAGGCTGAACGCTTGCCTGCGACGGTCACTTCAGGCGGTCCGGAAATTGACGATCCCGCACAATGCGCGCCCCTGTCTTGCCGGTCATCGCAGCGCCTCCCCCAAGGCCTGTCGCATCCCGGTGCCCTTTTCCGACCATGTCGGCCGTGAAATCATCACCTTGCTATCAGCCGCAGCAGGGCCGCACAACGTGGGTTGATCGGCTTTGTTCAATCGCTTGTCGATGAAAACGCCGTCCGTCGGCGCGGTTCGCCGGGGTTTCCGGCGATGCCCGAAGGCCCGCAACGAACGGATCTGGCCGGATTTTCCCCGGAACCGGCAGCTCTAATCCCCGACGAAATCCCCCGGCGTGCCCTCATGCGGAGCCTCGTAGGTTGCCCATTCGGCGCGGCCGGGCGGAGCATCGGGCATTCCGGCAGGCCCGGCGGGCTCGCTCGTCTCGCCAAGGCGCAGGCGCAGCAGGTGGACCTTGGCGATCATGTTGGCGCTGATCGGCGCGGTGACGAACAGGAAAACCGAAACCAGCAGCTCGTGCGTGGTCCACTGCCCCTTGCCCAACTGGAACCACAGCACCGAGGCGACCAGCATCGCCCCCAGCCCCAGTGTGGTCGCCTTGGTCGGGCCGTGGAGGCGCTCCATCAGTGAAGGCAGGCGCACCAGCCCCCAGCTGCCGACCAGCGCGAAGCAGCCACCCAGCACGATCAGGGCGCTGGCGAGGATTTCGGGGAAGGACACGGCGCCGCTCATTCGATGATGTCCCCGCGCAGCAGGAACTTGGCGTAGGCGACCGTCCCGACAAAGCCGACCATCGCCAGCAGCAGCGCCGCTTCGAAGGATGTGCCGCTCCCCCCCGCGATGCCCGCCAGCACGATCAGACCGATGACGTTGATGACCATCGTGTCGAGCGCGAGGATGCGGTCGGCCACCCCCGGCCCCTTGATCAGGCGCCACAGGTTCATGGCGAGCGCCAGCCCCAGAGCACCGAAACCGAAGGCGAGCGCCCATTCAAGCATGGAAGATCTCCTTCAGCCGCGCCTCGTAACGCGTCTTGACCTTGGCGACTTCCGCCGCCGGATCGGGGGCGTGGAGCGCGTGGACCAGCAGATACTC
>JAIEOM010000275.1 GCA_019750455.1 Sphingomonadales bacterium | reverse complement strand
AGGGCTGCTGCACGCGCTCTATGCCTTCCGCCATCTGCCGCCCGAACAGCGCGCGGTGTGGCGCGGGATCATCGATTATTACGTGTTCGAGGCAGAGGGCGATCCGGCCGCGCATTTGCCCGATCATGCCAAGGGGGTGATCGGTCCGCCCTCGCCCGGCCTGTTCGCACAGATGAAGGCGGTTATCCGGCGGGCGCTCGGCTAGCCTGCAGGGTGCGTGCCAGCCACTGATCGTAAGGCGGCGCAAAGGCGAGCGCGGCCTCGGCTTCAGCGGCAAAGGCGGCGCGGGCCTGCGTCTCGGCCGTGGTATCCGCCGCGAGAGCTGCGGGGGCAAGACCCGGAGTCCAGCCGAGCGCAACGAGCAGGGCAAGCTGTTCCTGCGCCAGCAACGGCAGCTCCTCGCGGAACGGGATTCGCCCGCGCCGTTCGAACTGGTCGATCACCGCGGCGATCCGGCCGGGCAGCGGATGGGTGCCGAACACCTCCTGCGCGGCGGGTGCAGCGAAGTGCAGGGCAAGGATCTCATGCACGCCCTCCATCATCAGCGCAGAGCGGCGGTTATATTCGGCGCGTTCCAGCGCGGTGATCTCCCGCCCCGGCAGCATCTCGATCAGCAGCGCCAGCTGGCGATGTGCAAGGTCGATATGGAGCGGCCCCAGCGGCTCGAAGCGCGCGGCGGCATCGCCCAGCGCGATGAGATTGCCGAGCCACGGCTGCGCCGCGCGCCCCAGTGTCATCGCCACCGCCCCCAGTGCCCGCCCGCCAAGCAGCACCTCGGCCTCGGCGCGGGGGAGCGGCGCGGGGGTGCCGAGCAGCACATGACGCCCGTCGATCCCGGCGACCTCGCTGACCCAGCCCTTGCCCGTCAGGGTGAGGCGGTCCTCCAGCGCGATTATCGGCGCGCCCGGCTCGCCGATATAGACGTGGCGGGTCGGCAGGCTGGCCGACCAGTCGGTGAAGGCGAACCCCGGATGGCTGGCGAGCAGCGCCGCTTGCGGGCCAGTGCAATCGAGGAACAGATCGGCCTCGATCAGCCCTTGCCCGGCGATGCCGACTGCGCGGATGGTGTCCCTATCGCCCGGCTCGATCCGGTCGATCTGGCCGGGAACATAGCCGATGCCGAGCGCTTCGGCCTGCGCGATCAGGAGGTCGCGGTAGGCGGGCGGATGCCACCGCAGGGCATAGTCGACCGTGGAAATCGGCGTCGGCTCGCCCGGCGGGGGCGGAGCGAAGCGGCGGGCTTCGGCGAGCACCTGGGCAAGGCTGCCCACGCTTGGCGCGCCCTCGCCCGGCAAGCGGACCTTGCCCCAGTCGCGCGCAAAGGCGGTCTTGAGGGCGGGATCCAAGGCCTCGCCATAGGCGACCACGCCCCCCTGCCCTTCCCCGCCCCACCCCGATAGCCGCGTGACCAGCCGGTAGGAGCCGCCCGCGCGGGTGACGATATCCGCCTCCGCAATCCCCAGCCGGTCGTGCAGCTTGTTGGTGAAGGGCATGGCGGTTGGCGCGGCATCGGCAAAGGCCGCCGGGCCGGGGTCGCCACCTGCCACCACCACCTCGCAGGAAGGCAGCGCGCGGCGCACGGCGATGGCCGCGAGGATGCCGAGCGGCCCGCCCCCTGCCACCAGCACCCGGCGCAGCGGTTCGCGCGGGGCGCTCATGCCGCCTCTGCCAGACGCGCCGCTTCGCGCATCAGGTAGTCGCGGTGGCCGGGCATGGTCGCCACCTCGCCCGTGACTGCCATGCGCAGCCGCTCGGTGGCGCGGGCAAGCGCATCCGGCGCGATCATCGCGGTGCGCGGATCATGCGCCTCCGGCAGCATCCCCTGCCCGAGATATACCGCGATCCAGCTGGCATCGTAGAACAGACCGTCGGAGTATTTCTCGATCCGCCCTGCCCTGCGCCACAGCTCCAGCTTGCCTTCGAGGCTATCGGGCACCCGCATTGTCCTGACATGGTTCCAGAACTCGGAATCATCGCGGGTGGTGGCATGATAATGGAGGATCAGGAAGTCGCGGACGCGGTCATATTCCATGTCGACCAGCCGGTTGAATTCGTCGCGGTCGCGCGGGTCGATCCGGCCACCCACCGGGAACAGTTCGATCAGATAGGTGATCGCCATCTGGGCAAGGTAGATCGAAGTCGATTCCAGCGGTTCGAGGAACCCGCTCGCCAGCCCCACGCCGATGACATTGTGGCTCCATGAACGCGACCGCCTGCCGGGGCGGAATTTGAGGATGCGCGGGGTCGCCAGCGGCGTGCCTTCGGCAGCAGCCATGATCGCCTCGCAGGCCTGCTCCTCGCTGATGTGTGCGGAGGAGAAGACATAGCCGTTGCCCATGCGGTGCTGGAGCGGGATCTGCCAGCGCCACCCCGCGGACATGGCCGTGGCGGTGGTGTAGGGGCGCAGGTCGTCAGTCGCATGCTTGCAAGGCATGGCCGCCGCACGGTCGCAGGGGAGCCAGTGCGTCCAGTCTTCCCACGCCTCACCCAGCTCCTGACCGAGCAGGATCGAGCGGAAACCCGAGCAATCGACGAACAGGTCGCCTTCGATACGGCGTCCATCAGCAAGGATAAGCGCAGTCAAATCGCCGCTGGCGGGATCACGCTCGACACTGACCACCCGGCCCTCGTGTCGTTCCACCCCGATCCCCCGTGCAAAATCGCGCATGAAGGGGCCGAACAGCGTGGCATCGAACTGGTAGGCATAGCCATAGGTCGAACCGAGCCCTTCTCCCTGCGCGGGCGGGCGGAAGCGGTTGGCTTTGGCCGCCGCCACGGCGAGCGAATAGTCGCCGATCTCGCGCGCCATGCCGTGCCTCGCCAGTTCAAGCCACCAGTGGTGGAAGCCGACACCCGCGACCTCTTCCCCGAATGACCCGAAGGGGTGGATGTAGCTTTCGCCGATCTTCCCGAAATCGCGGAAATCGATCCCCAGCTTGTAGGTCGCATGGGTGGCCTTCATGAAGGCCGCTTCGTCAATCCCGAGCTTTTCGACAAAGCCGCGGATGTGGGGAAGCGTTGCCTCTCCCACTCCGACGATGCCGATCTCCTCGCTCTCGACCAGCGCGACGCTGGCGATAACGGGGAGCAGCTTTGCGATACCCGCAGCGGTCATCCAGCCTGCGGTGCCGCCACCCAGAACGACGACACGGACCGGCTCGGGAACATCTCGCATCACGTTTCCCCTGCTATCATCGGAGGAGAAGGAGGGCCGGCCAGTGCGACCCTAGCCCTCCATCTCCTCCAGTTCCTTGCCCTTGGTCTCGACGATGAACCGCTGGACAAGGAAGAAGCTGATGACAGCGCACACCGCGTAAAAGCTGTAGCTGGCCGCCAACCCGATCCCTGCCGCCATCAGCGGGAAGGACTGGGCGATAAGGTAATTCGCGAACCACTGGAAGAAGCCTGCCACCGCCAGCGCCGATCCGCGGATCTGGTTGGGGAACATCTCTGCCAGCATCACCCACATCACCGGCCCCCAGCTGACGTTGAAGAAGATGACATAGAGGTTCGCCGCGATCACCGCCGTGGTGCCGAGCCCGGCCGACAGCACAAGGTTGCCCGCCCCATCGAGCCCGCCCTGGCTGAAGACATAGACCATGACGAACAAGGTCGCCGCCATCCCCGCCGATCCGATCAGCAGCAGCGGCTTGCGCCCGACCTTGTCGATCACCGCGATGGTAACGAAACACGCCGCAATCGACACTGCGCCGGAGACAATGTTGATGAGCAGGCTGTCATTCTCGGTAAAACCCGCCAGCTGCCACAGCGTCGCGCCGTAGTAGAAGATCACGTTGATCCCGACGAGCTGCTGGAAGACCGCCAGCATGATCCCGACCCACACGATCGAGCGCATCCCGAGGAAGCTCGGCGCACCGGCAGGCGCAAGCACATCGGCAAGGCGCGGGCGGTGGTCTTCGGAAAAGCTGGCTCGAATTTCGGCCAGCTTGGTCTCGGCCTCGCCGGCTCCGAACAGGTCGGTCAGCACTCTCGAAGCCTCGTCATGTCGGCCTTTGGCGACAAGATATCGCGGGCTTTCCGGTATGAAGAACAGCGCGGCGAGGAAGATCGCTGCGGGCACGGCCTGCATCAGATACATCCAGCGCCACGCGGCAATCCCGCCCCAGAAGGCGCCGGTCGAATCCCCCGCCGCCGCGGCCAGCGCATAGTTGACGAGGAACGCCAGCGTCAGGCCGGTGATGATCATGATCTGCTGCACGGTCGTCATCCGTCCGCGGATGTTGGCGGGAGCAACCTCGGCGATATAGGCGGGCGAAAGCACGCTCGCCGCACCCACCGCCATACCGCCGGCGATCCGTGCGATCACGAACAGTTCGTGGCTCGCGGTCAGGCCTTGGACAAGGGCACCGACGAGAAACAGCAGTGCCGCAACGCGCATCACGTTGCGGCGCCCCATCTGGTCGGCCAGCGTACCGGCGAAGAACGCGCCGATGAAGCAACCGATCAGGAGCGAACCGACCGTGAAGCCCAGCCCGCCCTCGCTCAAGGCGAAGGCCGCCTTCAGCCCCGGCTGCGTGCCGTTCACCGCGCCGCTGTCATAGCCGAACAACAACCCGCCAATCGTTGCCACAGCGACGATCGCGGAAATCAGCACCATGTTGGTGCCGCCCCGTGTAGTTTCCAAGATCCCTCTCCCCGGCTGCTTGTTGCAACCCGCGCCATTTATGGTAGCGCTACCTTTGACCGAAAAACGCGCTATGGCAAGCGCCGTTTTCACAGATGAGATTCGCGGAATGGTGTTCTGCGGATGCGGGAGAGACTGACGATGTTGACGGGCAAGAACATGATCGCGGGCGTATGGCGCGCGGCGACGGAGCACTTCTCGGCGGTGGACGCGGCAAGCGGAGCGGCGCTCGAACCGGCCTTCGCGCACGCCACCGCGCAGGACGTGGCAGACGCCTGCGCCGCCGCAGCCGCCGCACAGCCGGCCTATGCCGCGCTTCCCCTGTCCCGGCGCGCCGCCTTCCTGCGTCTGGTCGCCGACAAGATCGACGCTCTGGGTGATACTCTGACACAGCGCGCGATGCAGGAAAGCGGCCTGCCCGAAGCGCGCCTCAACGGGGAGCGCGGGCGCACCGTCGGCCAACTGCGCCTGTTCGCCGACGAGGTCGAGAACGGCGCATGGCAGGGCCTGCGCATCGACCATGCCCAGCCCGACCGCGCGCCCCTGCCCAAGCCTGATCTGCGAATGCGCAATATCCCGCTCGGCCCCGTAGCCGTGTTCGGCGCTTCCAACTTCCCGCTGGCCTTCTCGGTCGCGGGCGGCGACACCGCTTCGGCATGGGCGGCAGGCTGCTGCGTGGTGGTGAAGGGCCATCCGGCGCACCCCGGCACCTCCGAACTGGTCGCTGGCGCGATCCTCGAAGCGATCCGTGAGGCGGAGATGCCCGAGGGGGTGTTCAGCCTCGTGAACGGCACCGCGAACGCGCTGGGTGAGGCGCTGGTCAATGACCCGCGCATCGCCGCGGTCGGCTTCACCGGATCGCGCGCCGGGGGCCTTGCACTGATGGGCCACGCCGCCGCCCGCCCGGTGCCGATCCCGGTCTATGCAGAGATGAGCAGCGTCAACCCGGTGGTGCTGATGCCGCACCGTCTGGCTGAGGCTGCCGAAAGCCTGGCTGCCGCC
Source organism: Sphingomonadales bacterium (assembly GCA_019750455.1). Classification (GTDB taxonomy): domain Bacteria; phylum Pseudomonadota; class Alphaproteobacteria; order Sphingomonadales; family Sphingomonadaceae; genus Erythrobacter. Next base: position 23,246 of record JAIEOM010000275.1, on the reverse strand, counting down.
TATGTCGGCTCGCTGTCGCTGGGCGCGGGTCAGTTCTGCACCAATCCCGGCATCCTGCTCGCGGTCGAGAGCGAGGCGACCACCCGCTTTATCGGCTCAGTCGCCGAGGCGCTCGAAGGCATCCCTGCCCAGACGATGCTCACCGCTGGAATCCAGAGCGCCTATACCAAGGGCATCGCCGCCATTGTCGAACAGGGCGCGACAATGGTCGGCACCGGAGCGGAGGGCTCTGCCGCCTGCGGCAGGGCGCATGTGTTCACCGTCAGCGGCGCGAGCTTCCGCGCCAATCCCGCGCTGGGGCACGAGGTGTTCGGCCCCTCCTCGATTATCGTCACCTGCGCCGATATCGGGGAAGTCGCAGCGATCCTCGAAGGGATGGAGGGTCAGCTCACCGCCACCCTGCATATGGCGCAGGCCGATTACGATGCGGCGCGCACCCTGCTGCCGATCCTCGAAAACCGTGCCGGGCGGATCATCGCCAATGCCTGGCCGACTGGTGTGGAGGTGACCCACGCGATGGTTCACGGCGGCCCCTTCCCCGCCACTTCGGACGGGCGCAGCACTTCGGTCGGCACGCTGGCGATCGCCCGCTTCCTGCGGCCTGTCAGCTATCAGGACCTGCCCGCCGCATTGCTGCCCAAGGCGCTGCTCGATGGCCCGAGCGCGGTGCTACGGCGGATCGACGGGCGCTATCAGGTGCAAGGGTGAGGCTCCGGCGATGGGAGAGCGAGGCATGACGAGGCGGCAGGCGATTGAAGCGGGCACTGCGGCCGCTGCGGTCATGGCCGCAAGCGGTGCGCTGGCGCAGGGCCCCGCCCCTGTCGCGAAAGGCCAGCCGCTGCCCGAGGGCGTGACGCTCCCCGCCTCGCCTCCCCGGGCACCGCGACCTGACACCGTCGGCATCGCGATCATCGGCCTCGGCGATTATGCGCTCAAGCAGATCATGCCGCGTATCGCCCAATCAGGGCGCACTCATATCGCCGCGCTGGTATCGGGCAATCCGGACAAGCTCCGGCAGGTGGGCGAGGCCTACGGCATCCCGCCTGCGGCGCGCTATTCCTACGCAACCTTTGCCGAAATCGCCGCCAACCCTTCGGTCGAGGCAGTCTACATCATCCTGCCCACCGGCCTCCACGCCGAATGGGCCGAACGGGCATTTGCGGCAGGCAAGCATGTGCTGTGCGAAAAGCCGATGGCGCTCTCGCCCGCCGAATGCACGCGGATGATCGCCGCCAGCGAGCGCGCGAACCGCAAGCTGATGATCGCCTATCGCTGCCATTTCGAACCCTTCAATCGCGCGGCAATGGACCTGACGGCGAGCGGCACGCTCGGTGATCTGCGGCTGATCCGCACCGAGCATTCGTACCGCCTCGGCCCGACCACCCCGGCGAGCAACTGGCGCGTCAACCGCGCGCTGACCGGGGGCGGTCCTTTGGAGGATTACGGGATCTACGGGCTCCAGGCCGCGCTGTACCTGACGGGCGAGATGCCCGAGCGGCTGAGTGCCTCGGCCTTTCGCCCGGCGGACGATCCGCGCTTTGCCGAGGTTTTCGCCCATGTCGCGGTGCAGGCCCATTTCCCGTCCGGTGCAGTGGCACAGATCGTCACTTCCTACGATTCGGCCGGGATCAACATGGTGGAGGCGCGCGGAACCAAGGCGGCGCTGATGATGCAGCCGGCGACGGGCTATGGCGGCAACACGCTGGTCGTCGATGAGGGGCGGACGTCCCGCACACTCGAACCCGGCGATCCCGAAGTGCAGTTTGCGGCGATGCTCGATCATTTTGCGGCGGCAATCCGTGACGCCGCACCGATCATCACCCCGGGCGAAATGGGCTTGCGCGACATGCGCCTGATCGAGGCGATCTACGCCGCCGCGCAGAGCAGGCGGATGGTTGCGCTGAACCCGGACGGGACGATGCGCGGCTGAGGCCCTGCCCTCGCCGCCTTCGTCCGAAGTGTTGCAAAATCAATACACGGCGCAAGAAGCGTGCGCCGTGCAGGGTATCTTGTATCCTTTTTCGTTGACCCTTTCGGATGCGGACGCAAGATTTGTCCGGCAAGCCGGGCGCACAGGGTCGCGTCCGTCCGATCGCGGGGAGGGGCGCGCCAATAGGGGCCGCAAGCATCTTCGCGTGACATCACATTGACGCCACAAGGCACCCGGCTTCGGGAGAAAGCAGGGCGCTGCGTGACCGGCAACCGCATTTCCGCCCGGGTGCTCTCGCCCGGTCGCGGGCATATCTGCGCAAGACAACATGAAAGGGGTAACCCCAATGCGAAAGATCACCACGAAGCTTCAATCGGGCTCCACGCTCGCACTCGGCGCGGCGCTTCTGACGGGCATGGCCGCGGTTCCGGCCCATGCCGCCGAAGCGGAAGAGGCAGAGGCCCCCGTTGCAGTGGCACAGGTGGCCGGCACCGAAGTCGCCGATGATGTCGTCGACAGCGGCGAAGTGCTCATCGTCACCGGCACCCGTCGTTCCAACCGCACCGTGTCCGACAGCCCCGTGCCGGTCGACGTGATTCCTGCCGAACAGCTGCGCCAGTCGGGTCTGGTCGAAACCGCGCGCCTGCTGCGCGATCTCGTGCCCTCGCTGAACTTCCCCCAGCCCTCGATCACCGACGGCACAGACGCGATCCGCCCCGCCACGCTGCGCGGCCTTGGCCCTGACCAGACGCTGGTGCTGGTCAACGGCAAGCGTCGCCACGTCGGCGCGCTGCTGAACATCAACGGTTCGGTCGGGCGCGGATCGACCGCAGTGGACCTCAACCAGATCCCCGCCTCCTCGATCGGCCGCGTCGAAGTGCTGCGCGACGGCGCGGCGGCGCAATATGGTTCGGACGCGATCGCTGGCGTGATCAACTTCCAGCTCAACGATGCGCGCGAAGGCGGCCGCTTCTTCGTGAACTACGGCGGCTTCAACACCCGCATCCAGGGCGTGCAGGAAGTGACCGGCGTCAACGGCACCGCCGGCGCCGTGCCGACCCTGACGCCGGACGGCGTGCTCCAGCTCAACACCACCGGCCGCGACCTCAAGGTCACCGATGGCGAGGTGCTGACGGTGTCGGGCAATATCGGCCTGCCGCTGGGGCCGGAAGGCTTCCTCAACATCACTGCCGAATACCGCGACCGCAACGACACGAACCGCGCGGGCTACGATCCGCGGCGCAACTATTCGCAGTCGGGCGGGCTCGATGCCCGCGAACTGACGCTCGACCGGCGCTATCACCGCTACGGCGACCCCAAGACCGAGGATCTCAACATCGTCGTCAACATGGGTATCCCGCTTGACGAGCAGGTCGAATTCTACGCCTTCGGCAGCTACGGCACGCGCGATGCGGAATCCGCCGGCTTCTACCGTCGTGCCGCCGACAACCGCAACGTCACCGCGATCTACCCCGACGGCTTCCTGCCACTGATCAACACCGACACCAAGGACTTCAGCATCGTCGGCGGTCTCAAGGGCGATTTCGGCGGCTGGAACTGGGATGTCTCGATGTCCTACGGCGACAACGAGACCGAATTCCTCATCACCGAAACCCTCAACGCCTCGCTCGGCGCGGCCAGCCAGACCGAATTCGATGCGGGCGCCATCGCTTACAGCCAGCTGATGGCCAACCTCGACGTCAGCCGCGAGATCGAGATCGGCGGGATCGACGAGATGAGCGTCTCCTTCGGCGCGGAATGGCGCCGCGAGGAATACCAGCTGACCGAGGGCGAGCTGAACAGCTACATCGCAGGCCCTGTGCGGGTGGGTGCCAACAACCCGTTCATCACCGGCGCGGGCGCAACCGCCTTTGCCGCGCCCGGATCGCAGGTCTTCCCGGGCTTCCAGCCGGTGATCGGCGGGGTCGACGTGACCAGACCCAACAGCCGCGAGAACGTGTCGCTCTATGCCGAGCTTGATGCCGACATCACCTCGGGCTAGAACGTGCAGGTCGCCGGTCGCTTCGAGGATTATTCCGACTTCGGCTCGACCTTGAACGGCAAGCTCGCCAGCCGCCTGGAACTGGTGGACGGTCTTGCCCTGCGCGGCGCGGTCTCGACCGGCTTCCGCGCACCTTCGCTCCAGCAGCAGTTCTTCGCTGCGGCGGCCACCAACAATATCGGCGGCGTGCTGGTCGATGCGGTGACCCTGCCGGTCAACAACCCGGTCGCGATCGCGCTGGGCGCCACCCCGCTCAAGGCCGAGAAGTCGTTCTCGTGGTCGGCGGGCGCGGTGTTCGACATGGTCGACGGGTTGAACTTCACCTTCGATTACTACCAGATCGACATCGACGACCGGATCGTGCTGACCGACAACCTGACCGCCAACCGCAATGCGGCCGGTGCGCCGACGGGCGGGAACCCCGGTTTCGGGATCGCACAGATCCTGAACAATGCCGGCTTCACCAGCATTTCGGCGGCGCGGTTCTTCTTCAACGGGATCGACACCCGCACCCGCGGCTTCGATGCCATTGCCACCTATCGTACCACGCTGGGCGATCTGGGCTCGCTGTCGCTGATGGCCGGTTACAACTGGAACGATATCGACATCACCGGGCGGCGCACCACGCCGGGCAGCCTTGCGCAGGTGCCGGGGATCGATCTGTTCGGCCGTCTCGAATCCCTGCGGATCGAGCGTGGCCAGCCGCGCGACCGCATCAATCTCGGCGCGGACTGGGAATGGAACTGGCTGAGCGCCACGGTCCGCACCAACCGTTTCGGCGAGGTCTTCTCGGCCGGTGCCACCCCGATCAACGATCTGCTGCTTGAACCGCGCTGGATCACCGATCTGGAAATCCGCCTGCGTCCCGAAGGCACCTTCGCCGACGGGCTGGAGCTGGCGATCGGGGCGAACAACGTCTTCGATCAGTACCCGACCGTGAACCCTGTGGGCCGCACCACCGATCCGGTGACCGGCCAGCCGGGCAACCTGTCGGTCAACAACTACTTCCTGCCGTTCTCGTCCTTCTCGCCTTTCGGCTTCAACGGACGCTTCCTCTACGGCCGGATCAGCTTCGCCTTCTGAGGCACGACTGCGCGCGGCGCGCGGGGAGCATCGCTCCTCGCGCGCCGCTGCAATCATCGATTTGGTGAAATGGCGCGCCCGGCAGGACTCGAACCTGCTGCCTCAAGATTAGAAGTCTCGCGCTCTATCCAGATGAGCTACGGGCGCGCAATGCGTGCACGCCAATAGCGTGCTTTGCGGCTCAAGGGAAACAGGCTAACCGATCGGGCGATGGAAAACACCACTTCGGCCGCACAAGCCCAAGACCCCGCTGCCGCCTTCGACCGTGATCCCGCCGACGGGATCGTCGCCACCAGCCATGCGCCGGTCACTTTCCGTTACTATGATCTGGTGATGGCCGGCTTTGTCGCCATCCTGCTGCTGTCGAACATCATCGGCGCAGCCAAGCTGACCTTCGTCGAAGTGCCCTTCTGGCCCAAAGGCTGGTGGCCCGCACCCGACGGCACATTCATCTACGGCGCGGGAATCCTGTTCTTCCCGCTCGGCTACGTAATCGGCGATGTGCTGACCGAGATCTACGGCTTCGCCAAGGCGCGCCGGGTGATCTGGGTGGGCACGGCGGCGATGCTGTTTCTTGCCTTCATGTCCTATATCGTCACCGCCCTGCCCCCGTTCGGCGGGTGGGAGTGTGCCGCAAGCGGCTTTGGCGGCGAGCGCCCGGTCACGTCCAGCACCGATCCGGCAATTCCCGGCGGGGCGATCTGCCAGATGACCTATGAAAGCGTGTTCGGCAGCACCTGGCGCATCGTCGTCGCCTCGATCACCGCCTTCTGGGCGGGGGAGTTCGTCAACTCCTTCGTGATGGCCAAGATGAAGGTCTGGACAAAGGGCCGCGCCCTGTGGACCCGCACCATCGGATCGACCTTTGTGGGACAGGGCGTCGACAGCCTGATCTTCTATCCGGTCGCCTTCTACGGCATCTGGACGACCGAGGCGGTGCTGACAGTGATGGTCACCAACTGGGCGCTGAAGGTGGTGTGGGAAGCGGTGCTGACGCCGGTCACCTATGTGGTGGTGAACCGCCTGAAGAAGGCCGAGGGTGTGGACCTGTTCGATATCGACACCGATTTCTCGCCCTTCGGGAGCGAAAAGAAGGGCTGATTTTTGCGCAACCCGCGGGCGGCGCGCTACATCACGATCTCGGGCACCACATCGACCCGCCCGCTGAGGCCGAGCCGCCCTGCGAGCAGCTTCATGTCCTTCTCGGTCGGAGTGCCGAACAGGGCAGCGTGGCTTTCGGCGAGTTGCAGCACCAGCGTGCCGCCCTCTACGATCAGCCGGCTGACCTCCAGCGAACGCGCCGACTGTGCGCCCAGCCGCCGGGCCAGCCTGAGCGCAAGGCCCCAGCGCACCGCCTCTTCCAGCGCCTCGTCGCTCGCGAGCGCGCGCACTTCTGGAGGTAGCGAGAGCTGGTTGCCATTGGCGGCAATCGCCGCGGCGAGCATCGCCCGGCCCTTCCCGTCAATGCCGATCCACCGCTTGTGCAGCGCCCAGTTGATCGCTTGCGGCAGGCGGATGTTCGGTTCGATCTGCATGCCCGCAAGGCCAAGCATGGTCGCCGCCATCCGGAGCCGTTCCGAGCCGTGCTCGCGCGCCGGTGCCGCGTCCAGTGTCCATGCCGCCATCCGCGTCGCCAGCGTCGGCTGCGTGCCGCGTCCGCTGGCAAACACTGCAACCCCGGCCAGCAACGGGTCCTGCGCCCGCGTGTGCGCGGGCAGGCGATCATAGAGCAGCCCTTCGCGCAGGCCCCATGAGGAGAACACAACCTTTTCGGGCGCCAGCTGCGCCAGCAGCGCCTGCAACAGCACTGCGGCATCGGGAAGCTTTTCGGCGCGCATGGTCGAGATCCGCTCGCGGCCTTTCAGCAGATCGCTCTCGCTCGCGGCGAGCGCGGTGGCGAGCGCCTGCGCGGCGGCGGCGTCGATTGCGTAGCCGTGCGGGTCGCTGAGCGGATAGCCCTGCGCCGCCATCGCATAGACCGCCATCGCCCGCCACGTTCCGCCTACGAGATAGAGCGCGCCGTTATCGGCAGGCGCATTCGCCGACAGGTCCCAGCCCGCCTTGCGGATCGCCTTGTCGAGCGACTTCCTCATCTCCGCAGTGCCGGTCTTGGGGTTCTTGCCGCGATGATCCGGCAGCCGCAGCGTGCCGAGCGGGAGCGTGCTCGCCCCCGCAGTCGCCCCGCCCGCCACGCGCACCAGTTCGAGACTGCCGCCGCCCAGATCCGCGACAATGCCGCGGGCATCGGGAAAGGCCCCGATCACGCCGTGGGCGCTGAGCAGCGCCTCTTCCTCGCCAGAGAGCACCCGCGGCTTCAATCCGATAGCCTGCAGCTGTTCAACGAATTCCGGCCCGTTCACCGCATCGCGCACGGCAGCGGTGGCGACCGTGTCGATATCCTTGATCCCGAGGTCGGCCAGCAGCAGGGCGAACCGCTTGAGACCGCGCAGCGCCAGCGCCATCGCCTCATCGGCCAACCGCCCCGTCGCGGCAATCTCGCGTCCCAGCTTGGCGGTGACCTTTTCATTGAGGATCACCGTGGGTGCACGCATCGTGCCGCCATAGACGACAAGGCGCACGGTGTTCGAACCGATGTCGATGATTGCGCGTTCGCCCATGCTGCCGCCGAAAGCCGCCTCGCGCCCTTCGCGCCGCCATTTCCAGATCATGCCGCAGCTCCCCGCCGCAGGGAGAGCTTGGGAACCGCACCCGCCTCCAGCGCCCCGCCGCGCCCCGACAGCGAGGGGTTCGTCATGAAGTAGCGGTGGCAGTTGAAGGGCCTCACCCCGGGTTCGACCTCGACACGGGTGTAGCTGCCATCGGGATGCAGCCACCAGCTTTGCTCGCTGTCGAGCATGTTTGCGAGCAGCACCTGCTGGAGCACCTGATCATGCACCGTGCGGTTGAGGATCGGGATGAGGGTTTCGACCCGGCGATCGAGATTGCGGCTCATCATGTCGGCCGAAGCGATGAACACCGCCGCATGGGCGCTGGGCAAAGGGTGGCCGTTGGCGAAGGCATAGATGCGGCTATGTTCGAGGAAGCGCCCGATGACCGATTTGACGCGGATATTTTCGGACAGGCCGGCGATGCCCGGACGAAGGCAGCAGATGCCGCGCACCACCAGTTCCACCTGCACCCCGGCATTGCTGGCGGCGTAGAGCCGGTCGATCACGCCTTCATCGGTCAGCTGGTTGCATTTCAGCCAGATCGCGGCAGGCTTTCCGGCCTGTGCATTGGCGATTTCCGTATCGATGCGGGTGTAGATCTCCTCGCGCAGATCGATCGGCGCGATGTGCATGCGTTCGAGCGCGTGGGGTTCGACATAGCCGGTGACGAAATTGAACATCTTGGCCACATCGCGGCCCAACTTGGGATCGGCGGTGAAGAAGCTGAGGTCGGTGTAAACCCGCGCGGTGACAGGGTGGTAATTGCCGGTGCCGAGGTGGCAATAAGTGCGGAAGCTATCGCCCTCGCGCCGCACCACCATCGCGACCTTGGCGTGGGTCTTCCAGTCGGTGAAGCCATAGATCACCTGCACCCCGGCGCGTTCCAGCTTGCCGGCCCATTGCAGGTTCTGTTCCTCGTCGAAGCGGGCCTTCAGTTCAACCACAGCCGTCACCGATTTGCCCGCCTCGGCAGCTTCAATCAGCGCGTTGATCACCGCCGACTGCGATCCCGCGCGGTAGAGCGTCTGCTTGATCGCCACGACATCGGGATCGGCGGCAGCCTGCCGGATGAAATCGACCACCACCTCGAAGCTTTCGTAGGGGTGGTGGACGATGATGTCCTTTTCCCGGATCGCGGAGAAAGCATCGCCGTCATGTTCGCGGATGCGTTCGGGAAAGCGCGGGGAATATGCGTCGAACTTCAGATCGGGACGGTCCTCGCGGACGATTTCGGCAAGGCCATCGACCCCGATCATGCCATCGGTCTTGATCAGCGCCGCTTCGTTGATGCCGAGCTGGTCGAGCAACAGAGCCTCGGCGGCGGGATCGAAATCCTCGTCGATTTCAAGCTGGATAACCTGTCCGCGGCGCCGCCGCTGGATCGCGCTGCGGAAGGTGCGCACGAGGTCTTCGGCCTCTTCGGCGATTTCGATGTCGCTGTCGCGCAGCACACGGAACAACCCGTCGCCCTGCACCGTGAAGCCGGGGAACAGTTCCCCGGCATAGCGCTGGATCAGCCGCGCGATCGAGATGTATAGCGCGCCATTCGCCCCCGTCACCTCGTCCGGCACCCGCACGAAGCGGGGCAGCGCGCTGGGGATCAGCACCATCTCGATCAGCTGTTCGCCGGTCGCGTTGCGGGTCAGCGTGAACAGCAGGCCCAGCCCTTCGTTCTGCACGAAGGGGAAGGGATGCGCGGGATCGAGCGCCTGCGGGGTGATGATCGGCAGGATTTCATTGAGGAAATAGCGTTTGAGCCACTTATGCGCCTCGGGGCTGACACGCTCTTCATCAGCGACGTGGATGTCGGCCCCGGCCAGCCCTGCACGCAGGCTCCGCCAGATCGATTGCTGCATCGCGCTCAGCTCGGCCAGCTTCTCGCGGATCGCGCCGAGCTGCTGCGAGGGACTGCGCCCGTCGATGGAGGGCGTATCGAGCCCGCGCTGCACCTGCCCGACCAGCCCGGCCACGCGGATCATCATGAATTCATCGAGATTGCTGCCGGAAATCGACAGGAACCGGAGCCGTTCGAGCAGCGGATAGGCTTCGTTGCAGGCCTCGGCCAGCACGCGCTGGTTGAACTGAAGCCACGAAAGCTCGCGGTTGAAATAGGGGGATTCGTCCGGGGCCAGCTCGGCCATCTGCGTCGTTCCCGCACTGGCGGGCGCGGGGTCTGTGCCGGTCGGTGACGTGCTCATTGCTATCCTGTTCCAGGCGCCTCGTGTGCTGCGCCATGTCCGCTTCCCTTGGCGGTGTAAATCAGGAAGCCGGGCTTGTCACACCAATGTCAGGGAGCGGGAACTACACCAGATCGCGGCTGTCCGATATCGCCGCGATGCCGCGCTTTCCGGTGGCGTCGCGGCCCAGTTGCACGATCACGTCGATGACGCTCGCGGCATAGGCGATGGTGTCCGCACGGGTCAGGCCGATGCCGGTCTGCATCACCATCAGCGACAATTGCTCGAGCGCGCCGCGCAGGGAATTGGCGTGGATCGTCGAGAAGCTGCCGGGGTGCCCGGTGTTGATTGCGCGCAGGAAGCTGACACTTTCCGCGCCGCGCAGCTCGCCCAGCACAATGCGGTCGGGGCGCAGGCGCAGGGCGGCTTGCAGCAGTTCGTTGGCGGTGACCTTGGCCTCGCCAAGCTCGCCCTTCACCGCGACAAGCCCCACGGCATTGGCGCCGGGGAATTTCAACTCGGGCGTATCCTCGACCAGCACCACGCGCTCTTCGGGCGGGATTTCGCCGAGCATGGCGTTGAGGAAGGTGGTCTTGCCGGTGCTGGTGCCGCCCGAGATGAGGATCGTACGCCGCGCCCGGATTGCGGCGCGCAGATAGGCGATCGGCTCGCGTTGCGGATCGGGCATCGCCGCCATGGCCGCGCCCGCCAGCGGACCGGTGTCATAGGCATCGAGCGGCAGGTCCAACCGGCGGTGACGGCGGATCGCCATCACCCAGTGCTTTCGCGCGGCGGGCGGTCCGCAGAACTGCACGCGCGCGCCATCGGGCAGAGTCGCGCCCAGCAAGGGGTGTTCGCGGTTGATACCCTGATGTGAAACGCGGGCGACCTGTTCGGCGAGGCGCTGCACCAGCCGGTCATCGATCTCTGGGGTTTCGATGCGCTGCATGCCGGGCTGGGCGGCATCCTCGATCCACACCTCGCCCGGACGGTTGACCATGATCTCGGTCACGGTGTCGCGGTCGAGCCAGCGACGGAACGGCGCGAGATAGGCGTCGAGATAGACGCTCCGCTCCGCCGTGAGCGGCGCCTCCCCTTCCCCGATCCGGTGCACGTCCGCGCTCACGCCGGTTCAGCCGACCGAACTGAAATCGAGATCGCGCGCGGTGAAGACGCGGATCGGCTCGCCCATGCGCACGCGGATCGTCGGGCTGATCTGGCCCTGCGCCTGCACCGCCGAATTGGCCGCACCCTGCGCGCCGCCCGCCACGATCACGCCGCCCACGCCGCCCGTCGCAATCGCGCCAAGCCCTCCGACAACGGAGAGCAGCAGGCCTGATCCGAACCGTTTGAGGAAGTGGCTGTTGACGTCGCCCTCCAGCCCCGTCGCTCCGTCGAAGCCAACAGCGGGCGAGGCGAGGCTGACCGAGACACCATCGGGGCGGATCAGCCGCGTCCAGATCACATAGGCGCGGCGCTGGCCCTGCTGCACGCCCGCCTGATACTGCCCGATCAGGCGCGACGAGCGCGGGATCAGCACGCGCTTGCCATCGAAGCTGCGCACGTCCTGGCTCACCACCGCGCGGACATAGCCCGGGACATCGGTGTTGATCGCGGTTTCGAGGATCGCGGGGATCAGCGTCCCCTCGGTCACGGTGGTCGAAGGGTTGGTCATCGCCCGCGCCTGCGCAGGGCCGCCTCCGACCCCGCCAACGCGCGCTGCGAAGTCACCCGCACCGCCCGTACCGGCCACGCTGCCCGTTGCGCCCGGCGGCAGGCCGGCCGGGGCCTCGGCCACGGGAATACCGCGCGCGGTGCTCGCGTCGAACACCAGTTGCGGGGTGGCATAGGGATTGACCGCTGTGCCCGGCACCATCGCCGGATTGCCGGAATAGACCGGCGCCGGCGCGGGATCGGCCTGCGGCACCACCGGCACCGCACCGGGCTGCTGCGCGGGATCGATCGGCTGAACCGGCACCGGCGCGGCGGCTTGCGGCGGAGCGACGGCGGGATTGCCCACCCCCTGCGGCTCGGGCGTGCGCGCGGCGTTCATCGCCCAGAAGGTCACCGCGCCGAGCAGACCGACAACCGCGACACCGGCGGCAAGCTGGAGCCCGTCACCCTTGGCCTTGCGGTCGGTGACCGCCGGAAAGGCGGCGCGGCTAGCGAGATCGATAATCTCGGCGGATTCCCGCTCGCGCGGATCACCTTCGGCAGAACCGCCCTCGCCCTTCTTCGGCGGCAAACGCATGGCCAGTCGCATCAGTTGGATTCCTTCCGGGATTGGGGCGCATCAAGGCTCGCCTGCCGCGCCTTGGCGGGCATCGGGCCCGTGTTGGTGAGCTTCGCGGTGTCGCGGCCCGAACGCAGGATGATCTGCGCCGGCACCCCGTCCACCACCACGGTATCGCCGCGGGTGGTGTAGTTGACCGGGCCTTCGTCACCCTCGCCGTTGGTGATCAGGATCGCCGGGACCGGCGTTCCGGCAGGCCACCTGAGGAACACCGCATCGCCATCGTCATAGGTCCGCTCGGGCAGCAGGGCCGGCGTGCCCGCGCTTGCCCAGGCGAAGTTGAGTTTTGCCGGATCGACCGCGGCTTCGGCCACCGCCGGATCGGGCGCGGCAGCGGCGCGCAGGGCCTGTGCCTCGGCCTCGGCAGCGGCGGCAAGACGGGCTTCCTCGGCCGCCTTTTCCAGCTCGGGGTAGCGGAATTGCAGAACGTAAAGCGCTGAATTCCTTGGTGACGCTACCAGATCGAACAAGTAGGTGCGCTTGTCGGTCACCACCGTCATGTTGGTCCGCGCGGCGGGTTCCAGCGGCTTCACGAACAGGATCGTCTGCGCCTTGTTGGGCTGGACCTGCCACGCGGCGGAATCCCCGATCGCGACATTCTCGATCATCTCGTCGGGCGCGAACTTGATCGTCGTCTGGACCTTCACCATGCCATCGATGCGGACCACGGCATTCTCGTCGAACACCAGCGTTTTCAGGCGATTGTCCTGCGCACTCAGGGGCGCGGCAAGGATCAGGGCGAGGCTCGCGAGGAGCGTAGGCCGGGTCATTGGTAGGTCTCCGTCGGAGGCGTCTTGGGAGTCGGCGCGGGGGCGCCGGAGGATGCGGAGCGGAAGCGGTTGCCGATCCCGCGGGTCCGGCCCGTGGCGGGCACCAGCGGCGCGGCAGCACCGTTGCCCCGGCCATCGATCACCACCCGCGTTTCACGTGAAACACCGCCCGCAGGACCCGTGTCATTGGCGGCAAGACGGGTCTGGACGGGGTCTAGAGGGGGTCTGGAGGGGGTCAAGGCACCCCCAAGCGCGGCCACCGGAACGGTGCGCGGCGCGCCTGCGGGCACCGGTTGCGGCACCGGAACAAGGCGCGGCGGATCGATGGCACGCTCGCGCCCCTGCGCCGAGGGCACCAGCCCGAACACCTGCCAGCCCGCCACCATCGTCCCCGCCACCTTTAGCGCGATCAGCATCAGCGCCATATGCACCGCGCCGATCAGGAAGAACGCCATCGCCGCCTGCTGGTCGATCTGCCCGGGCACCCGCACCAGCGCGGCCAGCACCGGCACCGACATCTCCAGCATGATCGAACCGCCCAGCACCGCGAACAGCGGCGCCAGCGCCATCATCACCAGCCCCTTGAGCCAGCCGGTGAACAGCCCGCGCGTGCCTTCGAACAGGGCCAGCACCACGAAGATCGGCCCCACCGCCAGCAGCAGCGCCAGCGCGATCCGCGCTGTCACCAGCAGGCCGACCGTGCCGAGCAGCAGCAGCATCGCGCCGATCCACATCATTCCCGGAGGCGAGAAGGCGCTGATGTCCTTGGTATCCCCGCTCGCCTGCTGGATGGCGAGGAACACCACATCAAGCTTCTGCGCGAACACGCCTGTCGCGCTCTCCCCGCGTACCCCTGTCAGGATGCCCGCGATCTGGTCCGGCCCGCCGATGAAGATGTTGTAGAACACCGCCGAGAACGCCACGAAACTGGTCGCGAAGGTCAGCACCAGCCCCAGCGTCATCATCTTGGGGATCAGCACCCGCACCGACAGGTTCGACCGCCCCAGCATCAGCGAAATGCCGAAGAAGCCGACATAGAGCCCCAGCAGGATCGTCAACGCGAAGGCCAGCTGACCCTCGGTGCCGAACAGCCGGTTGAAGGCCTGTTCACTGACGCCGCTGGCAATGCAATCCACCGCCGAGAGCGCGGCGGAAACGCCTGTGCCCATCGCCTGCGCGGCGGCTTCGCAGGCGACGCTCATTCGGCCGCCTGCCACATGGTGTCGTCCTGCGCATCGCCCGGGCCATCGGGCCACGCCCGTCCGGTGAGCGGCGGATACCAGGCCGAGGGCGCATCGCCCACCGCCTCGCGCAGCAGATCGAGCCGCCGCACCGCGCTTTCGCGGCCCGACAGGATCGTCAGCACCTCAGGCGCGCCCGACAGGTCGAGGCGCACCACCACGCTGGCATCGGGCTGCCGCACCAGGAAGGCGCGGCTGTGCGCGGGAAGCGAGCGGATCACCGAGAATTCCTGCGGCGTCAGGCCGAAGCCGTCGCAATAATCCTCGGGCCGCGCGCGCGAATTGGGCATGAACACCATCGTCGCGGTCTGTTCGACCAGCGCGGTCGAAATCCGGCTGTCGAGCGCATCGCGCGCCGATTGCGTGGCAAAGCCGACCAGCGCGTTGCGCTTGCGCAGAGTCTTGAGCCAGTCGCGGATGCGCGCGGCGAACACCTCGTCATCCAGCGCCTTCCAGCCTTCATCGATCAGGATCATCGTCGGCTGCCCGTCCAGCCGCTCGTCGATGCGGTGGAACAGGTACATCATCACCGGCGTGCGCAGGCGCGGGTTTTCGAGCAGCGCGGTCATGTCGAAGCCCAGCACGCGTTCGCCCAGATCGAGCCGGTCACGCTCGTTATCGAACAGCCAGGCGTGCTCGCCGCCTTCCTGTCCATTGGCCCCGATCCACGCGCCCAGCCGGTCGGCCAGATCGCCCGGCGTGGGGCGGCGGGTGCCGGACAGCAGCTCCTTGAAGTGCCGCAGGCGGCGCAGGCTGGCCGCATTGGCATAGGTCGCATCGACCGCGCCGCTGATCGTGGCGAATTCCTCGGGCCCATCGGCCTTCAGCAGCACGGCCAGCCAGTCACGCAGAAAGGCGCGGTTGGCGGGGGTATCGGGCAGAGAGAGCGGATTGAAGCCGGTCGGCGTGCCGGGGCTGATCCGGTCATACCGCCCGCCGATGCCACGGATGAACAGCTCGGCACCGCGATCCTTGTCGAACAGGATGGTGCGCGGTTTGAACTTCTGCGCCTGCGCGGCGAGGAAGTTCATTACCACGGTCTTGCCCGAGCCGCTCGGCCCGATCACCGAGAAATTGCCGAGGTCGCCGTGGTGGAAGTTGAAGAAGAACGGCGTGGCGCTGGTGGTTTCCAGCAGCGTCACCGCATCGCCCCAGTGGTTGCCGCTCGCCTGACCCAGCGCAAAGCCGTGGAAGCTGCCGAAGCCCGCCATATTGGCCGAGGAGATCAACGCGCGGCGGACGATATATTCCTCGTTCCCCGGGAACTGCGCCCAGAAGGCCGGTTCGAGATTGGTGTCCTCGCGCACCGCAATCGCGCCTGTATCGGCGAGGGCGGCGGCGCTGGCGGCCATCGCATCGTCAAGCGCGGGGAGCGTGGCTGCGCGCACCAGCACGGTCAGGTGGTGATCGCCGAAGCCCACCGCCCCGTTGCCCAGCGCATCGCGCGCGGCAAGCATATCGGCCCGTTCGGCAGCCGCTTCCTCGTCCACCGAGCGCGAGCGCCTGAGGGCGAGGTCGATCCGCTCCTTGGCGGTGGTCCGCTCGTTCGGGGCATAGCTTTCGGTGACGACCATCTCGAATGGCAGGCGCAGCAGGTTGTCGAGCAGGCCGGGGGATGTGGCTTCCGGGTAGTCCTTCAGCCCGAGAATCGCGGCGAAGTCGGGGGCGGCCGATCCGCGCAATTCCATCGCGTCGAGCCCGAAAGAGGCGCGGCGATAAGGCAGCATATGACCGATGTCGGTATCGGGCGAAGGGCGGCGCACCGGGCGCATCTCGCCATTGTAGAGCGCGCTGAGCAGCTCCAGCATTTCCGAATTGGTGCCCGAGGCTCCGGGCGCCTGATAGTCGCCCAGCACCGCCGCGCCGTAATTCTGCAAGCTGGCGACAAGGCCGGTGATCGCGGCCTTGAGGGAACGCAGGTCCTTGGGATCGGCCTCCAACTCGTCAGCCCCGGCGCGGGAGAACATCTTGCTGAGGCGCTCGGGCAGGCCGGTCTTGCCGCGCGCGGGGCGGCGGATCAGGGTGACGAACTGGTCGTTGATGAACAGTGATCCCCCCGCCAGCCGCTGCTTCCAGCGCGCATCGATATGGCGCGACAGGGGATCGGGGAACTCCGCGTCCAGCTCCACCTCCACCCGGCGGCGGATGACATGGTGATACATCACGAAGCGCGCATCGAGCGTCGAGCGCAGCATCACCTCGCGCGTGGCTGCGTGGGCGTTAAGCGCGTCGCTATCCTCGGTCTCGAACAGCAGGCCGGGGACCTGAATGGCGCTCATGACGGAGCCATCGCGCAGCAGCACGGTGTTCTCGTCAATCAGGCGGGCATAGGGCAGGCGGTCGCCCACCTTGGCTTCCTTCGCGCTCCACGCGGCAGCGCCGATCCACTTACGGGGCATAGGAATTGCACCCCCACCGCTTGAAATTGGGCACCCGCGGGCACTTTGAAACCTTGGTGATCCACAGGTCGAAGATGCGCGGTTCGCGCAGCGAGGCGAAATAGCCGATCACATGCATCACCGCAGGCACAGGCAGGATCCACCAGCTTTTCAGGATCAGGAAGGCGATCGTCGTCACCATCAGGTTTATGATGAAGAAGTTCATCGTCACGCCGGCGAACATCTGCGGGCGGGTCAGCGCGCGGTGGACGGGGTGGCGGACGAGGTCGCTCATGGCGGTCAGCCCGCCGCCGACTGGATGCCGGCGACGATGGTGGTCGCGCCGAACAGGATGAACACGCCGATGATCACGGTCGCGCCGAAGCGCCAGTTCATCCGGCCGGTGAGCATCATGAAGCCGATCGCTGCAACCGCCATGACGGCAACGGTGGTCGCGACCGTGCCGAGCAGCGTGCCCTGAAGCCACAGCAGCGCATTGTTGATCGGGCCGGACCCCGCCGGATCGGCGCTTTGCGCGAAGGCGGCGGTGTGCGCGGTCGCGAGCGCGAAGAGGGCGGCGATTCGGGCAGGAAGGCGGAACTTGGGCATCGTGTCTTTCTCTGGTGTCGCGGCGCGGTGGATCATTGTCCCGGCGCACGCGCGTGGTTGGACAGCCGCCCCATGATGGCGGCGACATATTGCTTCGTCTCGCGGATATTGGGGATGCCCCCGGCCCGCTCGACCCGGCCCGGGCCGGCGTTGTAGGCGGCCAGCGCCTTTTCGAGATCGCCGCCGAACCGGTCGAGCTGTTCGCGCAGATAGCGCGCCCCGCCCTCCAGATTGGCGAAGGGATCAGCGGGGTTCACCCCCAGATAGCGCGCGGTGCCGGGCATCAGTTGGGCGAGCCCCTGCGCGCCCACGGGCGAGCGGGCGTTCTCGTTCCAGCGGCTTTCCTGCCACACCACCGCCTCCATCAGCGCGGGCGAGAGGTCGAAGCGGGCGGAAAGCTCGGCGATCTTGGCGGCGTAGCGCGGGGGGATCGCCTGCGCATGGCGGGCCGGATCGGTGAGGGCATGGGCCGGCGCGAGATCGGGGATTTCGGCTTCCGCGGCAGCAACCGGCGCTGGTGACGGAACGGCGGCCTGCCCGGCGAGCGGCCCGGCCACCCAGCGCGCGCCTTCCGGCCCGAGTTCGAGCACATCGGCCCGCGCCCCGGCGGCCATCCCGATTGCAGCAGCAACAATGATGACGCGGCATGCCGCGGCGAGAATCATGTCTCGGGCCTCCAGAATGGCCCGCTTTGTCTAACCTAAATGACAAGCGGGTGACAGTCTCGAGCATGTGTCAAAAGCGAAGCGATTGCAGGGTTATGCAAAACGGGCGGAGCGGTTCTATCGCCGCTCCGCCCGTCATGGCTTTATATATGGGGTGCGATCCGCAGAAGGGCGGGGGCTGGTGCCGGTGCCGTCAGTCCCGGCGCGTCAGCCGGTCGTTGCGGGCAAAATCGCTGCGGAACTCGCCGCGGTCGAGCATCTTGAGCGCCTTGCGCGCCAGCCGCCGCGAATCGGTAGCGGTGCCATCCGCAGTGTCGAGCTCGACCACCTCGTGGCACGCCAGCGCCTGTTCGAAGGCCGCCCGCGCCTTGGCATCATCGCCGCCCTGGGCATAGGCGATGCCGAGATTGATCAGCACCGCGGCATCATGGGGATCGGCCGCGCTCGCCTTTTCCAGCGTCGTGAGGGCCTGATCGGCGCGCCCGGCCGCGAGCGGCTGCGCGGCAAGTTCGGGCGCTTCGGCAAAAGCCGGTGCGACAGCAGGCAGCGGGGACGCGGAAACCAGCGCAAGAGCAAGAGCGGCAAGGGTCATAAACGGGCCTCCTCCAAGGTATGCCCGGATGATGTCGCACCAACGGCCTGCCTGCAACAAAATTGAAACATTGTCTTTTTGTTGCAATATGAGCGCCCAAATATCTGAACTTACTGCCTTATTATATTACACTCCACCGCTTGCGCCCCAACATCGCGTTGTCACATTTGTCTTTCTTCGGTCATAATCGCGGATGTGACATGCAGTTGTAATGCTGAAACAATTCGGTCACGCCGCAACCCTAGCGCCCCCTCAGCGCAAACAACCGAGCGCCTAACCCGATTCTCGGCTCAAGAGGGGACGACACGCTGTGAAAAATTTCCATCGCACGCTTATCATGGGTTGCAGCCTTGTGGCGCTGGCCGGCTGCGGAGCGGACGAGATCGTTTCGCCGGGCACCGGTGGCGACATCATCATCAACAACCCGCCGCCGACCCCTACCCCGACGCCGACCCCCACCCCGACGCAGTCGCTGGTGACACCGGCTGCCGGCTGCCCGACCATCGCCACCACGGGCGGCCTTGTCGATGCGGGCACGATCAGCGGACCGACCGGCACCTATCGCGTGTGCCAGCTGCCGGCGCGCTTCACCGCATCGGACAACCTGCCCTTCGTCCGCGGCCTCGTGTACCAGATCCCCGGCCGTGTCGAAGTGGGCGCGGACCGCGGCTTCTCCAGCACCGGCACGACCGTAACCCTCACGATCGAGCCGGGCGTGATTCTGTTCGCGCAGCAGGATTCCTACCTCGTGGTCAACCGCGGCAACGCCATCCAGTCGAACGGCACCGCCGACCGTCCGATCATCTGGACCAGCCGCGACAACATCCTTGGCCTGGCCAATGACAACAGCCAGCAGCAGTGGGGCGGCGTCGTGCTGCTTGGCCGCGCGCCGGTTTCGGATTGTTCGAACGGGGTGTTCAACACCACCGCCGTACCCAACGCCAACCCGACCTGCGAAGGCCGGCTCGAAGGCGCGGCGATCGCCACCCCGTTCGGCGGCGCCAATGCGGCCGACAGCTCGGGCTCTTTCCGTTTCAACCAGATCCGCTTCTCGGGCTTCGAGCTCGCGCCCAACAACGAACTCCAGTCGCTGACCACCGGCGGCGCGGGTTCGGGCACGGTGATCGAGAACCTCGTGTCGTTCAACAGCTCGGATGACGGCGTCGAATTCTTCGGCGGCGGGTTCAATGCGCGCAACTTCGCGATCATCGGTGCATCGGACGATTCGCTGGATGTCGATACCGGTGCGATCGTCAATCTCGACACCGTGATCGCGGTGCAGCGTTCGACCACCGGCGACCGCGCCATCGAGCTGGATTCGCCCAACGTGGCCGACCGCACGCCCTCCAACGCGATCCCGCAGACCCGTTTCCAGGTGAACAACTTCACCTTCGTGATGCGCGACGGCGCCCCGCAGGTCGTGCAGGCGCGCGGCGGTGCGGCGCTCGGCCTCACCAACGGTGTGATCAACGCGGGCACCAACCACTGCTTCCAGATCGACGAAGCCCCGACGCTGGCGGCGCTGATCGGGGTGGATTCGGTGGTCGGCGATTGCCCGGCGACCGATCCGATCCGCGGCGGCGGCGGCAACTCCAACGCCGATGTGGCCGCGCGGATCAATGGCGGCACCAACAACAACCTTGCCTTTGCGATCACGCTCACCAACGGCGTGGTCAACGGCGCGGGCGAGACGGCGCGCACCGCCTTCAACGCCAACACGCGTTCGACGTTCTTCCCGACCCGCACTTTCGTGGGCGCGATCCAGAACGCCGCCGCGCTGACCAGTATCTTCGGCAACTGGACCTGCAACTCGTCGATCCAGAACTTCGCCAGCAACACCGGCTCTTGCACCTCGCTGCCGGTCTACCCGGCCTAAGGCGCGCCGATACCGGCTTTCGGGGGAGGCGCCGCATTCCGCAGCGCCTCCCCTCATTCGCATCCAGACTGATCCATTCATGAGGGGGTCCTCACCTATGCCCACCGGCAAGCGCCTTGCAGGCCTGCTGCTTTTCACCACGGCCCTGACTGTGCCTTCGGTTCTCCACGCGCAGGAAACCCCGCCTGCGGAAGAACCCGAGGCGGTCGCCCCGGCCGAAGCGGAAGAGGCCCCGGCCGAGGATTTGCAGGAAGCCGATATCTCGCTGCCCGGCGGCGGGATCATCGTCACCGGACGGCGCAACCGCGATCCGGCGCGCAGTTCCGGTCAGGTGCTGAGCGTGCTTTCGGAAGCCGACATTGCCCGCACCGGCGAAGGCGATATCGCCGGCGCGCTGGCGCGCGTTTCGGGCCTGACGCTGGTCGGCAATGGCCGCGTTTTCGTGCGCGGTCTGGGTGATCGCTACTCGCTCGCGCTGCTGAACGGCCTGCCGCTGCCCAGCCCCGAGCCGCTGAGCCGCGTCGTCCCGCTCGACATTTTCCCGACCAGCGTGATCGCCTCGAGTCTTGTGCAAAAGACCTATTCGGCCAACTTCCCGGGCGAATTCGGCGGCGGTGTGATCAACCTCACCACCAAGGCGATCCCGACCGAGACCTTCCTGACCGTCGGCCTGTCGGGCAGCGGAGACACGGAAACGACCTTCCAGAACGGGTTGACCTATTTCGGCAGCAACTGGGACGCCTTGGGCTTCGACAACGGCAACCGCGACATCCCCGGCCAGCTCCAGTCGGCGATCAGCACCGCCACGCGGATCAACGACCTTTCGGCCCTGCAACAGCGCCAGCTGGCGGGGCAGATCCTGCCGACCAATCTGGTCACGCTCCAGAAGAATGACGTCTTGCCGATGAACTTCGCCGCCAACCTGACCGGCGGCACATCGTTCGAGGTGGGTGACGGCAATTACCTCGGCATTATCGCCACCGCCGGGATCACCAACACCTGGCGCAACCGGAACGTCACCAGCCAGCAGTTCGGCGATGCCGCGGCGGGGCAGATCCTGTTCGATTCGCAGAACTTCATCACCGACAACAAGGTGCTGGTAAACGCGCTGGTCGGCCTCGGCCTCGATATCGGCGAGCACACCATCCGCTGGACCAACCTCTACATCCGTGACACCCTGAAGACCGCGCGCCTCGCCACCGGGGTGGACCGCTTCACCGATGTCGCCCGGCCCTTCGATTTCCAGACCCAGCAGACCGGCTGGTTCGAACGCCAGCTGATGGATTCGCAGATCGTCGCCGAATTCAACTTCGATGCCTTCGAACTCGATCTGCGCGGCGGCTATGCCCGCACCGATCGCGAGGCGCCCTACAACGCGATCGTGCCCTACATCCGCACCAACATCCCCGGCGATCCCTTCGGCGACAAGTTCGTGGTGGATGTCGGCGCGCTGGTGGGCGGGACGGAACGCATCCAGGTCGGCTTTGAAGACCTCACCGAAGAATTGTGGTTCGGCGGCGCGGATGTGACCTTCGACGTTACCGACACGCTCTCGCTGACCGCAGGCTATGCCTACACGGACACCACCCGCCGTTCGCTGAGCTTCATCATCCGCCCGCTGATCGGCTCTTCGGCGGATCGCACCACGATCCTGCGCGCACTGGGCCTGCGCCGGCCCGGCGACATCATCAACGGATCGACCCTCGCCACCGATGCAAACGGCGCGGGCTTCTTCGACGTCACCGTGTCAGACCCCACCCCCTTCCCGGTGTTCGATGCCGCGCTGACCGTCCACGCGGGCTACGGTCTTGCGCGTTACCGCCCGACCGACCGCATCAGCATCGAAGCAGGTGTGCGTTACGAAGACGGCCTTCAGGTCGCCGCGCCCGATCTCGCCTTCGGCGGCGGCAACCTCGCCAACCCGACGCGCATCGCCAATGATTACTTCCTCCCCTCGGCGACGATCACCTGGGAAGCGATCGACGATCTGCAACTGCGTCTCTCGGCCTCGCAGACCATCGCCCGCCCGCAGTTCCGCGAGCTGGTGGAGCAGACCTATTTCGATCCGGAATCGAACCGCCGTTTCCGCGGCAACCCGTTCCTTCAGGACAGCGAGTTGCTGAACGTCGAAGCGCGCGCCGAGTACTACTTCGGCGGGCCGCGCCGGGTGAGCCTTGCCGGGTTCTTCAAGCAGATCGACAACCCGATCGAGAACTTCCTGATCACCGCCCCCGGCATCATCGAGACGAGCTATGCCAACGCGCCCTCGGCAGAACTGTACGGGGCGGAACTGGACCTCGCCTACGGGATCGATCTGGCCGACTGGGGCGGGTTCTTCGAGAGCAAGCAGTTCCTGATCATCGCCAACTACACCTACACCCAATCGAACATTGCGGTGGGCGCAGCCGACATCGCCCCGATCCCGGGCGCGACCGGGCAGCTTGCCAGCCAGCTTTTCGATGACGGGGCGCCGCTGGTCGGCCAGTCGGACCACGTCGCCAACCTCTCGCTCGGTATCGAGGATCTCGACAAGGTCCAGCAGTTCACCGTGCTGTTCAACTACGCGAGCGAGCGCGTGACCCTGCGCGGCGGGGCCCTGCCCGACGTGATCGAGGACCCGGGCCTGACGGTCGACGTTGTGGCGCGTTCGGAAGTGAAGCTGGGCGGCGTGCCGCTGGAACTGAGCTTCGAGGCGCGCAACATCTTCGGGCGCGACAATTTCGAATTCCAGCAACTCGGCGCCAACCGCGCAGAGATCAACACCTTCGATGTCGGCACCAGCTTCTCGATCGGGGTGAAGGCCGAGTTCTGACCGCGCCTGCTTTCCCTACTCGAAACCAAGCCAAAGGCCGCCCCTCACCGGGCGGCCTATTTGCAAGGCGAGGCAGTTTGTGACGGTGGCGCAAAAGCGTCCGGTCTCAGGGTGATGCTGTGTTTGGATTTATGACCGATATTGGGTGG